>JALOPH010000183.1 GCA_025453995.1 Desulfobacterales bacterium
CCCATCAGGAAATGATCAACAATTTGAAAAAGGGCGATCGGGTGATCACCAGTGGCGGCATATACGGGCTGATCACCAATATTGATGAAGCCACTGCCACCCTTGAGATTGCTGAAAAAGTCCGCATCAAAGTGACCCGCGGCAGCATTGCGGGCCTTAACATCGAAGCGCCGGCCCCGTCTCCCAAAAACGATAAAAAAGATTGATTTAAAACACTCATAACGAAAGGATGATCGCATTGAAAGGGCTAACCTGGAAACATGCCGTTGTGCTGGCGGTGACAATCGCCTGTCTGATTTATGTGGGGCCGACGCTGAAGCCTGGAATCTGGCCGCATAAAAAAATCAATCTGGGCCTTGACCTACAGGGCGGCATGCATTTGATTCTGGAAGTCAAAACCGAGAAAGCGGTGGAAAGCACCCTGGAGCGGATCCGCAATGAAGTGCGGACCTATTTCCGGGAGGACGGCATCCGGCTGAATTCTATTGAAATGTCCGGCAAAACAAGCCTCACGGTCGCCGTCGGCGCGCCCGCGGATATGGATAAGATCAACGCGCTGCTGGATAAATATTTCCCAGACGTTGAGATAGAGTCCACATCGATGGAAAGCGATGTTCAGAAAATCACCTTGACCATGAAAACAGAGTGGGTCGATCAGATTAAAAGTCAGGCCACGGACCAGGCCCTTGAAACCATCAGAAACCGCATTGACCAGTTCGGCGTGAGCGAACCCGATATCCGTCTGGAAGGCGAGAAGCGGATTCTGGTTCAGCTCCCTGGCATCAAGGATACGGAACGGGCCAAGGAGTTGATCGGCAAGACCGCGCTCCTGGAGTTTAAGCTTCTTGATGACGCCCATGACGTAGGGGCCGCGCTGAAAGGGAATGTGCCGCCCGGAACCGAGATCCTGTACCAGGCAAAGGAAACCAGCAAAGGCGAAGCAGCCAGTGAAAAACAGCCCTATCTGGTTAAAAAACAGTCATTGCTCACCGGCGCGTCTTTAACGGATGCAAGAGTTCAGATCGATACCCAGTTTAATGAACCTTATGTTTCCATAGACTTTGATAAGCGCGGCGCACGGGATTTTGAGCGGATCACCGGCGAGAACGTCAAGAAGCGTCTGGCCATTGTACTGGATAACAAGGTCTACTCCGCGCCCGTGATTCAGGAGAAGATCGCCGGCGGCAAGGCCAGAATTACAGGGTCGTTCACCACCCAGGAAGCCAACGATCTGGCCATTGTGCTGCGGGCGGGCGCTTTGCCGGCGCCGGTCAAGATCATCGAGGAAAGAACGGTCGGCCCTTCCCTGGGGAAGGATTCCATTCACAAAGGGCTCCTTTCACTGGCGGTAAGTTCGATCATTATTCTGTGCTTCATGGCTTTTTATTACAAGCTTTCAGGCGTTATCGCCGACATTGCCTTAGTCTTAAACATTCTGATGATTGCGGCGGGTCTTGCGGCGTTTGGCGCCACACTCACCATGCCGGGAATTGCCGGGATTATTCTCACCATCGGCATGGCGGTGGACAACAACATTCTGATCTATGAACGGATACGCGAGGAAAGGCGCCTGGGCAAAACTCCCAGCGCATGCGTTGAGGCGGGATTTGACCGGGCCAGCGTAACCATCATGGATGCCAACGTAACGACCCTGATCGCCGCGCTTGTGCTGTTTCAATTCGGCACCGGCCCCATCAAGGGGTTTGCCGTGACATTAAGCCTTGGCGTCACTGCCAGCATGTTCACTGCGCTGATTATGTCGCGATTAATTTTTGATCATTTGTATATCACGCGCAGAATGAAAACTTTAAGCGTTTAAGAGGGAAAATCACCAATGGAGATTATTAAACCGGGTACTAAAATCGACTTTGTCGGAATACGCTATTTCGCCTATGTATTTTCAGGGCTTTTGATATTGATCGGCATTGTTTCCCTGCTTGTCAAGGGACCCAAGTTCGGCATTGATTTTGCCGGCGGGACTCTGATTCAGATAAAAGCGGCCCAGACCGTGAGCATCGATAACATCAAAAAGGGCCTCGAAGAAGTCGGTCTGGAAGGATCGTCGGTTCAGCAGATGGGCGCAGCCTCCGACAATGAATTTCTGATCCGGGCCAAAACACCGGCAGATACTGAGAAGGGGTATACGGAGCATCTGCAGAAAACCCTGACAACAACCACAGGATCTGAAATTGACATTCAGCGCGTGGAAATGGTGGGGCCCCAGGTGGGTAAAGACCTTCGCGCAAAAGCGCTCTATGCCATGTTTTATGCGTTGGTGTTCATCGCCATCTACATTTCCGGCCGGTTTGAAATGAAATGGATGACCAGCGGCGTTCTGGCGCTGATCATCACCGGGTCGGTCTATTTCTTTTCCCTTTTTGATGTCAGCATTCCATTTTTAATCCTTCTGGCGCTGGCGATCACGTTATTGCTTTTCTGGCAACTGCGGCTCAAATACGCCATGGGCGCCATTGTGGCGCTGGTTCACGATGTGTCGATTACGGTGGGCGTTTTGTCATTGTTTAATTATGAATTCACCCTCCCGATAGTGGCCGCATTGCTGACTCTTGTGGGGTTTTCATTAAATGACACCATCATCGTATTTGACCGGATTCGGGAGAATCTCAAGCGCTATCCCCGGATGGCCATGGCTGATCTGATCAATCGCAGCGTCAACGAGACCCTGAGCCGGACGATTTTGACATCCGCAACCGCCTGGGTAGCCGTTATTTGCCTGTATTTTCTCGGCGGAGACATTACCCGGGATTTTGCCTTTTCAATGGTGGTGGGCGTGTTTATCGGAACCTATTCTTCGATCTATGTGGCCAGTCCGATCCTGCTGTTCTTCAAGGATCTGGAATCTGCGCCCAAAACAGCGCCGGCAGCCGGTTAGTTCGAATAAAAGTTCAACGTTGCTGCCCGATATCAAAGAGAATCAGATGCAAACTGCCCGTAAAAGGGCAGTTGCTATTTTGAGATTGATGGATTGATGGAAGCAATTTTTCCATGGATGGCCTTGAAACATGTTCCGGGCGTCGGCAACCATTTGTTTAAATCCCTGATGGACCGGTTTGGAACCCCCCAGAAGGTGTTTGAGGCGACATCCCAGGATCTGACGGGGGTTGAGGGGATCAGTGGCCAACTGGCTGGGACCATTCTTGGATTTCGAGCGGGAGACAGCATCCAACGTGAAATGGACGCAGCGGCTGAACTCAATTGCCGGATCATCACATTAACGAACCCTCAATATCCTGAACTGCTGCGAGCCATCCATGATCCTCCGCCGTATCTTTACGTGAAGGGCGATCTTGGAGACACGGAAATCAGCATTGCCGTGGTGGGGTCCAGGCAGGCGTCTTCATATGGCCTTGCTGTTGCCAGGCGTTTAAGCGCGGATCTGGCTTCAATGGGGCTGGTCGTGGTCAGCGGCATGGCCCGGGGCATTGACGCGGCAGCCCATGAAGGGGCGCTGTCAGCAAAAGGAAAAACCATTGCCGTGCTGGGATGCGGGCTTGGGGTCGTCTATCCCCCGGAAAATGAAAAGCTGTTTCACAGGATAGCGGAATCCGGAGCGGTGGTATCCGAGCTGCCGGTCATGGAACCGCCCAATGCGTATAATTTCCCGGCCAGAAACCGGATCATCGCCGGCATGACATTGGGAGCCGTTGTGGTGGAGGCAGCCACCAAAAGCGGTTCGCTCATTACCGCGCGGCTGGCGGCGGAGCAGGGCCGGGAGGTGTTCGCCGTTCCCGGCAGCATCCATTCCGCCAAAAGCTCGGGCGTCCATAATCTGTTGAAGCAGGGCGCAAAGCTTGTGGCAACAGTTGATGATATTATCGAGGAGTTCCCGAGACTCCGGTTGAATGGAAATGTGCAGGATGCCCATTTGCCGGGGGAAAAAAGGACAGCCTTTACACAATCGTTGCCCATGACGCCGGAGGAATCCGACGTATTTCAATTTCTTGAGCCGTATCCGGTTCATATTGATGAATTGAGCCAGAAGACCGGCAAGGGCGCAGGACCTTTGGCCGGTATTCTGCTCAACCTTGAATTAAAAGGCATCGTCCATCAGATGCCCGGAAAATATTTTTCTAAAAGAGAGGAATCATTTTGAGTAAACCGTTGCTGATCGTTGAATCTCCGACAAAGGAAAAAACCTTAAAAAAATACCTCGGCAATGCCTATAAAGTGGCCTCCACGGTGGGGCATGTCAAGGACCTGCCCGAGAAGGAGCTCGGCATTGATGTTCAAAACGCATTTGAACCCCAATACGTGACCATTAAAGGAAAGCAGAAAGTCATTCAATCGCTGAAAAGTGCGGCCAAGGATTCGGACGAGATTTATCTTGCGCCGGACCCGGACCGGGAAGGGGAGGCCATTGCCTTTCATACGGCGGATATTTTAAAAAAGCAGGGCCGGATATTCCACAGGGTCCTGTTCCATGAACTTACCAAAAAAGGGGTCATGGAAGCGCTGGCCCATCCCCAGGATCTCAATGTCAACAAGTTCAAGGCCCAGCAGACCCGACGGATTCTGGATCGTCTGGTGGGGTACGAGATTTCCCCTGTGCTTTGGAAGAAAGTAAAATACGGGTTGAGCGCAGGACGGGTGCAGTCCGTGGCGGTTCGGCTGATCTGCGAGCGCGAGCGGGCCATTTACGCGTTTGTTCCAGAGGAATACTGGTCGATTACCGCAACATTGGCAGGCGACAATCCCCCGCCATTTGCCGCAAAACTGGTCAAGAAAAATAACCTCAAAATCACCATCCCGGACAAAGAGGCTTCGGATGCGATTTTAAAAGATCTCTCAGGCGCCGCATTTGTTGTGGAACAGATCGATAAAAAAACAATCAAACGCAATCCCTACCCGCCGTTTATCACCAGCAAGCTCCAGCAGGAAGCCATCCGCAAGCTCAGATTCACCGCCAAGAAAACCATGATGGTGGCCCAGCAGCTTTATGAAGGCGTGGATCTCGGGGGAGGCGAATACGTCGGCTTGATCACCTATATGCGCACAGACTCCACCCGCATATCCGCCGAAGCCGCCCATGAAGCCATGGACCATATCCGTGAAAAATTCGGATCTGATTATACTTTAGACAAACCCAGATTTTTTAAAAATAAAAATAAGGTTCAGGACGCCCACGAAGCCATCCGCCCCACCTCGGTCTATAACACGCCGGAGAAAGTCGCTCAATATCTCTCCAAGGATCAATTGGCCCTGTATCGGCTCATCTGGCAGCGGTTTGTGGCATCCCAGATGGCCCAGGCCCTGATCAATCAGAATACCATTCTGATCAAGGCGGGCGATTATCAGTTTTCCGCCGTTGGATCAACCGTGGCATTTAAAGGGTTCATGGCGCTTTACATGTCGGCTGATGATGAAGAAAAAGACTCTGAGGGAAATGACAAGGCGGTTCTTCCGGAATTGTCTGTGGGGATGAAGCTGGCGCTTCAGAAAATTGACCCCCGCCAGCATTTCACAGCGCCGCCCCCCCGTTTTTCAGAAGCCTCCCTGGTCAAGGAACTGGAGGAAAACGGCATCGGCCGGCCCAGCACCTATGCCGCCATATTGTCCACGATCCGGGACAAGGGTTACGTGGACTTGATCAAAGGATATTTTCGACCCAGCGAACTGGGATTTATTGTCACTGACCTTCTGGTGGAAAATTTCCCGGAAATTTTAAATGTGGATTTTACGGCCAAAATGGAGACAGACCTGGACCGGGTGGAAACCGCCGAGGCTGAAGCGCTGACCATTCTAAGATTGTTCTATGATATGTTTGAAAAAGACTTGGAATCCGCAACGCAAAACATGCTCAGCATCAAGGGCGTCGGGGTGCCCACCGGCTTAAGCTGTCCTTCCTGTTCCAAAGAGCTTCATATCAAAGTGGGGAAAAACGGTCCTTTTCTGGCGTGCATCGGATACCCGGATTGCAAATATACCCGCAATTATATCCGGGATGAAAAAGGCATCATCCACCCTGAAGAACCTGCAAGCCAGCCGGTGGACGGCCAGATCTGCGACAAATGCGGCAGCCCCATGGTGTTGAAGAAGGGGAAATTCGGAGAGTTTCTGGCCTGCACCCAGTACCCGGAATGCAAAAGCACCCGCTCGGCCAATGCTGCGTCAAACGGCAAATCAACGGGCGTCATATGCCCCGAAAAAGGCTGCGGCGGCGAACTGGTGGAACGGACCTCCAAACGCGGCAAAGTCTTTTACGGATGCAGCAAATTCCCGGCCTGCAATTTCGCCATCTGGGATAAACCTGTGGCAAAAAACTGCCCCAAATGCGGCGCGGCGTTTATGGTGGAAAAAGAGACCAAGAAGGAAGGCAAGATACTCCGGTGCCTCAATGAGGTATGCCGTTATTCGGAGCCGGCGGCATAGAGAGCCATGGTTAACGTTAAATTTCTTGTAAAAAATTTATGGCAATAAGACCCTGTCATGATGATGAAATTAATACTGGCATGCGTTCCGTGCTAAGCAATCCGGTTGTCTACAATTTTTTTGGACGGCTCATGGGGTTGCAGGATAAATACAGGCTGTATGTTGAGGAGTTCATCAAGCCATTCCCGGATATCAAAATACTCGATATAGGATGCGGCACTGCCGCTATTTTAAATTTTTTGCCATCTGATGTTAATTACATAGGATATGATGTCAATTCTAAATATATTGAATATGCAAAAAGAAAATATCAGCATAGGGCAAAATTTTACAATGAACGTGTATCCGCCATGCAGTTTTCACATTTAGAGATGTTTGATATTGTCATGGCAGACGGATTAATGCATCATCTTCCTGAAAATGAGGCCGAAGAACTTTTCCGGATCGGGTATCAACAATTAAAAAAAAATGGATTCATGCTCACCATTGACCCTGCATTTACAAATGGCCAGAAACCAATTGATAAATTTATAACATCAATGGATAGAGGGCAGCATGTAAAAAATTCTGAAGAATATAAAAATATTGCCCAATCAGTTTTTTCAAAAATAGAAATGCGTGAGGTTAAGGGGATTGGATTTTTTTCTTTAACTTGCTGTATTCTTAAATGCTGGAAGGATGGATAGGTATGCCTGATCAGTATATGGATGATCAGAGGACTGATTATTCCATTGTCATACCCGTTTATTGCAATGAGGGTTCTCTTGATAAGCTTTTTACCAGGATAAAGACCGATGTGATCGACCGGAATCCTTCAAAATCATACGAAATTATTT
>JALOPH010000024.1 GCA_025453995.1 Desulfobacterales bacterium
CGTCCTTTGGGGCGATTTCCTTTTCATCACCTTCGACTTTCAGACTGGTTTCTTCAGGGCTGATGTAGACTTCATATACAAGCCCCATCTTTGGATCATCGAGGCTGTCCTGGGAGATCTGGAGTACCTGGCCGGCAATCATGCCGTATTTTTGGTAATTAAAGGCATCGATTTTAAGAATGCTTGTCATGCCGGATGTCACGAACCCAACATCCTGGTTTTTTACATATGCTTTTATCACCATCGGCGAGCTTTCCGGGACAATTTGAGCGAGCTTTTCAGCAGGTGTCACCACGCCGCCCACGGTGTGAATCAGAAGCTGGGAGACATGCCCATCCACCGGTGAAACAATTTGCTGACGACGTGTCAGAAATTCATTTTTTTCAATGTCAGCGGACAGATACAAAAGTTTTTGGCGTTTTTCCGTAAGTTCCGCAAGGAGACGGTTTTTCTCCTCGGATTGGATCAGCTCCATCTCCTTTTTCACCTGGTCCGAACCAGACTGGAATTCCTCAATGCGGTGACAGGCGGCATCTCTTTGACTCTGGCGGGTTTTGGCGTCGCTTTTTGCTTTTTCAAATTCATCCCGGCTGATAATATCGGCTACGGGCTCCAATCGTGCCAACCGGTCCCGACTTTGACAAAGGAGATATTCCGCTTCTTCCAGTAATTTTTGTTCGCCGGCCAGACGCCGGCTGATTTGGGCAAGGGCTTCGATTTTGACCTGAATCTGGGCCGCAATCCGGTCTTTGGCCGCATCATAAAGGATTTCCTGCTCCCTGACCGCATCCGCAGGGTATTCTTCTTCCATGACGGCAAACGGCCCCTTAGAAATCAGGGCTTGAAGCCTTAATATCTCCAATTTCAGAGTTTTTTGATCTTTTTGCATCGAGGCCAATCCTGGGGCGACATCGGACGGGTCGATTTCCATCAGGACCTGCCCCTCATGGACCCGGTCCCCGGTTTTTACAAGGATGCTTCTGACAACGCCGGTGGTCAATGGCTGGACGGTCTTGACCTCGCCCACGGGAATCACTTTCCCCCGGGCAGAGACCACCACATCCACCCGCCCGAAAACCATCCACAGGACAAAAAACAAAATACTGGCCATCACAATCCAGAAAATCATCCGTCCTAGAGGGCTTGCGGGTTCCTCCTCGATTTCCGCCAACAGCGGCAAAAATTCATGACGGTCTTTGGATAGGGGCGGCATGGGTTAATCCTGCTGGGAATGGAAATGGCGGTAAAGGCCGTTGGACTGAGTCAATGTTTCATGATTCCCTGCCTCCACCAGGCGTCCTTTATCCAGGACCATGATAACATCGCAATCCTTGATGGTGGATAGCCGGTGGGCGATCAAAATGGTGGTGCGGCCCTGCTTGATGGATTTGAGGTTGGCGCGGATAATTCTTTCCGACTCATAATCCAGGGCGGAAGTGGCTTCATCAAAAATCAAAATCCGCGGATTGGTGATCAGGGCCCGTGCAATGGCGATCCGTTGCCGCTGCCCGCCGGAAAGGGAACTCCCCCGCTCGCTCACAGGCGTATCGTATCCTTCCGGAAGTCCGGCAATGAATTCATGTGCGCCGGCAAGACCGGCCGCCTTTAATATATGCTCCATGGGCGCGTCGGGCCTCGGCAGCGCAATGTTTTCCCGGATGGTGCCGGAAAAGAGATAATTCTCCTGAAGCACCACGCCGATATGGGACCGCAGCCATAGGGGATTTAAATGACGCACGTCCACTTCGTCGATATAAATCGCTCCCTCCGTTGGAAGATACAGCCGTTGGAGGAGCTTGGCCAGGGTGGTTTTGCCGGACCCGCTTTTGCCCACAATCCCGATGCTCATGCCGGGCCGGACAACAAAGGAAAGGCTGTCAAGGGCTTTGGGGCCATGGGGGGCATAGGCAAAGGAGACTTTGTCCAGCCGGATGGCCCCTTTGATTTCCGGCAGGGTGATGGCTTTTTCCAAAGGCAATTCCACCGGGTGGTTCAGGATATCCCCCAGACGGTCCACGGAAAGAAGGGCCTGCTGAAATTCGTTCCAGAGATTCACAAGCCGCAGGACCGGTCCGACAAACTGGCCGGAAAACATCTGAAACGCGATGAGCTGGCCGATGGTCAGGTCGTTTGTCAATACCAGCCGCACGCCCAGAAACAGAATGGAGATGGTCATGAGCTGCCGCAACGCCCCGGCGACAGCCCCCGAAATGCTGGACATATTGGCCAGACGAAACCCGGAACGGATATAGGCGGCCAGTTGATCTTCCCATCTGCGCTGCATGGCCCCTTCCAGGGCCAGTGATTTCACCGTCTGAACTCCCGTGACCGATTCCACCAGATAGGAATGGGAAGCCGCAGCCATCTGGAATTTCTGTTCCAGCCGTCGCCGAAGCTCCGGGGTCAGTGTAATGTAAATAACGCCGATCAGAGCGGTGATCGCCAAAACGATGCATGTCAGACCCACGCTGTACATCAGCATCACAGCCACAAACACCAGGGAGAAAAACATATCGATGGAAACACTCACCGCTTTCTGGGTGATAAACTCCCGGATGGTATCAAGCTCCCGCACCCGGGCGGCAATGGCCCCGACGCGCCGGGCCTCAAAATACATAAACGGCAATGCCAGCAAGTGCTTGAACAGCTTGGCGCCGAGCCTGGCGTCGAGCTTGCTGGCCGTATGGATGAAGATATAGTTGCGCGAGATATTGAGCGCAAGTTCAAAGGCGCAAACCGCCAGAAACGCCACCGCCAGAACATCCAGGGTGGTCAGGCTCCGGTGCATGATCACCTTGTCCAATATGACCTGGGTGAACAGCGGCATGACCAGACCGAAAACCTGAACCACAAACGACCCCAACAGCACTTCCCCGATGATTCTTTTAAACCGGATGATTTCCAGCCAGAACCATTGGAAGCCGAACACCGACCGGGAGGAGATTTTTTTATGCCGAAGGATGATATAATTCTCCACGCCGGCTTCAAATTCGTCTGAAGGGCTTTCACTGATCTTTTTGGCATCAGGCGCAAAGATCAGCACCTTGTTCTTTTCAAGGTCCGCCTTAAGCAGCACCAAGTACCCGCCGTCTTTTTGACAGACAATGGCCGGCAAAGGGTATGCGCCAATCAGTTGGTCCAGAGGGATCTTCTTGGTCTTGGCTTTAAACCCCGACTGTCTGGCAACCCGCAACAGCTCTTCGGGGGATACCTGGCCGTTCAGTGCCAATCCCCGGCTGATGGCCCGAAGGTCCACGTCGATCCGGTTGATCCGCGCTACGGTGTCAAAGGCGATAAGGCCGCTGTTCATGTAGCAATCTCTTAAACATCTATTTTTAATTTCAAAATCGCTGACCTTGGGACCAAAACTTCAATTTCAGTCCGGCGGCGGCTTTTCCGATGTTCTTTAATTCCATATCCAGTTCATGTTCAATCAGACGGATGTCATTTTCAAGGAGCGTCACCTGATCCCAAATATCCTGGCGGGCCAAACGGTCCAGCATGATTCGGCTTTTATCAATTCCGGCCCGGCGCTCCTGGCGGTGCGCTCCGCCGGTCTGATACATTGCATAGGTATGGGAAGCGGCTTGAATCTCGCGGGCAAGCTCGGCCAGCCTTTTTTCTTTTTCCAGGTTCATCCGCGCCGCCTCTTCTTTTAACCTGCGGCTTTTGGCCAGGTCCCCAAACCCTGAAAAAATTTCCCACTGGGCCACCAATGCAATGCTGCCGTACATGCTGAACGCGCCGTCAAAATAAAATTGGGGCAGCATTTCCTTTACGGCAATGGCAGCTTCTTTTTCCTTGCGCGCAATTTCTTCATCCAGCGCCGCGACTTCCGGAAGACTCAGGGGATCGATGGCGCCGGGAGGGATTCTATCGCCAGGGTCAGCCAGCATCGCCAGCATGGTGTCTTCCGCCGTATATGTTTGGCCGGTATAATAACCAAGAAAATCCAGCGCCGCCTGAAAATCGGCCGTGAGATCGTCAATGCGGGTCGCAGCTTCGGCCAGCTCCAGGGCCGAAGCCTCCACCTGTGTTTGATCCACGGCGCCTGCCTGGTAAAGTCGCTTGACACATCCGTAAATGTCCCGGCGCCGCTCGCAGATTGTCCGCTGAAATTCAAGCTGCCTTGAAACAGCAAGCGCTTTGGCGTATCGCTCCAGCATATCCTGCCGGGCGGTGATGCTTGCATGATCAGACTTCAGCCGGGAAACGCGCACGCCTTGTTCGGCATGGTCGGATTTTAAATCCCGGACGCCGAAATCATAAAGCAGATAAACCACCCTGGCTGTCAACGAGTTCTGAAACATTGACTCACCATAAGGGCTGATATAATCGCCAGTGGCGACAACTTCATCTTCTTGACTGAAGAGGTCCACATATTGATTGTAAGCTTGCATTGTAAGGGTCGGATAATAGAGCGACCGAGCTTCTTCCGTATAGATCCGGCTGATGTCTATGTTCTTTTGTGCAATGGCGACATCATAACTATTCACCAATGCCTGTTCCATAACAGCTTCAAAATCAAGGTCAATCGCTTGCGCAACAGCCGGAGAATAAATAATACATGTCAGCACGATCAAGACGGTACATACGAAAAGACTGCGGGAATGTGTGATCATCAGCATACTCTATACGATTAGCCCCTCCTCCTTTTGGTAACAATATCGGAATCCTTTTCTGCGTCATTGCGATCGGACTCAGGGACTATTGGAATCTCATCCCTTCAATAAAGAGATTGCTTCAACCGCGTAACGCACTCGCAATGATATTTAATGAGTCATTGGAGAGCGACAGCGACGAAGCAATCCCAGTCATGAAACAGTATTTTTTTGGCAAGTGCGAAGCCATTTCCCACTTGAATGAGCAGGCTGGGACGCCCCACCCTGCCATCCACTGTGTATGGCCAAGGGATCTCCAAAAGTCTTTACGCTGACCAATACTGGGCCAATACGATCTGCACGTCCTGGGGCCGCTGTTCTATGGCCTGGCTCCATGTCAATCCTTCATTGGCGCAGAAGGCGGACATGGACTGGATCAGCAGATCAACATCGCTGTTTGAAAGCATTTTGCCGTCGGAAGTTTCAAAAGATTCAATCTGAAGGGCAGGGCTGAAATACCATTTCCAAATGGTGAGTTGATCTTGTGTGTTTGCAATGGAAACAGTGAGATTGTCTTCTGACCTGGAAAAGATAAGATCCAATGGATTTACGCCGAATTCCACTGAATCTTGATCACCAGGGGCTTCAGTGGCTGATTCATAAATTGTATCTCTACCGCTTCCCATTCCGAAACGGTACGTATCATTACTCGGACCATATTCGGGTATGGGATAATCGGCATTGCCATAAAGCATATCGTTTCCCGCGCCGCCGTCTAAAACATCTCCGCCGTCGCCGCCAAAAAGCTTATCATCACCATCATTGCCAAAGAGAACATCTTTATAACGCGATCCTGACAGGCTATCATTTCCGCTGGTGCCGACAACACTATATCCACACGCATCCAGGTCTGCTTCGGTCACAATGCTTCCGTCAGCAAACACAAAACGTTCAATTCGATATGATTTGTCGGAAAACCAGTCTTTTATCAACAGGCTGTCTTCGCCATTAGCCAGGGCCACCCGGAGATCCCAGCCTTGCACCCGAAAGCTCACATCCCCTGGAGCAACTCCTTGCTTAAATTCAACAGTATCAATATTCCCGGCAGAGTTATATCTATCATTATCATAAATCGTATCCAAGCCGTCACCTATCCCAAATCGGTAGGTTTGGCTTCCGGTGTCATAGTTGGAGGAAGGGGAACTGGTACAGGCATAAAGAATATCGTTCCCCGGCCCGCCATCAAACACATTGTTGCCCCCGCACCCTGAAAGGGTATCATTGCCGACATTCCCTAAAAGAATATCCTTAAAATACGAGCCGATAAGAATATCATCTCCGCCGGTTCCAACAACCTGGTATCCACGGGCTTCAACTTCCGAGGCTGTTATGACCGTTCCGTCTGCAAACACAAACCGCTCGATGCGATAATTTTCGTTTCTAAACCAGTCATTGATCAGCATGCTATCCTGACCGCTGGCCAGCATTACCCGAAGATTGAGAACTTCGGGTTCGAGGGTCCACGGGGAAATGGTGGGTTCGACCCGAAAACTCACATCTTCAGGCGTCACTCCTTCCTTGAACTCCACTGTATCTTGGTTCCCGTTCCCGGAACCATAATCATAAACCATATCCGCGCCGCTTCCCAAGCCGAACTTGTATGTGTCATTTCCCGAATCGGTAAAGTCAGGAGCGCCTCCATATAGAATGTCACCTCCTGCTCCGCCGTCAAGCACGTCATTGCCGTTGCCGCCTTTGATAGTATCCGTTCCATCGCCGCCGTCAATGACATCATCGCCATTGGCGCCTGAAAGCGTATCGTTTCCGTTGTTGCCGAATATAAAATCCTTACAGTTCGAACCGGTCAGGGTGTCGTTCCCGCCTGTCCCAAGCATCTCGTATCCCCGGACATCCAGGTCCGCGTCGGTCAGGATGGTCCCGTCCGCAAACACAAACTTCTCAATGCGATTGGCTGAGCTGGAAAACCAATTATTGATCAGCAGGCTGTCCACACCATTGGATAGAGCCACGCGGAGGTGGTTGCCTTCTTTGCGAAATCTCACGTCTTCAGGTCTTACCCCTTCTTTAAACGCCACCGAGTCCGTGTTCCCGGCGGTGGAATCTTTGTCATAGATGGTATCGACGCCGCTTCCCACGCCGAACCGGTAGGTGTCGTTGCCTGCACCGGTGGTGCTGGTGCCATATCCGTACAGGGTATCGTTGCCCGTGCCTCCGTCAAATATGTCGTTGCCGGTCCCCCCCTTGAGCGTGTCGGCCCCGCTGCCGCCATAAAGACTGTCGTGGTCATCGGCACCCGAAATTGTGTCATTGCCTGCGCCTCCGTTCAAAGCATCGCCTGCCCTGGTTCCGGTTAGGGAGTTATTTCCGTTGGTTCCGGTGAAGACATTTTTACAAAAGGTGTCCGGCAAAAATTCCAGTTTGTCAGCAAAACCCGGAAATGCGGTTACCAGGTCATGGTAATGAAGCATGTCGGCCACCCCCTGGCCCACGATGGTGCGGGCGAACTCAAATAAAAGCGCTTCGCCGGCAACCGGATCAATGGCTATCCGGGCTTGAATATCGGCAATGGTCCCGGACAGACTACCCTGAATACTCTGACTCGCATTATCCCAGGTATAATTAATGGCGTTATAAAGGTCTTTTAAGTGGGTCTGGGCCATGAGCTGGCCGTAATAGAGCTCAAACATGCCCCGATAGGATTGATTCAAATAAGGCGGCGCGTTATTGTTCGGATTGGGGCCGGTGGTTCCCACATACGGCTCGCCGAAAAACTTCTCCAGCATCGTTAATTTCCGGGCGTCAAAATAGGACCCCCGGCTGGTCGGAGATATGGTATCGCTTCCGGTCCATTTAAACAGAATCTGCTGCATGAGGTTTTCACGTGAAGCCGTGTCCGGGGTTGCCATGAACTGCTCCACCAGGGTTTTAAGCCCGCCGGATGCGTCCCTCACCATTGCCTGGTGAAGGTCGTGGACGTTGCCGTAGCCGGTGAGGTCGGGCCTCACTATAATTTCGTCCGGCACATCGAGCCATTCCTGGGGTATGGTATAGAGTTTGTCTGCTTGAAACCAGACGTCCGTGGCGGTTCCGATCGTGCCATCGGTTTTCGTGAAGGTCCCCACCTGCTTGTGGGCATTGCCCTGGGGATCGACAAAGGTGGATTCAGTAAAACCGGTGGCGATGGATTGAATGCCGAGTTCATCTAAGGTGTGGAGTTCTTCGGTCAGGGAATAGCCGTCGCCATCTTCATCCACCCAGATCTTAAGATCAGCAAAAGACGCGTCATTGGCGTTGATTATGCCGTCGGCATTGCCGTCCAGCGCCGCCAGCGCCGCAAACCCATTGGCCGCATTGATTCCATTCGCAAGAAGGGTTTCGTTGCCGAAAAGTTCTTTGCCGTCATTGATGATCCCATCGCCGTTCCGGTCCATGACCAGAATTCCGTCATCAGCCCCTGCCCAGCCTGTTCTTTCTGCAAATCCATTGCCATCATGATCAAAATGTGCGCCATCAAAGGCGTTAATAGTCTCAACACCGTCTCCGTCCAGATCAAGAACTAACGGACTGGGACGTACGCCTGCCCCGTTGCCAAAGGAATCCCATGATGCTCCACCGGCATTATCTCCACCGCCCGAACCTCCGGCAAGCCCTCCGCCGCCTCCATTATAATACCAATTTCTCATACGTTTGATATGACCCGCATTCCATGTAGGCAATAATACTCCTTCACTTCCTGTCGGGTTAATGCCGCCCTCCTGAAGCGCTTTCATTACATAATCGATACAACTATTATGCATAAAGTTATAGTATTGGCTAAATTTATTCCCAGGATTTTCACCGAACTCTTTCATCTTTTCATATTGTGTCTGTGAAATATCAATCGATATAGATTCATCAGTGCTCAGGTAATATTCATTGTCTGAGCCATGTACATTAACGTCTCCTATTCCAAATGGTTTTCCTTCCTCTATTGGCGAAAATCCATAACTGCTTGTGTTCCCATCTCCATCGTCGAGTGTGTACCACATATGTCCCGCTCTCGATTTGCCACCATCTCTTGTTGGTGTACCAACGCCTGCAATGTTAATTGTTACAGTTGGCATGCTGAATTCCTCCTTAAAATTATTTGTTTATTTATCATTATCTATGGGAGTAACTTTAACCATATAAGTGATACGAAGAAAAACAGGTGTCCCAATCAATTCAGGGATATCTTTCAAGCTTTCGAGACTGACTCGATAAAGACCGGGTTTTAAAACGAAATAAGCGATGAGTTTATCGAAATTATTGCCGCCCCAAGATTTCAGCCTCAGATCCTGTGGATCAAGAATTTCTTTTTCAAAAATCGGCGTTTCACCGGCAGCGTTGATGCTAGTAATTTTAAATCTAAGAGGAATATGTATTCCCGGATCTCCATTTTTTAATTGATAATCATCGCCAACCAATTTCTTGACACGCGCGCGATCTTCCGAGTCATTTTCTTTAAATTTGAATTCGAGATCGAAAATGTATTCCCTGTGCTCCACCACGCGTATTTTTGTTTCAACCTTGGTCCCGGCTTTATGGACCTCAAACGGTATTTCAATCGGTGGTTTGGGCGGCAACCCATTCTCATCTTCTTTGGCGCAGGCGAAGAGACATGAAAAGATGATCAAACTGGACAAAAACAAACCAATGAGTTTGAATTCTTTTTTTTTCATCATCCTGAAGTTGAACATATTGACCTCTTGGATTTTGTAACATTTATAGTTTCTTATCGGGAGCGAGTTGTTCCAGAACATGATCTGTGGCACAATCGCCTTTGCCCAAAAGATTCCCAAACCAGCAATTTCCATTCAGCGCAATTTATTTCGGTCCATGAAAATAGTCAACAAAAAATTTTACTAAAATATAATTAGATTTTTAAAAAATCATTTTTATACAAATTGTAATAATAAATAATTATATTTATATACAATAAAATAAAATTAGTATTATATTTTTTATAAACTATTATGTACAGTTTACGTTAACGAAAATTTTATGAAACCAAACGTCAACCCTAACCTTTTCCCTAATCAGCAACCTCGCATTTTGCCTTGCGCGCATATCAAACCAGTGGTAGAGATTGGTAAAAAAACCCATGAAAAATAAGGATTCAACGCCATACATCACCTGCCCGAGCAAAAAAGGGCAGCCCAAAAAACACATTGCCGTATGCCGGGAATGCGGCCGCCGGAAACGATGCCGGCCTTATCAGGACTATCTTCAACCGAGCCTGTTCCCATTTCGGCAGTGAAACAAACCCTCTGATGCCATCGCACTTTAAACGATTTGAACAGCGCTTGATTCGCAGCGGACTCGCCGCACCGGGGACTGCTGTCTTCGGGATTGCCGCCCCTGGCGTTCAATGGAACCGCCTCCATGAATCCTGCGCCTCACTTGAGCCGCTGTTTGAGCGTTTAAACATCCGGGCGATGCTGTTTGCCCGGCCGGCCGAGCCCTATGGGACCATTATCGATTATCTGGCCCAAACCGCAGACGGCGCTATTTGCCCCCAGGACAGCGAAACCCGCCATTTTCTGATCGATCTGCCGGTGACCGGTGAGTGGTCCGCTGATGCCTTGATCCGGATGCTAAGACACCGCAACAGCGCCGTCGTCAACGGTCATGGCATTGTCGCATATGGATCTGAAAGCCTTGAACAGGCATTTGTCACTTTTTCATCTGTATGCTTTGCCTGTTTTGTCAAATTTTTTTCAGATTATTTAAAGGACGCCAGATCCGGCTCTGTCAGTCAAAAACAACGGGCATCATACGAAGCGGTTGTCCTTAATTTAGATCCTCCCGCGGCATTGAACCAAGAACTTGCCCAAGGCCCGTTCGCAACCGAGCAAGAGATGATCGCGTCCATCTGCGAAGCCGGGCGCAAGCTGGTGGAGTTGCGGCTGGTGGATTCGAATTTCGGGAACATATCCTATTTATATAAGGACAAACTCCATATCAGCCAGACCGGAAGCTTTTTGGATGCCCTGGAAGGACGCATTGTTGCCTGCGCACTGGATGGGTCGGAACCATCCCCGACCACTGCGTCTTCCGAACTGCCGGCCCATCTCCAGATCGTCAAAACCACCGGATGCCGGGCCGTTCTTCACGGTCATCCTAAATTTTCGGTTATCTTGTCCATGGATTGCGACAATGGATCATGCGACCATCAGGAAGAATGCCATTTGTATTGCCCGAAGGATCGAGACGCCTGCGGCATCCCCATCGTATCCGGCGATGTCGGCGGGGGCCCCCAGGGGCTTTGCCACACCGTCCCCAAAGCCATCCAGGATAAATCCTGCGTCATCGTATACGGGCATGGGGTATTCACCACAGATCCGACAGATTTTAACGGCGCGCTGAAACGACTCATTGACATCGAGAACCAATGCCGCATAGAGTATTTTAAAAGGGTGGACAATTTTTTATAAATCACCCCTACCCTGGTCCCCGCCCCAGCAATGGGAAGGAAATAATTATTTTCGAATTATGAAAATTTTTCCAATTTTGCACTTAACGTCATTCATTTGCCCCCCTTTCGCAAAGGGGGGTTGGGGGGATTTCATGCAACACTTCAAAATCCCCCTACATCCCCCTTTACAAAGGGGGACTTTAGCGCAAGCTTTTGGTTAAGTTTTTTCCTTAAATAACTGATGGTATAAGGATGCCCCCTCATGGAATTTGAAAGCGTAGACGATGTCCGAAAACGCCTTGAAAGCGTCAATTACATCCCGTCCCGGGAAATCGCCACGGTGGTCTTTCTGGCGTCTGCCACCAACAAGCCGATTTTGGTGGAAGGCCCGGCCGGCGCAGGCAAAACAGAGCTGGCCCGCGCCCTGGCCCGGTGCATGAAGCGACAGAAAATAAGGCTTCAATGCTATGAGGGCTTAGACGAGGCCAAGGCCCTGTATGAATGGGAATACGCCAAGCAGCTCCTCTATACCCAGATGATCAAGGAAAAAATAAACGATCTGATTGCCGGCGCGTCCTCATTGACCGAAGCCATTGATAAAATCGCCGAACAGGAAAATGCGTTTTTCTCCGAACGGTTTCTCCTTGCCCGGCCCCTGCTCCAGGCCATATCATCAGATAAACCCGTTGTGCTGTTGATCGATGAAATCGACAAATCCGATCCGGAGTTTGAAGCCTTTCTCCTGGAGTTGCTGAGCGAATTTCAGGTGTCGATCCCTGAGCTTGGTTTGCGGAAAGCCAAAAACATCCCTATGGTTATCCTTACCTCAAACAACTACCGGGACATGAGCGATGCGCTGAAACGCCGGTGCATTCATCTCTATATCGACTATCCGGAAAGAGAGCTTGAAAAACGCATCGTATGTTTAAAGATTCCGGGTATTGAAAAACGCCTGGTTGACAAGATGGTAAATGCCATCAACAACATCCGCAACCTGGACTTGAAAAAACGCCCCTGCATATCCGAAACTTTAGACTGGGCCCAGGCATTGATGGTGCTGCAGATCAACGACCTTTCACCGGAAGTGCTTTCAGAAACTATCAATGTCATCTGCAAATACCAGGCGGATATAAATCTTGTAAGAGCGTCGATGGAGAAAATTTTTAAGTAAATAATAATCATGTTAAATTTGCTTCTCAATTTCATCACCGCGTGCCGGACATCAAATCTGAGGGTATCGACATCCGAGGTGATTGACTGCGCCCGGCAGCTCGAGCTCATCGATGTCACGGATGAGGATCAGTTCCGCGCCACGCTCCGCGCCAATTTTGCCAAAAGCAGGCGGGATCAGCGCAATTTCGACCGTCTCTATCACCTTTATTTTCATGAGATGCGTCCGGAATGCGAATTCACACCGGATACACTTGACAGACGTGAATTGCTGGAAATCCTTGACCGCTTAAAAGAGCAAATGGAAAATGACCCTATCACCCAGGCAATTCTGGATTTTCTTTCTGGAAATCCGACATCGTATTTAGCAGAGCTTCAGAGGGTTGAAAAACAGGAGGAACTGCCGAATCAAACCGTTCGATCCAATCTGAGCCAGCTATCGGGGCGTTTAGAAATCATGCTGCGGATCAATCACGCCAGAAATCGGCTGGTTCAGCTTCAGACAGATATTAGTTCAGGCGAATCATCAGGACGCAGGCTTCCGGCGAATCATCTTGCGGACAGACTGGATACCGCTTCCGCCATGATCACCCAGGAAATAAGGCCTTATAACGACGGCCTCAGGCAAGTCAAAACATATGACAAGCATTACACGGATCTGGGTGAACGATCCTTTGCCTCTTTGACTGAAAAAGAGATCGAAGAAATGCGGGAAGTCATCAAACAGCTGGTGAGAAAAATGAAGGACATGATGTCCCGGCGTTATGCTTCTCGAAGCAAAGGCATCCTGGATGTGAAAAAAACCCTGCGGCATGCCGGCAAATTCCAGGGGGTGCCCATGGTAATCAAATACCGGGACCGGCCGCTTCGAAAAACCAAAATCGTGGCCCTCTGCGACGTGTCAGGATCCGTATGGTCGGCTGCCCGGTTCATGCTCAACATGATCTATTCCATGCAGGACTGCTTTTCCGATGTGAAAAGCTTCGCGTTCATCTGCGGGCCAACCAACATCACCGACATATTTGAAAAAAACGAGGTCAACTCCGCCATTGAAAAAGTGCTCACCGACACAGATATAAATTTCAATGCGCTGACCGATTACGGAGAGATGTTTTATCAATTCCACCGGGACAACATGAGCCTGCTCAATAAAAAGACCACGCTGATTATTGTCGGCGACGGCCGTTCCAATTACCACAATCCCCGTGAAAAGCTCCTGGAAGACCTGAGGGCCAAATGCCGCCGGGTCATCTGGCTCAATCCGGAACCTGAACAATTCTGGGGAACCGGCGACAGTGAAATGAATGTATACAAGGCATTCTGCCATGAAGTCCGGCCATGCCGGAATTTAAACCAGCTCATTGATTTTATCGAAGACCTTGTGTTTTAATTTAGGAGTAACAGATGCCGTTTGATGAACAGATGGAGCAGCTTGCACTGAAACGACAAAAAGCCCTTGCCCAGGGCGGGCAACATAAAATTGACATCCACCATGCCAAAGGCCGCCTGACCGCCCGAGAGCGAATTCACCATCTTCTCGATCCCGGATCATTTTTTGAAGTCGGCATGTTCAATCACTCTGATGTGCCGGGGATGGAAGAAAAAACCCCGGCAGACAGCAAGGTCGGCGGATACGGCAAAATAGACGGTCGCCAGGTGGTGATCGTGGCCAATGATTTTACCGTCCTGGCCTCCACTTCCAGCCGCATTGCCGGACGCAAGGAAGGAGAGTTAAAAATCCTGGCCGCGCGCAAAGGATATCCTGTAATATACCTGGGAGAAGCCGGCGGCGCGCGGATGCCGGACATCATGGGCGCCAGGGGATTAGCTTCCTTTGGCGGCGGGCATTTTGAATCCTATCTTCACATCATGAGCCGGGTGAGGCAGACGCCTATGGTAACGGCCATCATGGGCGAGTGCTACGGCATGCCCACCTGGATGGCCTGTCTATCTGATTTCGTGGTTCAGGTCAAAGGAAGCGCCATGGGTGTTTCCGGCCCACGTGTCCTGGAGCTTGCCCTTGGCGAAAAGATTTCCGACGAAGAGCTGGGCGGGTGGCAGGTGCATGCGGAACTCACCGGAAATACCGACGCGGTGGCTGATAATGAAACCGAATGTTTTGATATCATCCGCAGATATTTATCCTACATGCCGTCCCATAACGGCCAACTGCCCCCGGACAACCCGGTGCCGGAGGGTTCCGGGACGGACATGGACCAGATATTAAACCTCCTGCCGGAAAAGCGAAACCGCGCCTATGACATGCATGCCATCTTAAGCTGCATCGTGGATAAAGGAAGTCTTTTCCCCGTCAAGCCATTGTTCGGCCAGTCCGTCATCACGGCGCTTTCCCGCATCGGCGGCAAAACGGCCGGGATTGTCGCCAACCAGCCCATGCACAATGCCGGCGCCATGGACACTGACGGGATTGATAAGGTCATCAGTTTTTTGTGTCTGTGCGATTCGTTTAATGTTCCCCTCATTTTTTTTCATGATATCCCGGGATTTATGGTGGGGAAAGAGGCGGAACGAAAACGCGTGGCCGCCCGGGTGATGAATTACATGAACGCATTGGGACTTCTGACAGTTCCGAGAATTTCCATTATTGTTCGGAAAACTTACGGCATGGCATTTTGGAATATGTGCGGCTCTGGCTGCGGGGCGGATTTTCTTGTGGCCTGGCCGTCGGCGGAGATGAGCTTTGTGGATCCTGCCATTGCTGCCAACGTGGTGTATGGCGGAAAACCGTCTGCCTCAGACCGGAATTCAGAAGAATGGAAGGCGCTTTACAAACAGATGATCGATGACGCGTCCCCGTTCGGGGCTGCCGGGCATCATCACATCCATGATGTGATTGATCCGAGAGAAACGCGCAATTATATTATTCGCGCCCTTGACATCGCCAGAAACAACCGGACCAGCGGCATCGGCGAGCATAAACTTGCCAACTGGCCGACGAAATTTTAGAAATTATTTTGATGGACCCTTAAAAAGTCGGCTGAGGTCATTATCGAGGAGCGCAGAGACGATGCAATACCAATAGGATTCTATTTGTTATGAGATTGAACCGCTTTACCGCAATGACAAACCCGCTTTTTCGAAGCCGTCAATTTTAACGCCCGCCTGAGATTCGCTGGCCGCGTTGCAGGCCGCTTCAACATACTCACATACGCTAATATGAATGCTGCGTTTTTTCATCGTCCTGCGCCTTGCCGTCAAACCTGATCCGAGATTTTGAATACACTTCCATCTTTTTCATAAGGACAAAACCGATCAAAGCAATTGATGCAAAACAGGCGCCGGCGAAAAAAGTCGCTGAAGCTCCAAATGAATCCCAGAGCCAACCGGCAATGACGCTGGCCATCAGGATGGCCATACCGCTGGCTAAACTGAAAATTCCAAATGCGGTTCCCCTCAGGTGATCTTCCGCTGTATCTGCAATCATGGCGCTGAGCAATCCCTGGGTCAGCCCCATATGAAAACCCCATAATGCGATCCCAGCAGCAATCATGATTAACCCATTTCCAAGGGCAAGTATTATATCCGACACAATTAAAACGGCTAAACCCATGACGATCAGACCATGACGTCCCGCGCGGTCGGAAAGATATCCGGCCGGATACGCTGTTAAGGAATATACCATATTCATGAGCGCCATCATGAGGGGAATCATGACCGCCTGCATACCTGCCGATTGTGCGCGAAGCAGCAGGAACGCCTCGCTGAATCTCGCCAGGGTGAACACAACGCCCAAACATACAACAAACCAATAGGCATTGCTGAGCTCCTTTATTCCTTTGAAATACTGGGAGGGCTTGACAAGTTCCTTCGAAAGATGTTTGGGCTCCTTCACGCCGACAAGCAGGATGGCTACGGACAATAATCCCGGTATCACTGCAACCCAGAAAACAAACCGGAAATTTCCGGATGATAGAAACATAAGCATGACGGCCAGCAGCGGCCCCAGAAACGCGCCGATGGTGTCTAAGGATTGGCGTAAACCATAGGCTGCCCCCCTGATAGGTATCGGCGTCACATCCGCGACCAGCGCATCCCTTGGGGCTCCGCGGATGCCTTTACCGACGCGGTCGACAAAACGGGCTGAAAACACGACGGCCGCGTTAGGTGCTAACGCAAACAATGGCTTGGTCAATGCCCCAAGGCCATAGCCCGCAACGGCCAGAAATTTTCTTTTTTGACACCAGTCGCTCAATGCGCCGGAAAATATCTTTGTGATCAAGGCAGCGGCCTCGGCAAGTCCTTCGATAAAACCGACCGTCAATGGGCTTGCTTGCAGCACCGATACCAGAAACACGGGCAAAAGGCTGTGAATCATCTCGGAAGAGATATCCATGAACATGCTTACCAGGCCCAGCGCCAGGACGGTTCGGGGAATGCCTGCCAAATTTCCTTTTCTCACTTTCGCCTTCGGATTGTCGTCTTCCATTATGGCCCGCATGATTTTAAAATCATCCATTGATTATCGCAATTAAGTGATATAGGTAAAGTGAAAACTTATTTAAGGGAAATGGAGATAACTCATGAATGAAGAAATGAATAATCAAATCGATTTTACCGTCAATAAGTCCGAACTCTACCGTGAAGTTGTGTTTACAGACTTAAGGGCCGCCTCAATCCGAAAACTGGTTCCCATTTTAGAAGACGGCACGGATGACAAAACTCGCGATGTCATTTTTGTCGGCGCCACCCAGCTGATGACACCGGAAGGGACGCTTCCGATCCAGACCAGGCTCAAGGCAACGAGCCTGAAACAGGCGCTTGATGAATTTCCATACGCCATGAGGCTTGCGCTTTCTGAAGTCGTTGAAGAAATTAAAAAAATGCAGCAGGAGCATCAGCAGCGCCAGCCGAAAGATGATTCGCGGATTATCATACCGGGAAGATAATTTTCCTGGGGCTCCTTATCGAGTCGCTGGGTTCAATGTCATAGCCGCGAGGTGACGCCGCCATGCCAAAATCAGAAATAATCGTTTTCAGGGCTTCACTGTGCGTGTCATTGATAGTCATTACAATCCTTGCGGTCATCCCCCTGGATTACCCCGCAGTTGCCGGAATCAATGACAAGTTCAGCCATATCGCAGCGTTTTATGTTCTGTCTTTGCTTGCTGACTTTTCATTCCCGGAAACCAAATTCAATCTGGCAAAAACATTGCCTCTGTTTTTTTACGGAGTATCTATTGAATGGATTCAATATTACATCCCCTATCGTGAGTTTTCAATTTTTGATGTTCTGGCGGATGCAGGCGGGATATCAGCCTATGCGATACTGTTTCCCTCTTTGAAATATCTGCCGCTCTTTCGATCCCGGTGGGACGTTTAAAAACACGATCATTTTTCCATTATGATAGCAGCAATTCCCTTGAAAATGCCCATTGCCGATATGTCATCCAATCATCCGGTTATAGAAGTCAAAGATGTCCATAAATCCTTCAAATCCGTTCATGCGGTCTGCGGGGTCAATCTCCGCATTCATGAAGGCCAGTTTGTCGCTTTGCTGGGCCCAAACGGCGCGGGGAAGACAACACTGGTGGAAATGATCGAAGGAATTCAGAAGCCCGACTCCGGCGATATCTTCATCATGGGAAAACAATGGCATGGAAATGCCGATGAACTTCACCGGATCATCGGCATTTCGCTCCAGGAAACCTATTTTATCGATAAACTTACTGTAAAAGAAACGCTGCGGCTTTTTGCAAGTTTTTACGATCTGAATGCCCGGCGGGTCGATGAAATCATCGAAATCATCGGACTTAAAGAAAAGCGGAAATCTTATGTCGCCCATATATCCGGCGGTCAGCGCCAGCGTCTTGCCCTTGGCATTGCGCTGATCAATAGTCCGAAAATACTGCTTCTTGATGAGCCGACCACAGGGCTTGACCCCAATGCCCGCCGTGAAATCTGGGAAATACTCCTTGAATTGAAACGGCAAACCCGTGCATCGCTGATTCTGACCACCCATTACATGGAAGAAGCCCAACAGCTTTGCGACTACATCATTATCATCGATAAAGGAAAGATCCTCGCTGAAGGGACTCTTTCTCAACTTCTGAAAGATGATGGAGGCGAAAAAATCATCGAATACAGAAAAAAAACGCTCGATGATGTGTTCACCGCCATGACAGGCAGAAGGCTGGATGAATAAACTGATACGCACAGATCAGCTCGTTCAACTGGTTATCGCCCATTTTAAGGAATTGATCCGCCAGCCCGAGGTCATATTCTGGGGGTTTATCTTCCCGATTCTGATGTCATTGGGACTGGGCATCGCTTTTTCGCAAAAAACCGATATCGTGCGGAGTGTGGCGGTCATTGAGAAAAACAATCCTTCCGACACGTCCCGTCAACACTCCATTATCGACGATTTCCTCAATGTCCATGGGGATGCAATAGATCCGGCCCATAATAAAGGGGCGCAGCGCAAACTGACGCTTTCGGATAAGCGGATCGGCAATACGATTTTTCTTTTTGTTAAAAAAGACTGGCAAGATGCTATCCTGCTGCTCAAACGGGGGAGCGTCGGTGTCATTATGGAAGAAGCAGACGGCCGGATCATCTATCATTTCGACCCGCTCAACATAGATGCCCAGCTGTCATACCTTAAACTCTCAAATGCTTTTGCCAGACCGGCAACCGGTGTCGAGGATAACCATGAGGAGGTCAAACCGCTCACGGTTCGCGGCACGCGGTATATCGATTTTCTCATCCCGGGGCTTATTTCCATGGATCTGATGATGTCCATCATGTGGGGAATGAGTTACGGCATGATCGAACGGCGCTCCCGAAAGCTGCTGCGTCGGATGGTGGCCACACCCATGAAAAAATCCCATTTCCTGGCCGCCCTGATGTTTGTCAGGATCGCGATGAATTTCATCGAATCGGCGTTGCTGGTCTTATTCGCCTATCTTGTGTTTGATGTGACCATCCAGGGAAGCGCGGGCGCCCTGTGCCTGGTTTTTCTGGCAGGGAATATCGCATTCGGCGGCATTGCCATCTTTGTTTCATCCCATACCGCCAACACCGAAACCGGGAACGGATTGATCAACGCGGTGGTTTTGCCGATGACGGTCTTATCCGGTGTATTTTTCAGCTATCATAATTTCCCCGAATGGAGCATCCCCTTCATTCAGAAACTGCCGTTGACCCTGCTGGCGGACGGCATCCGGAGCGTTTTCATCGAAGGGGCGGGAATTAAGGAAATCATTCTGCCGTCGGCTATCCTCTCAGCCGTCGGCGCCGTCTTTTTTACCGTAGGACTGAAAACATTTAAATGGCATTGAGCAGCGAATCCTTGACCGCCATGTCTGGTATATAGTATTTAAACCCAACACCATTAACTTGAAAGGAGCTTGACGCATCATGAAAACCGGCTGTTTCACTAAATCCGCTCATTTTTTTTCTTCTCTGATAATTTTCGTACTGGTTTTTGCCGTCTCGGGTTGTTTCACCGTGGGGCACGATTTCCCTGTGGATCAGGTCAGCGCCATTAAAATCGGGAAAAGCACGCAATCAGACATCCGGTCCATGTTCGGCTCTCCCTGGCGGATCGGCATGGAAGACGGCCAGCGGACCTGGACATACGGGAAATACCGCTACAGCGCATTCAGCGAGACAAAAACCCAGGATCTGGTCATCCGTTTTGACGATCAGGGGAAGGTCGTATCGTTTACTTTCAACACCACCGAGCATCAGGAGTAGCCGAATCAATGATTTCGCGAATTGATCATGTCTCTATTGCAGTGAAAGACGGCGGGCGGGCATCGCGTTTTTTTATCGATCTGCTGGGCGCTGTGCCTGGCGCTGCGGCATCCGACCCGATCATGAAATACCGTTGGCAGATTATGTCGCTGGGAGATTTATCGCGACTGGAAGTGATTTATCCCACGGATAAGGGTAGTTTCCTTGACAATTTTTTAAAAAACAAGGAGGGCGGCGTCCATCATATCACGCTTCAGACCCCGGACCTTCAGGCGGCCATCCAAAAACTCAAAGCGCATCATATTCCCTATTTCGGGTACAATGAATATGCGGGCGCATACTGGAAAGAAATTTTCATCCATCCCAAAGACGCTTTCGGCGTCCTGGTTCAAATAGCGGAATTCAACGCCAACGACTGGCTGGCAGATTCTGAAAAATTTAATGACGGGCAAACCTGGTCCTTGGAAAAATCCGATTCCGGCTGCACGCTTACCATTGCGCACCCTGGCGGAGGGAAAAAATCCGTCGCGCTTTCTTTTGAGGACGCAAGGCGACTCTCTGAAAAAATAAATGAAATCCTCTCTAAAAGAGAATCTTCCCCAGCATAGCGACGGAGTTTCGCATTACTGATTTTCTTTCTGTGGACTGTCCAACCGCTTCTGTGCTCTGCGAAGCAGCAGAAGCATGGCGAAAAAAATCACCAGCGCGACGACAAATATGAGGATATTCATGATGGAGACAGATGCATCCAGATCTGCCGCCGACTTGCCCAGCAGAACAAAAGGAATGCACAAAGTCCCCTGAATCAGCCAGTTGAGCCAGAAATAATATCGAAACGGCAGCCCGGCCAGGGGCAGGATATATAATTTTACCGAATAGGGAAAAACAGGACATGCCAGGAATAAAAAGCTGTAGAGCAGCATCCTGTCCTCCGGAATGGTTGGGATCTGATATTTCTTCTGATTCACCAGAAAATTTTGAATCGCCCTTCGCAGATAAATCGCCAACACATAAGCGATGATGAAATGAAGCGGGAGTATCAACTCCAGCAGAATCATCCCCTTGATCAGCCCGAACTTTACACCCAGCGGAAAAATAAACGCGCTTAAGGGAAAACCTGCCAGCGGAAGGAAAATCATCAGCACAAGAAACAGCTCCATCGGCATGTCTTTCTGAATCAGGTGGATGACCTTGTGATAGAGATCATATTCCATCTGAAGATAAATCATTCCGGCCAACCCGACCAGCAGCGCAGCGCCGAAAGACAATTTCAGTCTCAGTGTTTTGGGGTTCTCATCCATAATATAACCCGGACATGCCGGAAAAAATTCCTACTGGATTGTTTATAATTCTAGAAGCATCCCTAACATGATTCCTGTTCAATGCAAATATTTTTTTGCCCTTCAAACCGACCGGATGATATCGAAAATTCCTGATTTTATGATACAATTGTATTGACTTAAAATTTATTCCCATATATTAACTACTTATGAATTTGATTCGGGTTTTCTAAAAGCTTCAACTCGGAGAAATCATCATAATCGGCGATTAACACGCATTTGGCCAGTTAGTGAATCTGAATAAATCTGCGGGGGATCATTATGGATAAAGTCCTCATTGCTGACAGTGACCGGGAACTCCTTAGCATTATCCGAAAAGGTTTTCAGGAACTGCATCATTTTGAGCTGCTGACCGCAATAAACGGTCAGGCAGCCATTGAAACTCTGCAACATCAAAGAGTCTCGGTATTTGTTACAGACTCCCGTCTCTCCGACATGGACGGCATTGACCTGATTGCTTACATAACCCGCAACCATCCTTCCATCCCATGCATCATCATGCTTGAACCCGGAAAACAAAAACCCTGGTTTCCAAACCGTGCCGACCATGAAGACTTGCTCTATTATCTTGAAAAACCTTTTGAGTTCGGGGCCCTTGGCTCAATGATATTTGTCGGCTTGAATCTCAGGGATGAAGGATTGTCCAAAAAAGGAATCACCCTGAAAAATTTCCTTCCGCTCATTGAATTAAGCTCCAAGACCTGTCGAATGGAAGTCTCTTGCGGAAGCGATAAAAACGGATTTATGTATTTTCACAATGGCGTGCTGCTCGATGCCATCAGCAACAATCAATCCGGTGAAACGGTCGCCAGGGATATGGCCAAGTGGGATGGCGTAAAAATCACTTTTTCAGGGATAAACCGGCAAAGCCCTCGGCTAAGGAGCCCATATCAAAATTTGAGGTAGCGTTAAAAAGATACGCCAGCGTATTGAAAACCATCAAAGGATATCAGGGGCTGGCCGTTTTAAGCCCGGAAGGGTCGGTTCTGGCAGTTGACTCCCCCGGAAACGCCATTGATTTTAAAAATTTCGCCTTTGACTTCAACAACATGATGATTCATTGCAATAAAACAGTAAGAACCAAAGGATTTGAGCAATGCACCGGCTTTACGGTTCATACCAAAAAAGGGGTCATTGTTATGATGTCGTCGGATGTCTACAAGCATGGGAATTTCCGCTTCATCGGGCTCATGTCACCCGAGGGAAACGGGTATTTCCTTCAAGTCCAGCTTGAAAAAATAATCCCCCAGATTCTCTCGGCATCATAATCCGCCGTCCTGCCTGAGGATCGATAGCTTTTTACGGGTTCGTCAATATTTTCATTTGATTTTTACAGCAGAATGGTCTTTATATGTCACACAGACAATAACATCATTTTTGCTGATGAAAGAGCCAGATCACACCGTTATGCCAGATAATCCCAAAGTTCTGATTGTAGATGACGAAGAGCAGTTCTGCCGCTCTCTGCTGAAAATCCTTACCACCCGAAAAATTACCGCTACTTCGGTGAATCGCGGAGACGCGGCCCTTGAAGAGCTTTCCCGAAACCCCTATGATGTGGTTCTGCTGGATGTAAAAATGCCCGGCATCAGCGGGATTGAAGTTTTGAAACTGATGAAAGAGCGAGGGATAAAAGCTGAGGTCATCGTCTTGTCGGGGCATGCTTCGCTGGAAACCGCTGTGGAAATCGTCAAATACGGCGCCTATGACTATCTTTTAAAGCCTTGCGACACGGACGAATTGCTGTTAAAAATATCAAATGCCTTTGAGCAGCGCCTTGAGAAAAAGAAACTCCGCTAACCCACTTTGCAAATAGAATCCAGATCGTACCTGCCGGCCAAAAAATTCTCTGAAAGCATATTCACACTGTTTTCGCAATTCAGGAGCATATCCATCTGGCGTGTATAAATGAGCAGCCGTCCGAGCAAATCAAGCTTTTCGGCAATGACATCCTGCTCCTGTTTAGCAAAACGGGCATTGACCCGGTCCCCCTGAACTTCCACCAAGAAGCCGCTGGTTTCAAGGATATTTTTAATCAGCCGGGCGCGGCGGTTCCGCCGCACATCATCGGCAGCGCCTCCCTTGAACTGGAAATTGATGTAGTTTTTCATGGCCGTCAGACCGCAGTAACTGTCTAAAATGCTGTAATGATAACCCACACGGGAACTGAAATTCATGTATTTATCAGATACAATAGCATAGCTGCGATCACCGAAACGCTCCACCACGGGATTGGGAGGCGCGAGCATCTGCTGACTCATGACCGACAGAAACCCTTTCACGGTGACCGGCCTGGGCTCAAACGCCTTTAAATCCCTATGAAGCATTCCACCCAAAAGGGCTTTGAACGGCGCTGACAGCACATTTTCCATTTTAATTTTTGAAGTGCCGGCAATGGTTTCCAATCCGCTCCCGAGATCAATCACATACAAATCTATGGGAAGCGGGGCGTCCAGTTTGACAGAAATCCTCCCGTGGTCGGTGGTAAAATCACTGATCTGAAACACTTCCGTATACGCCTTTTCATGGGTGAATCGCATGATATCATGAATGCTCAAGCAGTTCTTGGCGTTGAATTTTCTTGACTTTGGATTGGTTAAATGCAGCGGGACTATATATTGGGATAGTTTTTTCAGGGTCTGATATACCGGTGTGTCTTTCATAAAAGATCCCCTCTCCCATTGCATGCCCAGCAATTCCGTGACTTTTCCCTCATAGACCCTGCCGGAAAAGGCATCGACCGTAATCAGCGCGCCGGGGGGGATGACGGTGGTGGCGTTTATGGTGTTCAACACAGTGGGGACTTTGAACTCCCTTGCCACGGAAGCCATGTGGCCGGTAATGCTACCGGAATTGGTGACTATGGCCTGGGCTTTTTCCATGACGATGACATACTGGGGGGATGAATGCGCCGCCACCAGGACCCCCCCATCCGGAAAAGAAAGCAGGTCATCATCAGAATGAATCATATGGGCCGGTCCGCACCCTACGCCCGGACAGGCAACGCTGCCATTCTCCAGCAATATGGGATATGAATCAATCCTCTCGGTCGCAAAAAAAGCGCCTCTCTCGCCTTCTATACGAAGGGGCCGGGTTTGAAGAATCATCAGATTGCTGTTGTCATCCAGAGCCCATTCGATATCCTGGGGTGTCTGAAAATGCGCTTCCAGTTTCATCGCATATTGGGCCAGAATGACGGCCTGGTCTTGTGACAAACAAGGCGCACTCTGCTTTTCAGCACAGATTTCAGACTCCATCAGATACCCGTCGGGATTGACCACAAGGCTTTTGGATTTGGGCGAAACTGAAGATGCCAGAAGAACCGGCGGGTCGGATTTGGACAATTCAAAAGTATCCGGTGTCACCACGCCGTCCACCACATAAGACCCAAGCCCCCAGGTGGCGTTGATGATGATGTTGTTTTTCATTAAATCAAATGGGTGCCGGGTATAGACGACCCCTCCGGCCCTGGACTGGATCATCTCAAGGCATGCCACGCTCATGGCCACTTCGCCAAAAGGAATTCCCATGTGCAAACGATAGGAAATGGCTCTTGGCGTAAAGAGGCTGGCGATCACCTCTTTATATTTTTGAATGATGTCTTTAGCGGGAACATTTAAAAAACTCTGGTATTGTCCGGCAAAAGAGAGTTCGCTGTCTTCACCGATGGCGCTGCTGCGCAACGCCACTTTGACGGTGCCGTCTTTACTGATTTGCTCGGCATAGGCTTCCAAAATCGCCTTTTCAACCAGAGGCGGCACTGTGGCGTTCATCAGTATGCTCTGGATATTTTCGCTGATCCGGATAACGGATTCCGGGTCATTGGGATTGACTTCGCGCTTCTGCTTGCGGATATCATCCACCAGGTCGTTGTACTCCACCAGTTCATCAAATGCGGTTGTGGTAATGGCAAAACCCCTGGGTATGGGGAGTTGGACTTTTCCCCGGATTTCCCCAAGATTGGCATTTTTACCGCCCACAAAATCAACCCTGTCCCGGCCGATGCGATCATAGGGCATCACAAAATTGACGCCTCTTGGAACGTTTTTGAGTTCCAACTCCTCATTGATGACAGCCTGAATGTCCGTTAATCGCTGCATCAAATC
>JALOPH010000184.1 GCA_025453995.1 Desulfobacterales bacterium
TGACTACAGAACTAAAGAGGGGAAAAAGAAAATCATCCCCATCAATCACCATGTGGAATCCGTATTAAGTGGCATCCCGAGAGCAATTCAACACGATTTTGTTATCACATTTCAGGGAGAGCCGATCAGGCAAAAGGATGGTTTTAAAAGATCCTTGAAAACCGCCTGTAAAAATGCGGGGATTCCATACGGAAGAGGGGAGTCGGACGGAATGACTCTTCACGATATCCGGCGGACGGTTAAAACCAATATGTTAAACGCCGGGATTGATAAAGCGATCCGTGACACCCTTTTGGGCCACAGTCTGGAAGGGATGGACCGTCACTATATTGTCCCGGATGAAAGGGCATTAAAAAAAGCTATGGCAAGATATACAGAATGGCTTGACGAAAAACTGAAAGCCGCTCACAAAAAACTTGGTCAACATTTGGTCAACAAATTGTAATTTATAACCCTATATTTACCATAAAATAATTGGTTTTATTTTTTCATGTAAATTTAAGATATCATATTGAAATTAAAACGAAAATCATTTTATCAATTTATATTTGTTTCTAATATTATTTACCAAAAATAAGAACTTCGAATCCGTAGGTCGGGGGTCCGAATCCCTCCGGGCGCGCCAGAATATCAATAGGTTGTCAAGACTATAATTTCTGTATTTTTTTTTTACGCCAATATTGTGCCAACTTTACTGTGTCCATTGAGAGCGAGGATCTATGTCTTTCTCAGATGTTTCGTGAAGATCGTTAAAGTTTTCGGCGTCAAAAATGATTTCAGGCGCATTGGCCTGGCAAATGGAAAGGATGCCTTTGTTTGTTGCATAAGCCGTTAATTTTTGGAATTTCGAAGTTCATTTCGGCCTTCAATCTTCAGCCGCCTCCCGCCGTCCCCTGATAGATTATAGAACGGATAGAGATATGAGACGCGAAAAGCAATAATGAAATAGCTTTTTAACGATTGGATGACTCTCAGAAATGGGGTTTGATGTCAAGTGTCAACAGGCAGTTCTCATTGGTAAAATCTCCGAGATTTTTTAGCTGATGCTCAGTGACAACAGATCCCAAGAAGATTGTTTTGAGAATCGATATTGCTTAAACCCAAATGCGCCTCGCTGATTCAGAGGATTCATCTCTGTTTGTAAATGAAATAGATTGAGCTCAAACTGTTTTTGTTTTAATTTGGACTTAACAATGTTGATTGCACTGAATGGCGATTTTTTTAATACATCAGTTACATTCTATCCCTCAAACAAACCAACTTAGAAAGAAGGATGAAATAATGCCATATTTTTCAATTAAAACAAATGTCACATTGGGTGCTTCAGAGGCTTCGGATTTTGCCGGGGAAGCGTCTTCATTCGCCTGCCGTCTGCTGGGCAAGCCTGAAAAATACATGATGGTTTCCGTTTCCCACAGCGCAGCGCTGATGTTTGGCGGTGCCGCGGATCCGGCTGCATTTGTGGAATTCAAAAGCATCGGACTGCTGGAGGCAAACTGCAAAGGGTATTCAAAAGCCATCTGCGAGTTTCTCGAATCCAATCTTAAAATTTCTCCTGAACGTATCTACATTGATTTTAAAGATATCGATGCAAGGATGTTTGGGTGGAACAAGACGACTTTTTAATAATGAAGATACAATCCGTCCGGAAAATCACCCTTGGCCCCCATGTGAATCTATTTGAAATCTCCTATCAGGATACCAAAGGTCAGCACCGTTCCTGGCGTATTGCTTCAAGGCGGGATGAACCCAAATGCGCCAACGGACGGTTTGATCTTCCCGATGCGGTGGTGATTGTTCCATACCATATTGATACAAAAAAGCTGGTAATTATCAGGGAATTCCGTGTGCCGCTGGGTCATTATCAATATGGTTTTCCAGCCGGCCTGGTGGATCCCGGGGAAACCATAGAAGAGACAACAGCCCGGGAACTTTATGAAGAGACCGGCCTTTCAATCAACCGGATCATGCGTATCAGCCCGCCGATTTATTCGTCCTCCGGTTTGACCGATGAATCCATATCCCTTGTGTACGTTGAATGTCAGGGGAAGCCGTCACGGCATGCGAATGCGAGTTCGGAAGAAATACACACCCTGCTTGTGTCGCCCCGGAATGCAGCGGAATTATGCGGTCAAAAGGACTTGAAGTTCGATGCCAAAACATGGTTGGTCCTGTCCGAATACGCCAGGACCGGCAATATTTTTTGATTTCAAGACGGAATCAGTTGATTGTTAGTTTTTTTTATCAGCGCAAGGCATTCCACATGATGGGTGTGCGGAAAAAAATCATAGGGCGTGATTCGGATAATATCATACCCTGATTTTTCCAGGTGTTCCATGTCCCTGCGCAATGTTCCGGCGCTGCATGAGAGATAGGCCATGCAATCCGGCTGATAATCCTTTGCCAACCAGTCAAGGATTTCCGGCTCAAGGCCTGTACGCGGTGGATTGAGATAAATCAGACGGCGGGCAGTTTCTGGCGTCAATGTGCGTACCCATTCAATAAGCTGAGGGACTCTGTCTTTGCATTTTCCCCTCAGCACGAATACTGACGGCGCGTTTACTCTGGCGCATGCAAAAGCTTCTCCATCCAATTCTACTCCCATCACGCGGTTAGTTTTAGCGGACCAGCGGACCAACCCGGCGCCCCTGCCGCAATACAGATCGATGACCAGATCATGGGATTCAGGTGAGAGGAACTTTTCAGCCAGTCCCAGCGAATGCTGATAGAGGGAGGGAGCTACCTGCTGGAAGGATCTGGGTCCGTAAATCAGTCCATTGCTATCCCTGGACCGGGGAACGCCCCACAGAAGATGCCAAATATTCTTTGCGAACACGTTTTTCCCCGCGCCGGGATTCATGTGCAGCCATAGGCCCGCGATACCGGCTGATTTCAATTGAACCATCAAATTATCGTCCAGCCAAGTGAGATCCGGCATGGTTTTCTGTTTGACCACCAGCGTCACCTGGGTGCCGGACTGCGCGTAAAATACCAATGGAAAGTCCCGGTCTGACGGAAGGCAGTTTGAAAAAATATGAACGGCTTTCTGGACCAAAGGGGAATGGACAGGACAATCACGAAGATCGACAACCTCGTCCCGTCGCATCAATCCGATTTTCCATCTTGAAAAATTCCACTGCGCATGCAGGCATACCCGGTTGCGGTATTGCCAGCAGAGAGTCGGCGTCATTGAGCGAATCGTATCCAACCGGTCCGACCAAATTGAGAGGATTTTGTTCAGCCATTGCATTTTCAGGTCCAAACTCTGTTGCAGCGTCATTTTTCGATGGGCGCATCCAGGGCAGTTTTCATGACAGGTCGAGTTCGGCACTATCGGCATGAACTTGAATCCCATAAACCGGAATCAATTAATTTTTTAATATGGTTATCCTACAAGAACAATTCTCAGATCCATGACATTGGTGCCGGTGGGACCGGTGATGATCTGGCCGGTTGTGTTTTTAAAAAAATGATAGCTGTCATTATTGTTTAAAAAGCTCGCGGGATCTGAGCCGGCAGAAATCGAATCAGGCGCGGTCATAGAATCGACCACAGCGCCAGCGGCATCGGTGGGGCCATCCGTTCCGTCCGTGCCGGCGCACAACACCACCATTCGATCTTGACCCTGGATGTCAATGGCTGTTGCAAGAGCAAATTCCTGGTTTCTTCCTCCCAACCCGCTGCCGGTTACTTTGACCGTGGTTTCGCCGCCGGACAGAATGCATGCCGGCGGCGGCAAAGGGTTGGCTGTTTTACGGATTTCTTTAGCAATTGAGGCATGAAAAAGGGCAGCGTCACGGGTGTTGCCGCAGATCATGGAAGAAAGTATCATTGTATGGTACCCAAGCGATTCAGCGCATCTTTTGGCCGCAGACAGGGCGTCGGCATTGCTGCCGATGATAAAATTTGAGACTGCTGAAAAAACCCGATTCCCTGGCTTGGGAGTTTCTTCAATATTTCCAGCATGTCCGGATCGCATATACTCCATCACGCCGGCCGGGAGTTGTTTTGCCAACTGATATTTTGCTATGATTTCCATGCAGTCCTTAAAGGCGCTCGGGTCAGCAACCGTGGGGCCTGACGCGATGATTTCGAGTCTGTCTCCGGGCACATCAGAGATAATCAGCGTGACCATAGTGGCCGGATGGGCTTTTTGCGCCAGTCTCCCGCCTTTGATCATAGACATGTGTTTACGCAGGGTATTTATTTCATCAATCGAAGCGCCGCAGGCAAGCAATATGTTGATGGTTTTCTGCTTATCCTCCAGGGTCAGCGGCTCAACGGGCAGCGGCAGAAGCGCGGAACCACCGCCGGACATCAGGCAAATGATTAAATCATTTTTCCCAGCTTTTTCGGCAATATTAACAATATGTCGGGCGCCCAGCCAGCCGTTTTTGTCAGGTATCGGATGACCGGCTTCCCTGAGTCTGATTTTTTTCAATAGAACCCCGTGTCCGTATTTGACAATCATTTTGCCTTCCCGGATATGATCGAGCATCAGATCTTCAATGGCCTTGGCCATGTGGGCTGAGGCTTTACCCGCACCGATCACATAGATGTTTTCATATCGGCTCAATTTAAATGACGCGTTTCCAGCGTGAAAAAAATGGGGATCTATCCTGCAGAAGCGTTTGACTACAGTTTCACCATGGACTGAACGAACGGCGCTGTTGAAAATCGATGCGGCATCCTGCCGCATGACGGCGGGGTCTTTAGTTGCTGAATGCATGGGGATTGAATCAATGGGGATTCTTAAGAAATAACCTTTTATTTTTTGGATGTTTTTTTAGCGGCTTTTGCAGGTTTTACCGTTTTCGCAGTTTTTGCCGTACCCACAGATTTTGCCGCCATTATCGGTTTTACCGCTTTTTTGGGTTTATTTCCCTTTGTTTCTTTTGCGGCACCGCCGGTGTCCTGTTGCGAAGTTTTTAAAGGTTTGGGCTTCTTCTTTTTAAGGCAGATCCTGTCTTTTCGCACAAATGCGCAAAGTTTCGGATTGTAATATTCCTTGCAATTCAATGGATTATACAATGGGCATTCGGGATGTTTTTTTGACATAGACAGCAGGTCCTCTTCATGTTCAATTTATGTTTTAAATTTAGATATCATAAAATCCTTAAATTAACAAGTTTTTATGTCTAAAAATGATAAATCATTTTTATTGAAATTTTTTTGACAAAAAAAAATCCGGGTGCAATAACGTCGCTAGTAAAAAAATGTTCGTCAGGTTTTTTCTGACTGTTTAGGTCGCGGGAGAATTAATGACCGGTTATCAGGAATTAAAAACAGAATTACTTCAAATCAATCAAGCTGTCGCGTCTGTTCTGAGCAGGATAAACTCAATGCCCGGAACAGCGCAACGTACGTTTGATGGATGGATCAACATTTGTCAAAGCATAGACGCCCAGCTGTCTGAAGAAATTGCGCGAATAGCCGTGATCGGCGCCATTAAATCCGGGAAATCCACATTGATCAATTCGTTGTTTTCCGGCGATTATTTAAAGCGGGGCGCCGGCGTGGTCACCGCGATGGTCACAAAAATACGTCGCGGAAGCCGGCTGAAAGCCACGCTTTTTTTTAAATCCTGGGATGAAGTCAACGCCGATATCGAGCGGGCGCTTGTTCTTCTGCCTTCCATGAAGCTGAAATCCCAAAACGAAAAATTTGATTTAAGAAGGGACTCTGACCGCCAGGAATTGCATACGGCTATCGGGTCTATGGAGAGAAAAAAGCTTATCAGCAACGATATGAGGAATTTGAACAGTCTTTATCTTTCATATTACGCCAAGGGGTATGAACAGGTTAAAGATTTTTTGGCGTCTGATGCCTTGCAGTATGAGTATTACGACAGTGATTTTTCATCGCATCTTGATTTTTCGGGAAATGAGGTCATGGCGTTGTACCTCAAAGATATTTCATTGGAAATTGATTCAGGAGAAATTGACGAGAATGTTGAAATCGCCGACTGCCAGGGAAGCGATTCCCCCAATCCGCTTCATATGGCCATGATCCAGGATTATCTGATTGTCGCCAATCTTTTAATTTATGTGATCAGCAGCCGGACGGGTATTCGTCAGGCGGACATCAATTTTTTGTCTATGATCAAGAAAATGGGGCTCATTGATCATATGCTGTTTGTCGTGAACATTGATTTCAGCGAGCATTCATCCATTGACGAGTTAAAACAATTGATTGAAAAAGTGAAAGAGGATCTTTCTTTGATTAAGTCTGACCCGGAGGTGTACGCCTATTCCGCGCTTCTGAGCTTATTCCGAAAACAAAAGGAAAAATTGAATGCCAGAGACCGGGACCGGATGATGCAATGGGAGCGAGAGTCTGATATTGTCTTGTTCTCGCAGACGGAAGAATTAGATTTTATAACAAAATTTCGAGATGTTATCATCAAAGAGCGACACGCGCTTCTGCTGATGAACCACTTGAATCGGCTGAAAGTGATTGAAGCGGGTCTTCGTCAATGGATTTTGGTGAAACTGGAAGTGTTGTGCAAAGGCGTTGATGAGGTCTCCCTTCTGCATAAGAAGATTAAAGCTCAGCAGAAAAAAGTGGATCGATTAAAATCATTGGTTAAAAGCACCTTGGATGGCGCCATTGGTGAAATCAAACGAATCGTTCGGGTGGATGTGGATCGATTTTTTGACAGGCGATCCGGCGATGTGGTGCCCGGATTGATAGAATTTGTAAATAATTATTCGGTATCCTTTCATAAATACGAAGAAAAGCTTTCCGCTTCGGGTTTCACAGACACGTTGTATCTTGTTTTTCAGGAATTCACCAATGCCATCAATACCTTTATGGCTGAAGACGTCAATCCGAGAATATTTAAATTTATCAAAGCCCAGGAGGAAAAAATAAAAGATTATTTTGACTCAGTCGCTGGGCCCTACGAAGCTATGGCCAAGGATGCGCTTTCCCAGTACAATACGGTCATGGCCGAACTGGGTATAGGTCCCCCCATAACATGCCATCCTCAGGCGATCCAGATGGATTTTAATGTACTCAAAAGGGAAAAGGGGCTTGAGTTGCCGTCTGCTTCGGCTATTATGAATTACAGTGTGGCCATTAAAACCGAAGCCATGCTGCGTCTGGGAATGTATAATATTGTCCGGAAAATTAAGCAGTTGATTCGAAAACCTGCTGAAAAAGAGATGGAT
>JALOPH010000185.1 GCA_025453995.1 Desulfobacterales bacterium
AATTTATTAAGGAAATAAAAAATGGATCAAACTCTTGCCATTGCACCCTGCGGCCTTGATTGCAGCTGCTGCCAAATGTTTATGGCCAAAAACTCTCCCCGGTTGAGAATCACCATCCATGACAGAACCGGAATTCCCACCCATGAAGCCTCCTGTTCAAGCTGCCGGGGAGAAGAAGGGGTCATCGGCTGCCACCAGATGAGAGAACCCTGCGCCGTGTTCAAATGCAGCCAGGACCGAAAAGTTCAATTCTGCTGTGATTGCGACGAATTCCCTTGCGCCCATTACCAGCCGTATGCCCATCGTGCGGCTGAAAACCCCCATAACCTAAAAATTTACAATCTCTGCATGATCAAAAAAATGGGGGCTGAACAATTTGCAAAAACCATGGCATCTGAAGTTCGGGAAGCGTATTTCAAAGGGAAGCTGAAGCTCTGACGTGTATGCTTATATGCTTTTTAACAATTGGCACGCTTATTCACCTGGCAATTAAATATCTGAGTGCTGTCATTCCCGAGAAGGCGGGAATCCATAAAAATACTGGATGCCGGATCAAGTCCGGCATGGCATGGTTGCTGTTTTTACTTGCCGGTTTAATAATACATATTTTAATACATCCGGGCCGGCATAGACATATCAGATGATTTTTATATATCTCTCCCTCATATTCATTCTCATAGGCCTTTGCTTCTGGATTGCCGGCGCGATTCTTCACAAAAAAGCAGATCTTCTTGACAAAATAAACCGTAAAAAGCAGAAAGAGAGGGCGCTGCGCCTCGGCACGGTTGCAAAAATTCTCCTCATCGTTGCCATGTTCTTTTTTGTCATGGGGTTTATGATGATCAAGGGTGTAAAACTCGATTCGCAATAAAAGGGGCTTAAAATGATCAATATGGCTGGTGCATTCCAGATCCGCCATGGGAAAATGTGGCTTTATTTTTTTATTTTAACCGCGGCAATAGCAGGCGCACATTCCCCCTCTCTTGCCCAAACCAGCGATCTTCCTGTCAACTGCCAGGTGATCGTTTCCCTGATGGAGCTGGATGAAGACGCGCCGGGCATGGAAGAAAAAAACTATGACCTGATTTTCTTTGGGGCCGCCGCCCAAAAACCTTTCTATAAGGATACCCTTGAATACGGGTTTGAAACGGGCGCAAACCTGAGCATGGAAAACGACACCAATGTATTGAGCTACTCCGCCGGCTCCTCCGGCGGCACGGCCAAAGTAGCCATAGACAATACATGGTTCCTGTTTGATTATTTCGGCGGGGGGTATGTGGCGGCAAACGTCGCCAGCCGGCTTCGCTTATATGCCGGCGCAGGCCCTCTGCTGATTTATGGAAGCTGGGAGCATGATCCTGATGAAAATGATGACGAGTTTGACGATGACAATGAATCCCATTTATCAGCCGGTGTTTATGGCCGGGCCGGAATTGAAGTGGCTATTATCGACCGACTCTCCATCGGCGGCGGTGTCCGGGCAATTGCAACCAACCTGGAATTCGACGACTCGCTCGGCGAAATAAAGGTTGAAGGGCCCCAGTATTTCTTCAATATTTCCTTCAAAATTTAACCCCGCCAAACACCTGAGCCATTTTCAAAATGCCAGATCCGGTTCGAGGTAAAGGCGCAGGCTGACGAAAAATCGCAGCATACATGGGCGTATGTGGCCATTCTAAGGAGGACTGCAACGCTGACATTAAGCCTTAGATGACATTTTGAAATTGCTCAGCTTATCTGATTGCCTTTGATTTTACCCGCCGCAAATTTGAATACCCCCCCGCGGACCTGCCGCTGAATATTTTACAATTTGTAAAATATCCTATTTATTCATGTGATTTTTATCGAATCACTGATGTCCACCTATTTTATTAATCAATTATTACAGGCAGATAATTAAAAATTAACCATCTTCATGTGTGGCACGCCTGTTGCAAATTAATATTTTATTGAATCTCATTCTTTTTTTCCTGACCGGGGAAAAAACCGAAAACATATTCGAAAACAGGAGGAAACCATATGAAACCGGAGGCAACGACCCTTCAGATATCGAAGACGCCCAATTACGCCATCTTGATTCATGAACGCGTCAATAAATACGGCGACAAGGTCGCTCTGCGGGCTAAAAAAAACGATCAATGGGAGGCTATCACCTGGCGGGAACTGGGTGACAAAGTGAACTGTGCGGCAAAAGCGCTCCTTGAAATGGGGCTTGAAGAGACCCAGATGATCAGCGTCTTCTCTCAGAACAAGCCCGAATGCACCATTTCTGATATTGCGGCGCTTTCCATCCGGTGCGTGCCGGTGTTCATCTACCCGACCAACACCGCAAGCCAGGCGGAGTATATCGTCAATGATTGCGAAGCCCAAATCATTTTTGTGGGAGATCAGGAACAATATGACAAGGCCATTTCCATTTTCAAAAGCGCCCCTTCCCTGAAAAAAATCATTGCGTTCAATCCTGGCATCAAGATGCAGGGAAATGACTTTGAAATGTATTTTGAGGAGTTTCTTGGGATTGGAAAAAAATCGGATAAGGATGCGCAGATCAAAGACCGGTTGAGCCGGGCCTCCCAGGAAGACCTTCTGACGCTGATCTACACATCCGGAACCACCGGCACCCCCAAAGGGGTGATTCTGACCCACGCCAATATCTTCTTTCAGGCAGCCGCCCATGACGCGAGGCTGCTGAATCCCAATGAAAATGACGTGTCGCTCTGCTTCCTTCCCCTGTCCCATATTTTTGAAAGGACCTGGACCTACTATGCTCTTTATAAAGGAATGGAAATATATTACCTGGATGATCCGAAAAAAATCATCGATGTCATCAAGGAAGTCCGTCCCACCATTATGTGCGCAGTTCCCAGAATCTATGAAAAAATTTACGCGGCAGTATTCAATGCCCTTGATTCAGCGCCTCCGCTCAAAAAGAAACTCTTTAAATGGGCGGTCAAAACAGGGGCGGCAGCCAACAATCTTAAAAAAGATGAACTGCCTGTGCCTCTGGGTTTAAAAATCAAGCACAGGATCGCCGACAAACTGGTGCTCTCAAAAATTCGCGACCTGGTGGGCGGCCGGATCAGGTTTATGCCCTGCGCGGGCGCGCCCCTTTCCCAGGAAATCGAGGAATTTTTCTACGCAGTGGGAATTTTTGTCTGGTACGGGTATGGGTTGAGCGAAACCACGGCCACCTCCACCTGCCACCCGCCGTATCATTTCAAATTCGGGCTGGTGGGAACGCCTCTGCCCGGCGTGCAGGTCAAAATCGCGCCCAACGGCGAAATTCTTGTCAAAGGCGGCAATGTCATGAAGGGATATTACAAAAAACCCAAAGAAACCGCCGAAGTGTTTGAAGACGGCTGGTTCAAAACCGGGGATATCGGTGAATTTGACGCAAACGGTGAGCTCCGCATCACAGACCGGATCAAGGACCTGATGAAAACCTCCGGCGGGAAATATATCGCTCCGCAACTGATCGAATCGCTCATCGGAGCGGATCATTTTGTGGAGCAGGTGGTGGTTATCGGGGACAACAAAAAATTTGTCGCTGCCCTGATCGTGCCTTCTTTCGAGGCGCTGGAGGAATATGCCCGCAATCAGAATATCCCGTTCAAATCGCGGTTTGAACTCGTCAAGCATCCGGACATTGTCGAGTTCTACCGGAAACGGATTGATGAACGGTCCCGGAACCTGGCCGGATTTGAAAAGATCAAAGAGTTCACCCTGCTCCCTGAAGAGCTGACCGTGGACCGCAACGAAATCACCCCGACCATGAAAATCAAACGAAAGGTGGTTGCGGAAAAATTTAATGATGTCATTGATGGCATGTATGGCGGCGGGATGCCGAAAAGGCAGAATTAAACAGCGCAGCATTCAATTTCATAGCTGCCGCATTTCAGGGCCTGGATCAAAATGTCATTAACTTAAGCCCTACTTTCGCAGAGGGGGGTTGGGGGGATTTCATGTAACGCTTCAAAATTCCCCAGATCCCCCTTTTTCAAGGGGGGACTTTAAAGCAAACCTTTGCTTAAGTTAATGACATTGAATGGACACAGCACATATTTTCCCGCAAATCGGGAAGTCTACCCCATAAAGCCCAGAAGCGGCAAGATTATGAAGTTACTTTTGACAAAGCATTTGCGCTGTATGATTCCAGAATGGCCCGCCAATCCGCGGTGGCGTTCAGGCGGCAGAGATTGCCGAAATGGCCGCCAAAGGTGCGGTCGATGAAGATGATGTCTTTGGGGAATACCAGGGACATGGACTCGCCGATGTGTTTGAATCCCAGCGCCTGCAGCCGCTCGTAAACCTTCAGATCATCGCCGAACGTATAGGGATCTCCGGGTTCGACGAATTCATAAAAAACTTCGGCGAAATCAGACACCATTTTCTGGGAAATGGGCGTCCCGTCGGCTTTATGAACCCCGATGGATTTAAGTATTTCAGGAATCAGATGATAATCCTTCTTCAGGGCCGCATGGATCAGGCGGACATACCCCCTTGAGAGATGTTCCGGCACTTCCTTCATGCACCCGAAGTCATACACAATGATGCCGCCGTTTTCCAGGAAAGAAAAATTGGCGATATTCGGATCCGCGTGAAGAAACCGGAATTGGAATACCCCTTCTAAGATAAACCTCATAATTGACATGCCCCAGACATTTTTCAATTCCTGGGGATAAACGCGCTCAGAGAGACTATCCGGCGAAATGCCCAGAACCAGTTCCATTCCCAGTACATGACGGCTGGATACTTTATCAATGACTTTCGGAACGATGATCCGTTTATCATTTCTGAAATATCTGGCCATGCGTTTCATGCTGGCAGCTTCGTTCTCATAATCGAGTTCTTCCATAAGCCGGTCATTGAGTTCCTGCCAGACCGGCTCCATGTCCATGCGGGTGAACATTGAAAACAAAAGTTTCAGCACGCCTTTGAGGTTTTTCATATCCGCCCGGATCACGTCGTCGATCCCGGGATATTGCACTTTCAAAGCTATGTCGCGCCCATCCTTGAGGCGCGCCCGGTGCACCTGGCCGATGGACGCGGCTGCCAATGCATTTTCATCGATAGATTCAATATGGTGAAACCGTCTCCCCAGCTCATCCCGAACCATAGCGACAATATCATCAAATGGGGCTGCCGGGGCTTTCTGCTGGAGCATTCTCAATACCTGGGCGACTTCTTCCGGGAACAATTTTTCATGAAGGCTCAGCATCTGCCCGATTTTCATGGGGACTCCCTTGAGCTGTCCCAGCGCTTCTTTAACCCGCACGGCATTTTTCAGAAGCACCGCCGCCCGGCGCTCCCCCTGGTTCTCTTCATCCCGAAACAGGTTGGCCAGGGTGTTTCCGGCCATGGATAAGCCGACCCGCCCGGCGAGTTCCCCCAGCCTTAAAAGGCGGGATGCGGCTGATGTAATCAATTTATTGGTTGACAATGATTCGCATCCTCAAAAAGAATTCAATTACCTAAAAAAAGAGTTTTCAAAAAAGTTTGCCAACATCAAAAAAATTTGCTGTTGCCAACCTACTCTTTTTTGATCCATAATTCAAACAGTGCATTTTAAAGACTCCGTCAACGAACTGGTTCCGCAATTATTCAGGGACCTGTTTGCCATAGCGGACATCACCTACAGCAGAACGGATTTTAGCGATAACTATGATTTCCTCGTTGTTCCGCAATTTGTCAGCGCGAACCTGTTCCCTGATAAAGTTTTCGGCAATGATCTGTTGGTTTATATCCAGGCGACTTTTTGGTCCAGGTCCATTATGAATAACCTTGTCATCAAAGGAACGGGAAAAAGCAGCGATGACGGAATAGCGGCTGAAACCCCGGAACTGGGACGCCAGGCATTTTCCGCGGCATTGAATGATTTGAGGAATAATATTCTTGAAAACCGTTCATTGTTGTCGCCCGGCCCTCAGAATATGCCATCAAACGGGTGAACGCTGTCTCCTTATTCAAAATTGACTAACGACTTTATTGCTGTTATGGTTGAATCAATCAATATATTCAATATTCCGCATAACCCGATCTTTTTGAAACTGATGATCAATCATGGATAAACTGCTAATTGTCGACAGTGATAAGAAAACCGTAACCGACATCGCGGACGCACTGATCAAGCTGAATCGTTTTGAAACGCTGACGGCTTTTGATTCAAAAACCGCCGTTGACCTTATCAATCACCACACCATATCCGTCCTGATATCCGGTTTTCATCTGCCTGATTTTGACGGAATCGAACTTTTTGCTTATATGACCCGGGCGTTTCCATCAACCCCCTGCATCGCCATGATGGACCCCGGTCATCCCCGTCCCTGGTTTATCCGACAGGCTTCCCCTGAAAATCTCCTTGAATACATTGAAAAACCAGTCGATTTTGAAACTCTGGTTCAGCTGATCAACAATGCTTTACGCCTCAAAAAACAAAGCATTGCCGAAAAAGGCATCGGGCTTAGGAATTTACTCCCCCTTATCGACGCCTTTAAAAAATCCTGCCAGATGGAAATCAGAAATGATAAAAAGAATAGAGGCCGCATCTATTTTCTTAAGGGGAATTTGATCGAAGCCCACTGCGAGGCTAAAATCGGAGAAGCCGCCCTTGGCGAAATGCTTGAATGGGAACACTGCAAGATCTCTATTTCAAGGTTGCCGGCGACCAAAAAAGAAGATCTGGTCGGCATTTCTCTGATGAACAGAATCGGCGTCACGTGGGAAAAGCAGCGAATTGCCGCCGCCGCTCCCTCGACCTCCGCCATCGCGAAACCGATTGCGCCATCGGCGATTGCAGAAGAACCGCCCTCTGATCCGGCGGTTATCGCCCACCTTGAAGGCTCATTGAAAAAATATGCCGGAGTCCTCAAAGCCATCAAGGGGTATCTGGGACTGGCTGTACTAAATACCAGCGGGCAGGTCCTGGCCGCGGATTCTGCCGGAGAACCCGTTGATTTCAGAAGATTCTCCCCTGATTTCGCTGCGATATACAATCAGTGCTGCATTTCCGCCGATCGGCAGGATTTTGGCAAATGCAGCGGGTTGACGGCGCATACTGAAAAAGGGGTCATCATCATAATCCCAGCCGGGGACTATCGCTTCATCGGCCTCATGTCGCCGGATGGAAACGGTTTTTTCATGCAGGTTCAGCTTGAAAAAATCATCCCGCAGAT
>JALOPH010000186.1 GCA_025453995.1 Desulfobacterales bacterium
CCAAGTTTCCAGAAAAAGGGATCGCTGACGGCGCCACCGGCTCAGGGGATAGGGTTTTCGGGCTTTGCTTGCCGGGGTGGTTGAGCTGCACCCAGAGATGCATTCCGGTTTTGTGAGCAGACGACGCCCATTCCTTGAGCATATCCATGTGGTTTTCATCTTCGATCACCACATTCCGGGGTTCGCCCAGGGCGTTTGAATCCACCATCACATTGCCGGTAATGCAAAGGCCCATGCCGCCGTCAGCCCACCGGCCGTAAAGTCGAGTCAGGTTGGGCGTTGGGTGAAAATCCACAGTTCCGAGATTTTCACTCATGGCGGATTTACAGATGCGGTTCTTTATCGTTGCCCCGCAGGGCAGGGTCAGGGGTTGACCGAGAATTTCGGCTGGCGTTGATTTCATGGGAATATTCTCCTTACAATTAAAACCCGGATGCGACCGGCAAATTATTCTTAATGGGGATTAGCGTATCGCAGTGGCATGCAGCGATATTTCGCGAATTGTTTTTTCATCCAGAGGCTCCTTGAATTGAACATGGACGGAACATTCCCCGAATGGATGAAAATGAACGGCAATCACTTTGGCCAGTTTTTTTATATCCACCATCAAGGGCCCTTTTTTGTAAGATGTGATGATGCTGATCCAGTTTTTATGGAGGGTGGCCGCTTCCTCCTTTTTCATGTTTTGAACAACGTAACATAGTCCGCCGGTAGATATGTCCGTAATGGTGACTTTGGTGACATTTTTCATAAGCTTGTCTTTTGAATCGCCGGTGAAGACCTGGCCGGTCAAAGTTGTTTCATATCGCTTATTAGAACGCCTGGCTTTTCCTTTTTTGCCGATCTGACGGTATGTTTTTTTTGATTTTTCACAATAATCAAATAGTTTTGTTTCAATGTGTGGATTTTCAGCCAGAATGTTTTCAAAGTCGGTTTTTCCCAGATAGAGCAGATCCACATCCGTTTGTGCCGTCAGGGTGCTGCTGTGGGAGGTGAAGGTGAAAAAAGCGTCTTCCCCGGCAATGTCGCCTTTATCTAAAAATCCATATTCCAGATGACGACCGACTTCCGTGTCAAAGTAGCTTAATTTGAGCTTGCCCGACAGGATGAAATATAAGCGGTCGTCAAACTGGCCCTGTTCATAGACACGGGTGTTGGCTTTTACAGTCATGTCGGTTAAGGCAAAATATAATGAGGCGGCTTCGCTTTTGGTGAACTTATCATACAGGCCGGTCCATAATTTGACTTTTTCAAGATCCATGGCCGCGGTTTTTTCCTGATCAATGATCTCGCCGGTGCGGATGATTTCCGTAAGGGCCATGGGAGCGATTTTCATCAATTGAGCCCTTAATCTTTCGGATTCTTTGAATTTTTTCAGTTCAGCGTACCGGATAATACCATCGTAGAGGGTTTGAACAACGGCCTGTTCATTATTTTCCCGTATAAATTTTTTCGCAATGGCTTCCTCGGCCAAGTCGGGTTTTGCAGGAGATGCGGGCTGATTGCCGGGAGACGATTTGTTAATGTCAATCGGATTCTGGCATTTTTTGCATTTGACACGGATCCCTCTTTCGGGAATTTTTGCTTCATCCATATTATATGATGTTTTGCAATATGCACATTGAACAATCATGTCGCCTCCTTACAAGACCCATAAAACAGCGACCGTTATCAACGGCTCTGATATTTTATAAATATATTGTATTTTTTTGATTTTTCATCTTAAAAAAAATTTTTTATATGAATATATTTGGTTTTATGTAATTTAAGGGTGTTTTAGGTTGTGATTCCCAAAAATTTTTCAAAAGGAGTCAATCTATAAATGGCATTTACCATCGCGTTGGCGGGAAAGGGGGGAGTGGGGAAAACCACTGTATCAGGCCTGCTGATTAAATACATGGTCAGAAAGGGCAAGTCCCCGATACTTGCCGTGGATGCGGATTCAAATTTCAATTTAAATGAGGTTCTCGGCGTCAAGGTCACCGACACCCTGGGCAACGCCAGGGAGGATATGAAGAAAGGCAAAGTCCCCGGCGGCATGACCAAGGACGTGTTCATGTCCATGAGGCTTGAAGAAGCGGTCATTGAAACCGGCGATTATGACCTGATCGTCATGGGCCAGCCCGAGGGGACCGGCTGTTATTGCGCCGCCAACACCTTGCTGACCAATTACATTGAAAAGCTTTCAGACAATTATCCGTATATTGTCATTGACAATGAGGCGGGTATGGAGCATATCAGCCGTCTGACCACGAAAAATATCGATATCCTTTTGATTGTTTCAGACCCTTCCCGGCGGGGACTTCAGGCCGCGCTCCGGATTCACCAGCTGGCTAAAGGCCTGAATATCGGCGTGGGAAAAAGTTTCCTGATCGTCAACCAGGCCAAGAACGGCCTTCCGGAGGACATCCTGGCCGAGGCTGGTGAGAAGAAGCTTGAATTTGCAGGTTTGATTCCGGAGGATCAGACGATTTATGAATATGATTCTAAAGGCAAGCCTACGGTGGACATGCCCGAGGAAAGCCCGTCCATTCAGGCGGCATATGCCATATTTGACAAGGTTATCCCCTGAACCCTGAACCCTGAACCTTATACCTTTGATTGTTTGGAAACCAAAAGACAAGTTTATAACCGGATGTTGGCCCTATGAATACTGCAACTCATTTATCTGAATCATCGCCCTACGATAAGTTGTACATATATTATCTCAACGGCCGTCTTGAAAATTCCCCGGGACGTTTGGGAAGCAGCTTTATCGGCAACTGGGAGGAAGGGGATACATCGTTTCTGTTTTTTTCAGAGCCCTCCCTTGACCAGATTGACGCGATACTGTCAAGACATCCCCAACTGACCCTGAAAGACCAGTACTGCATGTCTTTCGACGAATGGCACGGGGAGCCGTTAAAACCTTTCCGGGCGGGACGGTTTGTTGTAATGCCTCCCTGGAGAAGGTCACAGTGTGTTGATGGGGAAGTATCCATTCTGCTGGATCCGGGCGTTGTTTTTGGCGTGGGCAACCATCCCACCACCCAGGATTGTTTGACTTGCATTGATAATCTGTTTGACAGCCAAGAGGTCCATTCCACCCTGGACCTCGGCACCGGCACAGGTGTGCTGTCCATCGCCTCGGCCCTGCTGGGAAGCCGCCGAAATATTGCCGTAGACAATAATTTTCTGGCAGCCAAAACCGCCAGAAACAACGTGATGATCAATCATCTTGAAGACCGGGTTTATGTTGCTTGCGCAAAAGCAGAAAATAGTATAGATTGTAAAACAGATTTAATAGTCGCCAATATCCATTATGAAGTTATGCGTCAATTGATTGGCACTCCGGGATTTATGAATAAAAAATGGTTTATTCTTTCCGGTCTGTTGCGAACTGAAGCCCGGCGCATTGAAGCCCAGTTGTCTTCTCATTCGGCGGTCATCGTGGAGAAACTGGTCAGAGACGGTGTTTGGCACACATTTTTGGGGTCCATTGGATAAAAATCCGGACGAAGGTTGCAACGCGCTTAAAGAGCGTTCAGTCCTGCCCAGCGGTATTTTTACAGAAAGAAACTTTTTCCTTCATACTCGCACTCGTAATCGTATGTGGCTTTCTTGGTATCGATTAGGAGTACGAGCACGAGAACCGTCCGTCTCAAACCGGACTGAGTAAGACAAGTTCCTTATAAGAAGGGGCGTATATGTTCATCAGATGCTGGGGATCACGGGGGTCCATACCGGTATCCGGACCGGATTATATAAAATACGGCGGAGATACGACCTGTGTTGAAATCCGGGCCCAAAGCGGCGACCTCATTATAGTGGATGCGGGAACCGGCATCCGGCGCCTGGGCAACCTGCTGGTGGAAGAGAACAGAAATTTATATCATTTTTTATTTACCCACACCCACTGGGACCACCTCATGGGGTTTCCGTTTTTCCAGCCCCTCTACCGTTCTGAATCCAATATTGTGATATACCGGTGTCCCTTTCCGGGGAAATTTATCGAAGTCATTGTCCGAACGCTGATGGAGCCGCCCCATTTTCCGGTGCGCTATTCGGATCTTAAGGCCAATATCACGTTCAAAGACGGCTGCCCTTCGGATTTTCAGATCGGATCAGTCACGGTGATTCCCATCACTTTAAGCCATCCCAACAGCGGTTGCGGGTATAAATTTATTGAGAACGGAAAATCCTTTGTCTTTCTGACCGATAACGAACTGGGATTCATCCACCCCGGCGGGCTCCGGCCTCATGATTATTCAATTCTCTGCGCCAATGCGGATCTGCTGATCCATGATGCTGAGTTTACCCCTGAAGAATATAAAGAAAGCATTGAATGGGGGCATTCCTCATATGTCGATACGCTGGAAATGGCGCTAAAGGCCAATGTCAGGCGACTGGGGCTGTTTCATCTTTATCGCGAACGCACCGATGCGGAAATGGATCAAATTGTCGGCCTGTGCCGAAAAACCATTGCCGACCGTTCCGGCCGGATGGAATGCTTTGCCGTGGGCACGGACATGACGTTTGAAGTTCGTTAAGAAAAGGGGCCAGGAGCCAGAATTCAGAAGCCGGTAGAAAAAATGGATATTTGATTTAACATCCTGGATTCTAAAAGATAAATTATGAAAGATCTGATTAAAGAAACAGCAAAATATCTGGTTTCAGCCCGTCATGTGGTGGCGCTGACCGGGGCAGGAATTTCCGTTGAAAGCGGCATCCCGCCGTTCCGGGGCGAAGGGGGCTTGTGGGAAAAATATGATCCCATGGAATTTGCCCATATCAATTCGTTTATGAATAATCCGGAAAAAGTCTGGAAAATTTTCATGGGCGACATGAAAAAAGTGCTTCTGGCCGCAACGCCCAATGACGGGCATCTCGGACTGGCGCGGCTTGAAGCGCTTGGCATATTAAAAACCGTCATCACTCAGAATGTGGACGGACTTCATCAATTGGCCGGCAACACCGATGTGATCGAGTTTCACGGCAACTTCGCATGGCTGCGATGCCTCAAATGCGACCAAAGATTCAAGACCGTAGACATCGATCTCTCAGAGGCTCCGCCCAAATGCCCGTGCGGCGGCATTTTCCGGCCGGAATGCGTTTTTTTCGGGGAAATGATCCCTCCAACAGCCCTGACCAGATCCCAGGAAGAATCGTCCCAGTGTGATGTGATGCTGGTCGTGGGAACCTCCGCCCTGGTTCAGCCGGCGGCCTATATGCCGGTGATCGCCCATCAGTCCGGCGCGACCATAGTTGAAATCAATCCGGATCCCACGCCTCTCACCCGACAGATCAGCAAAATATTCCTTCAGGGTAAAGCCGGAGAGATGATGAATGAAATCCTTTCTGAGGTGAGCCGCCTGATAGAATCAAAGAAGCATTAATCCGTGAGAAGATATGCCAGATAATAATTCCGGCTGGGTTTGCCAGGCATCCGCCCCTTTCCCATCCTTAAAAGACAACCGGGCAGATGCGGACCGGATGTTGGACGCATTAAAGCCGATCCTGAAATCCGACCGGATCACCTGTGATTTGTCCTTGATCAAACGTTTCCCCGAACAATTGCGGCAGTGGTCGTATCAGGCGCGCTGCGTTTGCATTAAAGACAATGAAAAATGGGATCTCATCGGCGTAAAAGAAACCAGCGACCCCCGCCCTTTTTTAGGTGTTGCCATTGACGTCGGCACCACCCGCATGGCGATTGATCTCATCGAGCTTGAATCAGGCCGCGTGATTGCTGAAACCGTATTGGACAATCCCCAGATCGCCATCGGTCCCGACATTCTCGAGCGGATTCATTTTTCCGGGCAAAATAACGGCTTGAAAATGTTAAATCAGCTTGTTGTCAATGAATTGAACGCCGCTATTTCCGGCATATGCGAGCAAGCAGGTTTCTTCAGAGAAGATGTGTTCCTGCTTGCGGTTGCCGGCAACACCGCCATGACCCATTTGTTTCTCGGGCTTTCTCCGCAATGGGTTATCCGCGAACCCTATATCCCCGCCGTCAACCGTCCCGGCATTTCAAAGGCAAGCGAACTTGGCCTTTTTGTGAACGAAAACGCCAGGATTTTTGTTTTTCCAAATGTCGGCAGCTATTTCGGCGGGGACCTGATTTCCGGGATTCTTTTTTCAGGCATGTTTGAAAAGGAGGCCATATCCATGCTCGTGGATGTGGGTACCAACGCGGAAGTGGCGCTGGGCAACAGGGACTGGCTGGTCGCCTGCGCCGGCGCCGCCGGGCCGGCGCTCGAAGGGGGGATGTCTCCCATCGGAATGACCGCAAAGCCCGGCGTGATTGATGAAATCACCATAGACCCGGAGACCCGTCAATTTCATCTCCGCACCATTGGCCATCAGCCGCCCATCGGCATCTGCGGGTCCGGCATGATTGATCTGGCGGCCCAGCTCTTCCTCTCCGGCATGATCGACTTCAGGGGAAAACTCATAAAATCAAGAAGCGGCGGGCGTCTCAAAGAAAAGGACGGCATGCGCCGGCTGGTCATTGTAAAGTCTGAAGAGTCGGGAACCCGGGCTGAGCTTGCCATCAGCCAGGCGGATTTGGACAGCCTGATCCGGTCCAAAGCCGCCATGTATACCATTTTGGAAACCATCACCCGGTATGTGGGAATTTCTTTTGCCGACATTTCAAAGTTTTATGTGGCCGGCGCGTTCGGTTCCCTGATCCGGCCAAGATCCGCCATTTCCATCGGCATGATTCCGGATTTGCCCGATGAGAAATTTGAGGCGCTCGGAAACAGCTCATTGAAAGGGGCCGCGCTGGCGCTGACATCCAGGGCCGCCTATGACCGGATAGAGGGTATCCGGAGCCGGGTGACATATCTGGAATTGAACGTCAACCAGGAATTCATGAACCGGTTTTCAGCCGCCAAATTCCTTCCGCATACCGACCCGAATCTTTTCCCTTCAGTGAAGCGGGTTCACTGATCTGTTCTTTTTTTGCCGCATGGAAATGATAATCACTGTTTTGAATTGATGGGGTTTTATTTCTGTGAAAACACAGAAGGAAATCCTTGATTTTATAGAATCAATCAAAGCGATCATCTTTTCGAAACAGCATCCTGAATTTCACATTCAATAAAAAAAACCCGGAAAGAAAAAGTGTTGACTTAAATTAAAACAAAAGTTATATAACAATCGTTATCTAAATTT
>JALOPH010000334.1 GCA_025453995.1 Desulfobacterales bacterium
CATATGTGAAATATCAAGGGTGTCAATATCCACAGAGGTTACCTGGTGGCTATTTTCAAATACGGCCCGGCAGTCCCTGCCGAGCTGTCCGTTTCCGCCAAAGATAATGATATTCATAGCGTTATCTTACATAAAGTTCCTGATAAAACAATCAGAAATTCAGAAGATTTTTATGAGGATGAAAAGTGTTTTTTCATCATTTAAGCGATATTTTTCAAATTCGCCTTTGTCTTGACTTGATGGGTGTGATTGTCAATAATGGAATCAAAAAAATCCATTTTGTTTTCAGATCGTCAGTAAATGGCCCGAACATCGTGGGGGGGGGTGACCCATGACCCAACAGGCGGCATTAAAAATTATGGCCCAGGCGCCGGAGCGGTTTTACCGCATCCGGGAAACGCTATTGAAAGAACCGATATGGCTCTGCCCGGAGCGGGCGCTGCTGATCACCGATTATTTCAAGAACCATGACGATAAAAAAGAGCCCATGGTGATCCGCAAGGCAAAAGCCCTCCGCCATTTGCTGACGCGCAAATCGGCTGCCGTCTGGCCGGATGAATGGATTGTGGGTAACATGGGGACCCGACGTAAATCCGCCATCATCCAGCCGGAACTGGCCGGGGTGTTCATGTGCGAGGAGCTGCCGTGGATCGACAAACGCAAAACAACGCCCCATCCCATCTCCTGGTCCGATCGCTCCAAGCTTTTCACAAAGGTCATTCCCTACTGGCTTCTGCGAAACATGGTTGCCAAGGCATTCGGCAAAAATGTGCTCCAGTTTTCCCGTTATGCAACCGAGCAGCTCAACGCCACCTATTATCTGATCAACGAAGCCGGCGGCATCGGGCATTTTCTGCCAAACTACGAAAAGATGATTCAGATCGGCATCGACGGATACCTGGAATCCATGAAGGGAAAGGATGACGACCTGCACCGGGCGGCCGGGATCGCCTGCGAGGGGCTTGTTGATTATGCCCGCCGCATGGGCGATGAAGCGGATCAATTGGCAGAAAAGGAAAAAGATCCCGCCCGTTCCGAAGAATTGAAAAAAATCGCCGGCATTTGCCGAAAAGTGCCTCAAAAACCCGCTGAAACATTCCATGAAGCTTTGCAATCCCTCTGGTTTGCCCATATGGGGGTATGTCTGGAAGGGCTTAATTCCGCCGTATCTTTCGGCCGGGTGGATCAGTATCTCTATCCTTATTATAAGAAAGATATTGATGAAGGACGGATCACCCCGGATGAAGCTTTTGAGCTGCTGCTTTGCTTTTCCGCCAAAACCACCGAACATGTGTTTCTTTTATCCGATCGTGCCAGCCAATATCACGGCGGATTTCTGGTGGCCCAGGCCGCTACCATCGGCGGCATGGACAAGCGCGGCCGGGATGCAGTCAATGATCTGACCTATCTTTTTTTAGACGTGATGGCGCATGCCGGGTTAAGAGACCCCAATTATATGGCGCGGGTTCATGCCGGTTCGCCCAGGGAATATGTCCGCAGGGCTGTGGACGTGGCCCGCAAAGGCAACGGCGTGCCGGGATTGTTCAATGACGGCCCCACTGTGGATGCGCTTGTCCGGCACGGCTTTTCAGTTGAAGAAGCGCGGGATTACGGGATTGTGGGATGCGTGGAGCCGTCGTTTCCGGGCAGGAGTTTTTTCTCCACCGATGCCGCGCTTTTTAATCTGCCGCTTTGCCTGATTTTCGCCATCAACCAGGGCAGACGCATAAACGGCCGACGCCGTATCGGCGCCCAGACTACCCATTCGGACAATCTGGGTTCAATGGATGCGGTCATGGATGCGTTTGCCGATCAGGTGAATCATATGCTCAAACGGATGATCAAAGACTTGCGGATTGTTGAAGCGGGGAATCGTGATTTTCATCCCACGCCCTTTTCATCCATGCTGGTGGACGGATGTATGGAGAGCGGCAAGGATGTAACCGCCGGCGGCGCACAATACAACTCCAGCGGTGTCCAGGGAGTGGGAGTTGCGGATGCGGCGGATTCCCTGGCAGCCATTCATGAGCTGGTTTTTGAAAAAAAGAAATACACGATTCGCGAGATTCTTTCAGCAATGAAGGCTGATTTTAAAGGACACGACAAACTGCGCGCGGAGCTGCTCAATGCGCCCAAATTCGGCAATGACATGGACATGCCCGATCAATACGCCGCCCAGGTGGCCAAAATCTACCATGATGCGCTGACGCAATATCAAAACACCCGGGGCGGCAATTATGTGCCGGGATATTATTCCTCCACCTGCCATGTGGGATTCGGCAACCGGACCGAGGCGCTGCATCCCTGGGATGCGCAAACGGCCGGGACCGGCGGGGGGTGACCGCCTTGCTCAATTCCGTGGCTAAAATCGATTCGACCCTGGCCATGAACGGATATGCCCTGAATTTGCGGTTTGACAAAAATACGCTGGCCGGAGAAAAGGGCTTGCGGGTCATGACCGCCCTGACCGAAGGGTTCTTTAAATCCGGCGGCATGGAAATGCAGTTAAACGTGCTCGACCCGGACATGCTTATGGACGCGAAAAACAACCCCGGCAAACATCCGGGTATCGTGGTGCGCGTGGCCGGCTATTGTGCGTATTTTGACGACCTGCCCATTAACGTCAAGCAGGAGATTATTGAACGGACACGGCTGACAACCAGATGAGCAGAACATTAAAATAACAATTGAATTTTGACTTCAGCACCTAAGTGACCATTTAAATTGACGGAGATCCGA
>JALOPH010000025.1 GCA_025453995.1 Desulfobacterales bacterium
CAAATCACACAACTGCAAACGATCCACCAGACCTTTCTTCTCCATGATCGTTTCAGGGAGCAATCTTGCGGATAGAGGCCTTAAAATATGGCCATCAAAGCCTGATCGTTTTTCCACATACCTCAGGGAGTTTTTTGCCTGGGACATGGGTCGCTGGCCCATGACTTCGCCGGAAAAAAGAAAATCATACCCTTTTTCGATCATGATTTCACCGGCGATCCTAAACATCAAGGCATGGCAGTCCATGCAGGGGTTCATGTATTTCCCATACCCGCCGGGCGGATTTTTCAGCATGGTCAGATATCGATCCGTAATATCAACAACCATGAGGGGAATCTTTGTAATTTCAGACGCCCGTCGGGCCTTGTCTGCTGAAAAAAAAGGGGTTTCAAAAGAAACCCAGAACACCCCAATCCCCTGTTCCCTGAGAACCAGGGCGGCCAGCATGCTGTCTAAGCCCCCTGAACACAACCCCAATCCTTTTGCTTTTTTTAAGCGTAAATTCATGATAACAAGTCAGTCCAAAATAAAAACCTGATGCCGGGAGCCGGCATTCGGAACAAAATCAATATCCGGCTGACTCCAGAACAAAAGAAAAAAATTCATGAAAAAAAAAGATCCACGTATCACAAAAATACGCCGGATACTAAAGGCCGCTTATCCGGATGTCAAGACCCAGTTAAGACATGAAAATGCGTTTGAACTTCTTGTGGCGACCATTCTCTCCGCCCAGTGCACGGACCGCCAGGTCAACGCCGTCACCCCGGCCCTGTTTAAGGAGCTAAAGACGCCCCGGGATTTTGCGGCCGTGTCCACAAAAAAACTCGAATCTCTGATTCACTCCACCGGGTTTTATCACAATAAGGCAAAAAACATCAAAAACTGCGCACGAGCCCTCATATCCGCCTATAACGGAATTGTTCCGGATACCCTCGAGGAGCTCATCAAACTCCCGGGGGTAGGACGCAAAACCGCCAATGTAGTCCTGGGAGCGGCATATGGGATACCCGGGATCGTGGTGGACACCCATGTGGCCCGCATATCCCAGCGGCTGGGCTTGACGGGCCAGAAAGATCCGGTGAAAATAGAATTTGACCTCATGGATGTCATCCCCAGACGGGAATGGAATGATTTTTCCCTGTGGCTGATTTATTTCGGCAGGTCCGTATGCGTCGCACGGAAACCAAATTGCGCAAAATGCATGCTCAATCATCTGTGCGATTACCCGAAAAACAGAAAAGATATATAAAATTAGATACGATACTATGGAATTATTATTAGGCGCCCATTTTTCTATTGCCGGCGGCTTGCATCGCGCGATCGAAGAGGCTCAATATTACCAGTGCAATGTTCTCCAGTTATTTACCAAAAACGCCACCACCTGGCGGGAGCGTGCACTCCCTGAAAAGGATATTGATAAATTCAGGCTGGCAAGAAAGTCATCGGGAATCCGGACTATCGCCGCGCATACATCCTATCTGATCAACATCGCCGGCGGGGAGGGGAAAAAACTATCCTTATCCCGCGAAGCATTAAAACATGAGCTTATCCGATGCGGCCAACTGGGCATCGACAGCCTCGTTCTTCATCCCGGCTCCCATATGGGCGATGGTGACGAGACCGGCATCATGCGAATCGCCCAAAATATCAATGAAATTTTTCACGAAACCAGGGGGAACAGGACCCGCCTGCTTCTTGAAACCACCGCCGGACAGGGGTCGAGCATCGGCTTTTGTTTTGAACAACTGGCGGCAATTATAAAAAGAATTCATGCCCCTTCCCGCATTGGAGTATGCCTGGATACCTGTCATATCTTTGCCGCAGGCTATAATATCTCCACCCCGGCAGGATATCGGAAAACCATCAAGGCATTTGATGAAATCATCGGGTTGGAGCATCTGCATTTAATTCATCTTAATGATTCAAAAAAGGATGTTGGGTCCAGAACTGACCGTCATGAACATATCGGATCAGGATTTATCGGAATGGGGACATTTCAATTGATCATCAATGATTTTCGTTTCCAGGATATCCCGAAAATCATTGAAACGCCAAAGGGTAAAACCAGATTCAAGGACTGGGATAGAATCAACCTTACCCGCCTGAAAAACCTGAAGAACCAATAATGATAATCTCGTAAAAAGTCGAAAACCGCCTTTTTACTCAACGGGGAAGGGCTTCCCCTCCCCCGCCATTTGAAATGAATTCAAATGGTTCAACCCCCACCCCAGCCGGCGCTAACCCGCGCACGGCTGGTTGACGGACTTTTTACGAGTCCGTCAATAATATATAAGATTACTGCGGATCGGATTCTGGTGAATCAAAAACGCATCATGACCTTAAGGTAGCTGTCAGGCGAAGCGGGTGTGCAAGGAGTTCCAGAGCGGATAAAATTGAAGTTGAAATCAGATCGGCGGACATGAGCGCCTCGGTGGAGGCGCATTCACCAAGAATGACTGCGATGCCTAAAGCGGACTCCTTGAGCATGAGCTGGTCATTTCGGCCATTTCCGATGCTGACTACGCTGTCAGCACCCAGCATCCTGATATAATTTAACTTTCCCCCCTGTTGATCTTCCCTGGGAAGCACCTTCAATTTACAGGGAATGCCGGATAATCCGCTTGCTGCTTTGCCAAATGTGTCGGCAGTCAGGACGTGGAGCTCAATTTCCCTTGAAAGTTTAATGAGTGCATCCTTAACCCCGTCAATAAGCTCCCCGTCAATGGCCAGCGTTCCGTTGTAATCCATAACAAGATACTTTAGGCTTAAGCTGCCAAATCCGGGGATGGAAACAACCATTGCTAAAATCCGCCCAGAGGCCTCTTGAATGTATACAATGCGGGTTCCAGAATCATCAATTCATATGCCTGTTCTATGTTGTTCCCTAAAGCTGAAAACGGACTGGAAACAATAAAGGCTGCTGTTCCAAGGATCAGCGAGGTAAACCCGATGGGCCTGGCAACTAAAAAATCCACCACCATAACACCAGAGTCCGGTTCCGGCGGATACACTGTTGGCTTGGCAAGCGCGGAAGCGCCGAATGGGATAATCAAAAATGACGCTATTATCAATATGATAGCCATTTTTCTGACACCGAACATAAAAGCCTCCTTTATGTAATAACTATTGGGAGATTTTATCTAAATTAAACACACCCGATTCATTTGTTATACGAACATAACATCTTGAGCTTAAAGTGTCAAGAATGAAGAAGGTCGGTATATTCGAAATTTCCAAATAATTAAGCACCCTTTACTGCTTCAATTGCCACTTGAGTTGAAACTCGACTTCTTCGCTTACGCCTTCACGCTCATGCTCAATATTGACAACTGCATCCGGCGGTATGGATAGTCTTTCTCCCCCGATCTGAATCTGAAACCGCCTTCCCTGTTCCAGAGAATCAGCCAGCCTGCGGAGTTTTGCAATAAACAACTTCAGAGGATATGTTTTTTCAATGTCTCGTTCCGGCTTGGATTTGCGTCGTACCATGTGAAACCTCCAGGATATTGAAATAAATTAACACAAAAAATGCTCACTCTTAAGAAAGCTGCAATGCCATCGCTATTGAGCTTCAATATTTGCATGAGGATGGGTATCCTGATAAAGATTGATATATTTTGTGAAGAGATAATCGATATATTTTTCTCTAACGAGTTGATCTAACTCCTCCGCAATTCCAGCATATCCGCCTCCCTCTTCCCACATGACCGGCGGATAGTTGAGCATGCCTGAAATCAAAAGCGGCCTGTTTTCACAAAACGCGCTGGAATATGAAAGCAAAATGCCGGCCACCCAAAAGGCAAAACACTTTTTCATAAACGTACCCCAAAGAGATTACGGAAATGAGAAAGATCCATGAAATAAATATCTCCTATCCTGCAAAATCGATATCTGCCATATAGGGGAAATGGTCGGAGGGATATTTCCCGCTATCATTGTCGCGAACAATATCGACTTTCGTCACCTGGAAACCAATATCCGCCAGGATCCAGTCCATGCGTGCCAGCTGGGGCCTCCCGCAAAATCCATGATGGGTATAAGAAGATTCCCCCTCCGGTTGTTCCATGACTGTCCAGGTATCTCTCAAGCTGGTTTCCGGAATCGTCAGCACGCCATGAACCCCGGACCCGGGAGCGTCATTGAAATCCCCCATTAAAACCACCGGGTATCTCTGCTGGTTTGCCCATTGGGCGATGATTTTCGCCTGCTGATACCGGGCATCCTTCCCCATGTTATCCAAATGGGTGACCGCTGCCACCATTTTTCGATACGAATTCTCGATGCGCACTACCGCGAAGCTGAGCATCCTTGGAAACGCGCTGTCCCAATCCTTGCTCAAATGAACATGAGGCGTTTTTGACAGCCAGAAATCCCTTCCCCCCTCAATGGAGATATCCTGTTTACGGAAAAAAAGTGTAGGGCATTGAATATTTTTATCCGGCAGCCGGCCGGGCATCAGGGGCTCATAGTCCGGCAGATGATCCTGAAGATACCGGATTTGAGACCATTTGCCTTCCTGGGTGCCAAGAACGGATGGTTGATAGCGGGAAATGATATCCACCACCATGCCCCTGCGATTGACCCAGGCATTGTCGCCGTCTCTATCGTTTTCAAATCGAAGGTTGAAAGTCATCATCCGCATGGGTGCCGCTGACTCCGCTAAAGAATTAAATGGATATTTGCAAATCCGGCAATATTTTACAAGATCAAACGGAAAACATCGCAGCAAAAATTCTTTAAAAAAAGTTGCCGATGCTCATCAATTTATGTATTTCTGAATTTATCATATCATCATTCTTAAAAAAGAGAGGTATCCTTTCGCCATAATGCCCGATCATACGCCTAAAAGATCTGAGTCCACCGGCCCTCATGAGGTTGTCCTGAATCAATGGATCAGTTGCGCGCCGTTTGAAAGTCTATTGCGCATGAAAATCATAGAAGCCGAAAACTGCCGGGCCACGCTGACCATGCCGTTTCTGTTTGAATTCGCCCAGGGCGCCGGATTTATGCACGGCGGGGCTTTGATCAGTCTGGCGGATACCGCAGTGGTCATGGCGATTAAAAGCAATCTTTCGCCTGATACGCATTTTGCGACAATTCATGCGGAAACCAAATTTCTTTACCCTGTAAAAAAAGGGATTGTCACTGCAAAAGCCCGCGCATCATTTTACGAAGATCGAACCATTCAAGGCGTTGCGACCGTGTCAGATGAAAACGGCAAACCGGTTTTGGAATTTAAGTCAACCTTTAAAATCGCCAGAGACCGTCAGATTAAAAAACCTGTTTAACTCTCCAGGAAAAACAACATGGAATGCCAAAAAGAGAAAAACCTTGCCAAATGCAACTGTTCATACGATCCATGCGCCCGAAAAGGAATCTGCTGCGAATGCCTCTCATATCACTTAAATAGCCGGCAGCTTCCGGCATGCTGTTTCCCAAAAGACGCTGAAGCCTCCTATGACCGGTCATTTGAACATTTTGCAAGGCTTGTCCAGGGGAAGCGCGTTTGATTGACTTTGCAAGCGAATTTGAATAACATCCAACAAAAAAATGGAGGTCAACTATGAAAAAAGTGTCATCTCTGGTAATTGCATCTTTATTATTAATTGTTTTTGCTCTCGAAAGTCTTGCGCAGCAATCAGTTGTTCAAACTCAGCCTTCATCCGACGGGACGCTTGAGTTAGCTTTGACTGAAGTCAAGCAGAAGAATGACGTCGTCACGGTCAAGGCTGTTCTAAAAAACGTTTCCACCGCCAGCCATAAAGCTGTAATATGTTACCAGGATGCCTATTTTATCGATCCGAAGGAAAACAAAAAATACATGTCCCTCAAAGATTCCGAAGACGCCTCCATTGCCGGCCCGGTGGATAACGCTTATTACTGCAAGAGCGGAAGGCTGGACCGTGAACTGGCCGCGGGCCAGCAGGCCATCCTCTGGGTGAAATTTCCCGCGCCCGCTTCCGGGGCATCTGACATTGATATTTCGTTTCCGGACTTTCTGCCGTTTGAAGGCGCGCCCATCCAGAAATAAGAATCCGTTGGACAAAGACCCATGAAGACACTCAATTTTCTTTCATTGATGCTGATGTTGTTTTTCTGCGGCGCGACCGCTGCGGAGGGCTCGAAATACATTAGCCCGGAAGATCCGGCGGCTGTCCTGGCGGCTGAAAAAGCCTTAGCCATATCGGGCCCTCAACGGGGAGCAATATCAATTAAGCCCCTTCGACGGGAAATCATCTCCAGATCAATTGAAATAAAGGGGGTATCGAAATCAACAGGCGGGGCTGGACTTAACCTGACAGCCGATATCCGGGATGCAGATAAAATTTTAAAGGATCTGGGGGCAAAAAAAACTGATATCGGCTACGATCTTTCCCTGTCCGGGGATATTTTATTTGATTTTGACAAATGGGATATCAAGCCGGAAGCTGAAAGTGAATTAATGAAACTGGCTGATGCGTTGAATAAACTCGGCGAAAAACACGTGGCCGTCGAAGGTCATACGGATTCTGTCGGTTCCGATGCATACAACCTTGAACTTTCCGGCAAAAGGGCTCAATCCGTCAAATCCTGGCTCATCATCAAAGGCGGCGTGTCCAAGGCCAAAATCTCTGCACAGGGACTCGGGGAATCAAAACCCGTCGCCCCGAACGTCAAAACAGACGGCAGCGACAATCCGGAAGGACGGGCCAGCAACCGCCGGGTGGAAATTCATATAAATTAAAAGAACGGTTTTAAATGCATTTATCTGATCGTACTTCTGCAAGCACGGTTTTATCCATCACAGAAAAAATTCTACACAACGCAGGGGAATCGGCTTCACTGGAAGAAGCGAAAATCCTTGCCGCCATCCCTGATGAGGATATCATCGACCTTCTGGCCGGCGCGCACAAAATAACGTCCCCTTTCAAGAAAAAAGACGATATATTCACCTGCACCATCCTCAATGCCAAATCCGGCAGATGTTCACAGGATTGTGCGTTTTGCGCACAATCCGGCCATCATCACACCGGCATCCCGGTTTATCCGTTGCTGAGCAGAAAAGAGATGGTTAGGAATGCGCTGGATATGGAAAAAATCGGCGCCACCAACTTCTCCATGGTCACCAGCGGATACCGCTTAAATGATGATGAAATTGACATTATCTGCGACGCCGCCGCTGAAATCCTGCTTAAAACCCGCCTGACCGCCTGCTGCTCCCTGGGCATGCTGACCCGCGACCAGGCCAAACGGCTTCATCAGAGCGGAATCACCAACTATCATCATAACCTTGAAACTGCAGAAAGCCATTTTGATCAGATCTGCACAACCCATGCGTATGCCGAGGATATCGACACCCTCAAAATCGCCGCTGAAGCCGGCTTAAGCGTCTGTTCCGGCTGCATTTTCGGGCTTGGCGAATCCTGGGAGCAGCGGGTGGAGCTGGGGTTTGCGTTAAGAGGGCTCAACGTACCCAGAATTCCGATTAATTTTTTAAACCCCATTCCCGGCACAAAACTACAGCATATGCCGCTCCTTTCACCTTTTGATGCGCTCAAATGCATCGCCCTGATGCGGTTCATCCATCCCCATACGGACATCATCATCTGCGGCGGCCGGGAGCCCGCTTTAAAGGATTATCAGTCCTGGATATTTATGGCAGGCGCCAACGGCCTCATGATCGGTAATTACCTGACTACCAAGGGACGGAACCTCCAGATGGACCTTGAAATGATTGACTGCTGGAATCGCCTGCTTAGACATTAAGCATTGTTTTCTCTCGACCGTTTTCATTCATGGCTCACCCTTCGAACCCTCTTTTTTTTGCTTTGCACAATTTTTATCACAAATGCAGTTGCTTTTTAAAAATACTGATATATATTGGTTAAAAAGATATCAAATAAACAAAATTTTTAATATAACTTATTAATATCTCGCAAATGAACAGAGAAGATTATGACAACCACCCTGTTATTGAAAAAATACAGCAACCGAAGGTTATATGATACTGAAAAGAGCCAATATGTAACCATCGAGGATGTATCGGAAATCATAAAAAAGGGTCGCGATGTGATGATTGCCGATGCCCAGACAAAAGACGATGTCACAGCATTTGTGCTCACTCAGATCGTTCTGGAAGAGGCCAAAAAAAAGAATATCCTTCTTCCAGCTCCGGTGCTCCATCTGATTATTCGTTACGGAGACAATGCCCTTGGCGAGTTTATGGAGAAATATCTTCAGAAAACAATTCAGAATTATCTCAAATACAAAAAGGCTTTTGACGAACAAATGAAAAAATGGCTCGATCTGGGAATGAATATGTCCGATATGATGTCTAAGTCAACTGACATTCAATCACCGTTTGTCAACATGATGAATTTTTTTTCATCACCGGAAGAAACAGATCAACCCAAGAGCGAAGAACCTGAAACAACTAAGAAGAACTAAATTCAATTTTGAGTTTTTTTCGGGAGGCTGAAGATGGATTATTTAAATATGATACATAACAGTTACAACAGCGGCGACCACTTGAAAGCTGCTTATGATTATCTTTTGGATGCCGCTCAGCGTTCCATTTTATTCATGGATATAATGCGAAAACGGGGGAACATTTATCTGGATCATATTCACAACGGGAAACCGCCTGTGCTTACTTTTCCCTATGAAAACATCATGGATGGCCGCGATTTTAATCCCCCCGTTAATTTCTCGCTGGTCCGAATCATCGAAAGACGGGAAAATGATAAATATCAGGCGGACGCGTTTGAGGAAAAAAGGTCCAAGCCGATGGAATTCAATTCCCATGATCCCAAGAAACGACCCATAGTCATTGTTGATCCCCGTGCGGGGCATGGTCCTGGAATCGGCGGCGCCAAAAGGGATTCGGAAATCGGCATGGCGATAAATGAAGGTCATCCGGTGTATTTCTTTTTGTTTGATGCCGACCCCCTGCCCGGTCAAACCCTTAATGATGTTCACAACACACAGATCCGTTTTATTCAAGAAGTCATTCGCAGACATCCCGAAGCTGAAAAGCCGGCTGTTATTGGAAACTGCCAGGCCGGATGGGCCGCCGCGCTGATCGGCGCCGATCGTCCGGATATCACCGGCCCCCTGGTGTTCAACGGCTCTCCCCTGTCTTACTGGGCCGGCGTGGAAGGCAAAAACCCCATGCGCTACCGGGGAGGTCTCTACGGCGGCGTCTGGCTGACATCCTTTTGGAGCGATCTTGGAAATGGCATATTTGACGGCGCTCATCTGGTGGCCGGATTTGAAGACCTAAATCCGGCAAATACGCTATGGGACAAGCAGTATCATCTTTATTCCAATGTGGACTCAGAAGAAAAACGATATCTTGAGTTTGAACGGTGGTGGAATGGATATTTCATGCTGACCCGTGAAGAGATGCATTATATCGTCGACAACCTTTTTGTGGGAAATAAGCTTGAGGAAGGACGTCTGGGACTCAACGACCGGACAATCGATCTGAAAAATTTAAAGGAGCCGGTCTTGATTTTCGCATCCAGCGGGGACAATATCACCCCTCCCCAGCAGGCATTGAACTGGATTTACAAAGTGTGGGGATCGGTGGATGAAATCAAGCGCCGCCAGCAGGTGATCGTATATCTTCTGCATGATACCATCGGCCATCTGGGGATTTTCGTTTCAGGAAAGATATCCAAGAAAGAGCATAAGGAAATTATCGCCAGCATTGATGTGATCGAATATCTATCCCCTGGATTATATGAGATGTTCATTGACAGAGGCGATGCAGACGAACAGAATACGGTTCGATTTGAGGCCCGGGAGATGACAGACATCCTGGCTCTTGATGATGGACTGGAGGATGAGAAAAACTTCGAATCAGTGGCCCTGGTATCTGAATTCATGGACCGCCAGTACCGGGGATTAATCAGCCCATGGGTCCGGTCAGCTGTAAATGAAGAAACAGCGAAATGGATCAGACAGCTTCATCCGCTGCGACTCTCACGGTATATCTTTTCAGACTTCAACCCCTGGATGACGCCGTTTAAACTTCTTGCGCCGGAAATCAAAGCGCACCGCAAAACTGTCTCCAAGGATAATCCTTTTGTCAAACTCGAAAAGGAGTTTGCAAATTTAATTTCGGACAACCTGGATCTTTTCAGACATATCCGTGATCTCAACCAGGAGTTCTGTTTCAAAGCCATTTATGGAAACCCCTGGATTCAACAGGTGTTTCAAAAACCTGTAATTGATGATGAAACAGAAGTCGCCATCGCCTGTCGCCCCGAATGGATCGATGAAATTGAAAAGGGAGGGTTTGCCGAAGGGGTTGTGCGCATCATGGTGGCGGCCGCCCATGTGAACAAAAGCATGCAGAGACGCATTCTCAAAGGCTATGATCAAATCGTCGCCGCCGATGAGCGCCTGGCCAAACTAAAAAAATCGGAATTCAAGCTCCTGATCCGCAAGCAGGCCTGCATCCTCAATGAAGACGCTGATAAAGCTTTGGTTGCGCTGGCCAAACTGATCCCTGACCCAAAGGACCGAGAAGATGCTTTTGCCATCGCCAAATTGATCACATTTGCAGGCGATGACATTGCCAATGGGCAGAAACCGCTGCTTCAGCGCATTCAACAATCGCTTCAGCTATAGCTGCCAATCGGCTGAACGGGGGAGACAAGGATGAATGCGCGCTGTTGACATATCGCAACAACTTGCTTTCTTTAGATTAAAAATAGTATTGGGTTATAAATACAACTTATTAAATTAAATAATAATTATAATTAACCGAGGCAAATTAATTCATATTAATTTTTTTGTTGCATTGCAAAAAAAATCCTTGACAGTTCTGTTTTTGGTTATATCTTATTGACAACGGAATCGCCTTTCAAGGTTTGATTTAAAGTAAGCAAAAGGCAAATATAAAATTAAATATTTAAAAATTAAATTATGGAGGAGACCATGAACTACAAAGACATACTCAAACAGACAATTGTTGATCCCCAAAGAGCGTTAAACGAACTCGGGTTTAAAACGTTGGAAGCCCTGCATGAAAACACTGAAAGAGCTTACAACGCATCTCTTGCCAAATTTCCCTGGGTTGCGAATCAAAACACCAACGCCGCCCACGAATGGTTTGAGGCTGTTAAAACCGGACGAAACAATATCAAGGGATTGATTGATGAAAACATAAAGAATGTTGAAGGTTTCATCGCAGCATTGTAAATTAATGATATGGGCAGACGGCGCTACCTGCCGCCTGCTCTTAAACAACGTCAAATCAGGAGAACATGATGAATAACAAGGCAATTCTAAAACAAGTCGTTCAATTCAACAAAACAGTATTCGACAATGCGTTTAAAGCCATGAACCTGGCGCAGGATCAAGGTGAAAAGATGCTAAATGCGCTTTTGGACCAAGCCACCTGGCTTCCTGAAGATGGAAGAAAGACCATCGCCGAATGGATGAAGACATACAAAAAAGGCGTGGATGATTTCAAAAAAGCCGTTGATGAACAGTATAAAAAAGTGGATGATTTTTTCGCAAACTAATTGGCTTTTTCCTCTGGAAAAAATGAATGCAAACGGGGGTGTTTAATGCCTGAATCTGACAAGAACAAACTGGACCCCTTGACATTTTTTGATGCATGGATACGCTCCATGTCCGACCTGTGGTCAGACATGGGGCAGTTTCCATATAAACCCCAAGGCGCCCAAGATACGCCAGATAAATCCGGCTCCCCGTCTCCACGTTTTGGCAGGTATTTTGAATCAAGCATGAACGCATGGCAGGCGTTTGCCAGCGCTTTAAACAAGCCTGAAACGATTACGTCAGCCTATAAGGGTATCGAAACGCTTCCGGAACTTCTCATTAAAATAATCCGTCCCGTCATTGAAAACATTTCGGGCATGAATCAGCAATGGCTGTCTCAAATGGAAAAAACCGGGAAAATCTCCGGGGAATATAGGTTTGATCAGCTTGACAAGGATGTGCTGACTATATTTTCACGCCTTTATGATGCAGAATTTAGAAAGTTTTTAAACATTCCTCAGTTGGGACTGACAAGAGAATACCAGGAAAGAATCAACAGGTTTTTCGATCAGTACAACCTCTTACAGTCTGCAATGGCGGAATTCCTGTACATTCTAATTCAGCCGTTTGAAAAAACCCACGCAATCTTTCAGGAAAAACTTGCCGATCTGTCGAAAAAAAACGAACTTTCCGATGATCCAAAATTTTATTATCAGGCATGGCTGAAAATTTTGGAGCGGGAATACATGTTGCTGTTTAAAACACCAGAATATCTTTCAGCGCTCGCAAAAGTTTTGAATGCCGCAGCACAATATAAATCAGCCAGGCGGGAAATGGTCAATGACCTGCTGCGCCAGTTTTCAATACCGTCTTCCACGGACATCGAAGGCGTTTATCAGGATCTCCATTATCTTAAAAAACGGCTGAGAATCATTGAAAAGAAGATAAACAACTGATGAGGTTTTTTCATGAGCAAATCAGGCGTTCCGGTTGATTTGATTTTATCAAAGCTTGCAGAAGATACGGGCAAAACCCAAGGGCGAGCCCAGAAAGCATATGAAACCCTGCTGGGACAGCTTGAAACCGGAATCGCGCAAACACCTTTCGAGTTTGTTTTTCAAGATGATCGCGTTAAACTTAAGTATTATCAGCCCGAAAACCGATCCGACGACAGTGTCAAAACGCCCCTTCTGGTCATTTACGCATTGATCAACCGGGAAACCATGCTTGATCTTCAACCTGGCAGGAGCGTTGTCCGCAGTTTTCTGGATAGCGGCATTGACCTGTATATGATCGACTGGGGCTACCCCACGGAAAAAGACAAATACCTGACACTTGATGACCATATCAACGGCTATATCGATAACATGGTGGATTTCATCCGAGCCAAGCATAAAATCCCCAGCATCAATATCATGGGGATATGCATGGGTGGTACGATGAGCATCATCTATGCCGCCCTTCACCCCAATAAAGTCAAAAACCTCATTACCACCGTGACCCCTTCCAATTTTGACACGGATCAGGGACTGCTTTACACCTGGATGAAAGGAATTGATCCGGGCAACGTGATCAAGGCTTACGGCAACATGCCCGGCGACCTGATGAATTTCGGGTTTCTGCTGCTCAACCCGGCCCGCCTGATGATCGACAAATACGTCGGGTTTATGGAGAATGCGGATAACAAGGATTTCGTGGAAAACTTCATTCGCATGGAAAAATGGATATTCGACAGTCCGGATGTGCCGGGAGAGACCTTCAAACAGTTTATCACCGACTTTTACCAGAAAAATCTGCTGATTCAAAATCAATTGCACATCGGCGGGAAGTTTGTGGATTTGAAAAAAATCACCATGCCGCTGCTCAATATATACGGGAAATATGATCACCTGGTCCCGCCGGAATCCTGCGAACTGCTCACCGGCCGCGTCGGGAGCAAAGACACCGAGGATGTGTGCCTTGAAACCGGACACATCGGAATTTATGTCAGCTCAAAAACCCAGAAGGAATTCGTCCCCAAAATCGTCAGCTGGTTAAAGCAGCGGGACGGGGTCAAAAGAACCAAAAAACGAAATGGCCAAGGAGAATCGTGATGGCACGAAATCCAAATTATTTTGAAAGCATCTGCAGCGTCAGCCGCGCATTCGGAAAAACAGTTAAAAAGAAAGAGCTGCTCAACCTGATTGTGGACACGGCAGTTACTTCCATGGACGGGAAAGCGGCCTCTCTGTTTCTGGCTGATGAAGAGACAGACTTGTTTGTTCCGGTGGCGCAAAAGGGACTTTCCAGAAACTATCATCATGCAGCCCCGGAAAAAGCAAGGGAGACCGTTGAGCAGTTGATAAAAAAAGGGCATCTGGCCATCCATGACGCGTTAACCGATGAGCGCATGGAACACCGTGAGGCCAAAAAAGCCGAAGGGATCGCCTCCATTCTGGTCGTTCCGGTGATGGTTCATGGAAAAGCCATCGGCGTGCTGACCCTTTATACAGCGGATCAACGCAAATTCACCAAAGAGGATATCGCTTTTTTAACCGCGCTGGCGGAGCAGGGCGGCATTGCCATCGAACGCGCCCGGCTCATCGAACACATCCGGCGAAACGCCAGGCTTTTCCACGATCTGTCAGTAAGCATCAACGCATCCTTGGATTTCAAGCAGATCATCAATACCCTGACCCATGACATGGCTCGCTCGTTTAACGCCAAGGGGGTGACGGTGCAGCTGCTGGATCTTGATAAAAAAACCCTAAAACTCATCGCCGGCAGCGGTCTCAGCGAGCCTTTTACCAGCAAATGCCCCTCTCCTGAAGAAAAAAGCGTGAAACAAACGTTAAATGGCGAAACCGTTTATATCCTGGACGCGCCGAGGGATAAAGGGATATTGAATCCTGATGCTTATAAAAAAGAAGGGGTTGCCGCTGTCATAAGCGCGCCGATCAAATCGGGCAACGCCGTCATTGGCGTGTTAAGGATGTATTTCGGCACCCGCCGGCATTTATATGATGACGAAATCCTGATGATCAACGCATTTGCCCACCAGGCCGGCCTGTCCATACATAACGCCGCCTGCTATGTCTCGCTGGAAAAAGATCTAAAGGATTATAAAGAGGACATGTGGAGTCACCGGTCATGGTTCTAATTTTTTTTTCATGAAATGCCGCTTCCATCGGCATTTCATGAAAAAAATACATTTCAATAGACAATCCAAAGGGATATCTCAATGAAAGGCAAAACCATTCATGAAATCAAAATAGGAGATACGGCGGAGTTTGCCAAAACCGTGTCTGAAAGCGATATTTACCAGTACGCGGGGATAACGGGGGATTTTAATCCGGCCCATGTAAATGAAGATTATGCCAAAGGCACGTTTTTCAAAACCCGCATCGCCCACGGCATGCTGTCGGCCGGATTCATTTCAAACATTCTGGGCAACCAGCTCCCCGGTCCCGGAGCCATTTACATCCGTCAGGAACTCAATTTTTTAGCACCGGTACGCATCGGCGACACCATCAAGGCCAGGGCGGAAGTCATTGACGTCAATGCGGAAAAGAACCGGGTCACGCTCAAAACCCAGTGCATCAATCAGGACGGCACGGTGGTCATCGACGGCCAGGCCATCTTGAGTCCGCCGAAAGTCAAGTGACTGAGTTTCCGCAAATCTTCAGCAAGCATCTGGAAACCAAAGGATAATCGCCATTGGGAACGGCTTGCGGGCTGCAACAAGAGTGACGGCGCTCAGTCCTGGAGTCTGGATGAGGAGAGCGCCCGCAATCTTTTCGAATTATTTTGAAAGAACGCTGATCATACTCTCATCCCAGCTTTTAGCCCGGTACAGCCCTCAACAACCTATCCAGCACTCATTCATTTACCTGCATGGCAGATCTCCTATTGATTGTAATGAGTTATGAATGCCCTATCCTTTTGACATTGGATTTCTATTTCGTGCCCGAACGGAAACCGCATCTTTTGGTCAAATACTTCATTCTCGAAATTTTTTGATCCTCGACGTAGCGCCGCTATGCCTGCGGTCAAAAAATTCCTGCGGCCTTGTCTTTGACCAAAAGATGCGGTTTCCGTTCAGACACTGCTATTTCTTTTCATCTTTGCGCGCGGTTAAACCGGAAATATCGGCAAAGGTATTCATGATGTTCTGAAACTGTTCCGTCTGGGTCTTGATCATTTCATCAAATACGCCCGGGGCTTTTGCCTGATTTTGCGGGCTTCCCCCCAGCTTCTTTTCCAAAGCCTTCAATGCCTCTTCCAGACCGGCAACTTTTTTCTTTAAAGCATCATATTGTTCGAGCAGATTGTCATACTCGGACTTCGGCACCACGCCGAGAATTGAAAGAAGCTCCTTAAAAGATGTTTGAAAATTTCCGGCCAATCCTTTCAACTGGTTCTCATAATCCTTGAACACATCTGCTCCCTGTTCCAGGCCGTAATATTTTCGAAACAGCGCATACAGTTCGTCGGATTCCCTGATATCGCCCTTCATCCACCGGCTGATTTCATCACCCAGGGTCTGCATTGGTGTGGACTGGCGGATGGCATCGCTCCAGAGTTTTAAAAAATTTATATCCATAAGAGCACCCCTTTGCTGATTGAATTCAAACTTATCGTTAATATAGATCTTATTTTCTCCTTGATAAAGTAGAAATTTTTATAAATTCGCCGTATATCATATAAAACAAGTGACTCCTTCAAGATATGCCTCGGCCTTTACGCATGCATAGCGGATGCCCCTGGCAACGGCAAATTTATTCCTTGACTTTTCAGACAAAGGCGTTTATTCCATCAAATGTTGGAAGCGTATTGTTTGTATATTTTTCTTAAGGCTGAAGCAAACAGTTCAGCCTTAAGAAAAATATTGTCAATCCATAAAAAAATGTCCGGGAGAAAATAGACTATGGACTTCTCACTCAATAAATCCCAGAAAGAAATTCAAAAAGCAGCATGGGAATTCGCAAAAGGGGAATTTGACAAGGAACTCATCCTCGAGCTTTCCAAAACCCAGGAATTCCCCAAAAATATCTTAAAAAAAGCCGGGGAACTCGGGTTTGCCGGCATCCATTATCCTGAAAGCGTCAATGGCGGCGGCATGGGTCTTTTGGACAATGTCCTGGTGGCCGAGACGTTCTGCAAGAAAGATTCAACACTGGGTTCGGCGCTGATGTTTTCAGGGTATGCGTCTGAATGCCTCGTCCGGTTCGGTGACAAGCAGATCAAAGAGGCGTTTCTCCCCTGGGTCACTGAAGGGAAGTGGATCTCCACAGGCGCTTTCTGCGAACCGGGCAAGGGATATGACATTTCCAAAATTGAAACCACGGCGGCAAAAGATGACAACCACTGGGTGATCAACGGCAAAAAAGCCTTTGTCCCCTTTGGCGAGCTTGCGGGATTTTATGTGACGCTCTGCTCAACCGGAAGCGATCCCGGCAGCCTGTCGATGATTCTCATCGAAGCGGACCGGGAAGGCATTTTGGCGATCGATTCCGGCGAAAAGCTCGGCGGCCGCCTCATGCCCTTTAGCGAAGTATCATTTAATAATGTCCGCGTCCCCCTGGCCAATCTGATCGGCAAGGAAGGCAGCGGACTCTCCCAAACCCAGACTTTTTTTGCGGAAAACCGGATTCAGATCGCGGGAATGGCGGCGGGCACGGCTCAAGGCGCGTTGGACCGGGCGCTTGACTATGCAAAGCAGCGGGAACAGTTCGGCAAAAAGCTCGCCCAGTTTCAGGTGATCCGGCACAAGATCGCGGACATGGCATCCAAGATTGAATCAGCCCGATACCTGACCTATTTTGCGGCCTGGTGTTTTGACAACGGCAAGGCGGATAAAAAGATCGCTTCAATGGCCAAAATCACTGCCACCCGCGCTGCCATGGAAGTCACCGACGACGCCATCCAGTTGCTGGGCGGATACGGATACATGACCGAATATGAGATCGAACATTTTTACCGGGACGCCAAGCAGTTGGAAATCTTCCAGGGAACGCCGTCGGCGCAAAGAGACATCATCGCAGATGAGGTTATCGGAAAATTAAAATAAGGAGTTCGTAAAATGGATATATTAAAATACACGGATGATCATAAACGGTTCAGGCAGCGGCTGCGCGAATTTTTAGAAACTGAAGTCACGCCCTATGTGGATCAATGGGAAAAAGACCACATTACTCCCAAAGAAGCCTGGCGGAAAATGGGGCGCGCGGGTTTTCTGTGCACATGGGTTCCAAAGGAATACGGCGGCATGGGCGGGGATTTCCTGTATTCGGTGATTGCGGGAGAGGAAATGGCGCGCACCAATCATACGGGACTGGCCGCCATGCTCCATTCCGACATTATCGTGCCCTACATATATTCGTTCGGCAGCGAAGCCCAAAAAAAGAAATACCTTCCCGGATGCGTGTCCGGAGACATCATCACCGCCGTTGCCATGACCGAACCCGGCGCAGGCTCCGACCTTGCCGGCATGCAGACCACCGCTGAAATTGAGGGGGACGAGGTGGTCATCAACGGCTCCAAAACATTCATATCCAACGGCATCAACTGCGGCCTGGTCATCGTGGCCGCCAAAGACCCCGCGGAGAAAAATCCATATCAGTCCATTTCCCTGTATATTGTAGAGGACGGCACGCCGGGATTTAAACGGGGCCGGCACCTTGAAAAAATGGGGTTCCACAGTCAGGATACGGCTGAGCTCTTTTTTTCCAACTGCCGCGTTCCCAAGGAAAATCTCCTGGGCGGCCAGGGAGCCGGATTCATGCTGCTCATGCAAAAACTCCAGCAGGAACGGCTCATGTGCGCCATCGGCGGCCAGGCGGCCATGGAATTGATTCTGGAAATGACGATTGATTATTGCAAAAAAACCTCAGACGCCTCGGGAAAACCCATTTCAAAATACCAGGCCACCCAGTTCGCCCTGGTTGAAATGGCCACGGAAGTCAAGGTCAGCCGGGCGTTTGTGGACAAGCTCGCCGCCGAGCATGCCGCGGGCGAAACCATCATTGTGGAGACCTCCATGGCCAAATACTGGACCACCGATCTGGTCAGCAAAATCGCCAAAAGATGTCTTGATTTGTTCGGGGATTTCGGGTTAACGGAAAATTGTCCCCTTGCCCGTGCGGTGCGCGACGTGCGGGTCATGTCGATATTTGCAGGCTCCAATGAAATCATGAAGGGGATTGCGGCAAAGTTCATGGGGCTGTAATTTTCATGAAAGGAAAATTATTATGAAAAAAGCGCTGGTGACCGGGGCTGCCGGGTTTATCGGCTCCCATGTGGTGAGGGGGCTGCTGGATGACAACGTTGAAGTCCGGGCCCTGATCCGGCCCAAAGAGAACACCGCCAACCTCAAAGGCCTGGATATTGAAATGATGGAAGGCGATATCCTGGACAACGCCAGGATCAAAACGGCGATCAAAGGCGTGGATACCATCTTTCATCTGGCGGCCATTTATGCCATCTGGATGGAAGACTGGAAATGGATCTACGAGGTCAACCTCCAGGGAAGCAGAAACGTTTTATGGGCGGCTCTCAAATCCAATCATGTCAACCGGGTGGTGTATACCAGCTCCATCGCCGCCATCGGGGTAGCTTCCAACAAAGTGCTCAACAATGAAGACACCCCTTTCAATCAGTATGATCTGGGCAGCCACTATGTGCTGACCAAATACCTCTCCCAGCAGGAAGCGCTGGGGTTTGCCCAAAACGGCCTGGATCTGGTGGTGGTCAACCCGGCATTTCCCTTTGGCCCGGGGGATATTGCCCCCACCCCCACCGGCAAGATCATCATCGACGTGGTGTCGGGCTTGAATTTCACCACATTTGAAGGCGGAGTGAACATCGTGGATGTGCGGGATGTGGCCCAAGGCCATATATTAGCTGCTAAAAAAGGAAAAACCGGCGAGCTTTATATCCTGGGCAACAAGAACGTGACCATTACCGAATTGATGAAGATGATTTACAAGGCTGCCGGGAAAAGCAAACTGTTCATCCCCAAGGTTCCGTTTACGGTTACCAAAGGCAGCGCCTATTTCATCAAGATGTGGTCGGACAGGGTCAGCCGCAAACCGCCCATGTCCACGCCCGTGGATGTGACCTATGCGTCCAACTACCTATACGTGGACAATGCCAAAGCCCGGCGGGAACTCGGCCTGGAATTTCGGGATGTGGAGCAGTCGTTGAAGGAATCTATTGAATGGTTTAGGGAAAATAAGATGATCAAATAAAAAACAGCTCCCGCTGTTTTTTCAATCAAGCAGAAGCGCCCCGCCGGAAAAGCGGGGCGCTTCTGCTTTGGTTTTTAGATAACCAATTTTGCTACATCATAGACTTTAGCATAGACAACTGAAAAAATATTTTGTATAAATATCGATAAGTTCTTGGGTTGAATATAGGACTTTTTGTTGTCAGCAAACAAACCTCCTCTGCGGTGATCGATATGCCCGAAATCAGCAGGTTTTATGGAATCATCATAGCAATGTTTTTTGATGATCATAATCCACCTCACTTTCACGCCCGCTATGGGAATGAAAAGATATCTATAGAGATTGAAACACTTCGAATTCTGGAAGGTCATATTCCACCACGGGCATTGGGTCTTGTGATCGAATGGGCATCTGAACATAAGAACGAATTATTAAAGAACTGGGAATTGGTGAAATCCAACCAGAACCCTGAAAAAATTATGCCTTTGAAATAAAATAATAAAAACATGATAAAAGACGCTATTTCAGCTATATATCAAGGTGATTACAAAATTGAAATCACTTTTGAAGACGGCGCGAAAGGGGTTGTCGATTTTTCCAAATACCTGTCAAAAGGAGGGGTTTTTCAAAAGTTTCAGGATTTGGAGTTCTTTAAGAATTTCAAAATAAATGAGGAGCTCGGCGTTCTTTCCTGGAATGATGAAATTGATATTGCGCCTGAAACACTCTATGCCCAAGCGACTTGCACCCCTTTGCCGGATTGGATGGACGCATAAGTTTTTATGAGAGAAAATGAAAAATCATCAACTATTAAATATATACACCAATAAGATTATGTGGCTGAAATCGAAGTTGTTCTAATTGAGACCGATGCAGGATGGTCGCCATATTTATCGTTAGATGATGCAAAGCGGCTTGATATAGTCAGGGTTGCATTGCAAAACAAAGACCTTAAAAAAGCCGCTCAATATGCGCGCATATATAGACTGACGCCGGTTGCGACTTAATTTAAGGTCCAGCTCTATGAATCTATATCACAAACCTTCAATTGTCCGGAATTTAAAAAAAACCTGATTTGCAGATTAGCAGATTCATGGAAAATACCAATCGGTATAAAGGCGTATAATATTTAAATGCGATGCAAAAGCGTCTTGTCATATAATAATATTATGCCTCGTAAAGGAGCAATGATGATTTAAAAGATAGTGATGCAGTGATAAATCCTTCAGGCGTCCAAATTAATTCAGAAAACTCACAGGCCTATGGACGCGAAACTTATAAAGATGATCTGAAAAAATTTAGGGTAGTCCATAAGATTGATTTTGATGTGGCCGTTTATGCGCAAAAGGTCGAAAAAGCAGGTGGTGGAGCGAAAATTAGCATTGCATCCATCGGTAGCGGTGAAGAAAAAAGGAGTTCGATGGTACACATTTGGCAAAATATTTCCCGTAAAAGGTAAAAGTACTATTGAAGTTAAGGAGCTTGCTTATATAGCCTTGAAGGGAACTTTGTCAGACTCTGCAGAAGAAAAGGACTTTCTTCGAAATTTATATCGAGATTTAAAATTAAACACATAAACATTTTCTTCACCTGATCTGTATTCAGCTGTCACTACACACAGTTAGGTGAGAAATATGTAACAAACAAAAAATGGGAGATTACAATGAAGGCGGAATTTACAGCAATAATTGAACCAGCACCAGAGGGTGGTTTCTGGGCTATCTGCCCGGAAGTGTCTGGTGCTAATGGTCAGGGCGAAACAATAGAAGAAGCAAAAAATAATCTTCGTGAGGCTATAGAGTTAATTTTAGAGGACCGAAAGGCTGATATACTTCGTGGGCTTCCTGATAATGCCATCCAAGATAAGGTGATGGTCGGATGAAACGCCGAGATTTAGAACGAAGGCTAAGAATTGCAGGTTGCTATCTGAAGCGAGAAGGAGCATCACACTCACTTTGGATAAACCCGAAGAACGGTGCTATTGAAGCTGTTCCCAGGCATACCGATATTAAAGAACCATTAGCGAAAAAAATTTTGAAAAATCTCAATGCGGAGTAAAGACCGAACAAAGCGATTACAGCAGAGCGCAAAAACCCCCGCCCGCTGAAAAGCACCATTGAAGGAGAATCTTCTGATATTTTCATATATCAAAGACGGTAAAAACGCATAAGATAAGGCGACCGGACGGACGTTCAC
>JALOPH010000187.1 GCA_025453995.1 Desulfobacterales bacterium
ATGATGTCAGGCAAACCGCTCTCCAGGAAGCGACCCCGCATGCCGTTGATGTGGAAATTCCGTTTAAAGCCGCCCGGTCCATGGTTGAAAAGCGATTTGAGAAGGCATACCTGCGGGAAGCCCTGAAACGCTTTGGCGGCAACGTATCCGAAACGGCGCGAATGACGGGGATCAATCCGCGAACGATCTGGCGGAAGATCAAGGAGTATGAAATAGAAAAAGACCGCAGCACAAATCAGCCTGAAGTGTAGCCGCCTGTCATAGTGCGACATGTCTGTCGCTATTTTAACCATTTGTTATAATTTATTTTAATTAATTTTACCCTTATTAGGGCCGTAATCATGGTTTGTATTTCGCATATAAAATCATTAATTCAATGGAGCTTCAGATTCAATAACCACCTGTAATCAAAAAAAATCGAAAAGAAAAAACCGTATCATAAAAAATTGGTATGTAATTTGCTCGGTTATATTGAGTATTTTCCAACCAAGTCGGCAATCTGTACAACTTGATTCCTTGGTTTCATTTCTAGTCGTTCTTTTGGCATTACGGAAGGGAAAATGGTGTAAATCCATTACTGCCCCGCAACTGTAAGCGGAAATCTTTACTTTAAATGACTTTATTCAGTCGGTTAAGGTAAAGGCTTCAAAGGAAAAATTGATATAGAAGCCCTTTGAAGCGTGAAATCTGCAAGAAGCCACTGCTCCCAAGGAATAGGGGGCGGGAAGGCGCAGAGAGTAACCAGCGCCGCGAGTCAGGATACCTTCCCTCACCAACCACCTCGCTTTCGAGGGTAAAGCGGGCATTTGTGATGAAGTTTTAAGCAAATGCCGCGTATACCCGAGAAACCGCCTGTCGATTCCTCATTCATCGCCTTTCATACGTGGTGTCTATCATCACGCGCCGTTCGTAAACATCGAAATTACAAAAAGCATAACTATCTAATTTTACTACACTACAGGAGGTGGACCGGATGAATGCAAAAGAAAGGGTAATGGCGGTTATCAATCACCAAAAACCGGACCGGATGCCGTGCTTCGGGGCCAATTCCACTGTCACCTATGAACAGATGGAGAAGGTGGGCGCCTTTTGGCCCGAGGGCCATGAAAAAGGGGAGGTCATGGCCAAGCAGGCCCTGGCGGCGTATACGGTGCTGGGTTTCGACGCCGTGCGGATTCCCTTCTGTCAAACTTTCGAAGCGGTTGCGCTGGGCTGCAAACGCAAGCCGGGGAAAATAAGAGATATAGAGGGCATTCCGGGCATCGAGCATCCGCCCCCATACAAAATCGACGACACCCCGGTCTTTCCGGATGATTTTCTTTCCAGGGGGTTCATCCCGGAGCTGATCAAGGCCGTCAAATTCCTGAAAAAGGAAGTGGGAAATGAGGTCGCCATTATAGCTGGGATTATCGGGCCTTTCACGATCGCCGGATCCATGCTGGACAGCGTTCCCCTTCTCAAAGCGACTTTCAAAACACCCGAAAAGATGCGCCCGTTCCTGGATGTCGGGGAAAAGGCCGGCACGGCGTTGGCCAAAGCATTGGTTGATGCCGGCGCGGATATCATATCGATCGAAGATATGACCGCCTCGCCTGAATTGATCGCCCCCAAGACGTATCGGGACTATGAAATGGAATATCAGCGCAAGCAGTGTGACGCCATTTCAGTTCCCACGATACTCCATATTTGTGGCAATGTCGATTCGATCGTCGCGTGGATGGGGCAGACCGGAGCGAAGATCTTGAGCTTGGAGCCCAAAGCCAATGCCAAGCTGGCGCGCGAAAAGTGCGGTTCCGATGTCATCTTGATGGGCGGTGTGGATACCGCCAACGTGTTGTTCATGAAGGACGCCGATACCGTCAAGCAGGGCTGTGAAGAATCCATAGCCGACGGAATCCAGATCCTTGCGCCAGGGTGCGCGGTCGCACCGGGCACTCCTACGGAAAACTTGCTGGCCATGGTAGCGGTCGCCAAGGCGCATTAACGCGGGGGGGAATGCCTCGTTGTGAGGCTTGATGTTGGTTCCCGTGGAGCCAACATATTATTAATCGTAACAGCTTGAAAGGAGAAGAAAAATGAAGATTTTGAACGATTTTTCCAACATTTTTAAACGCTACGATCTTGATCTTGAAAAAACAGGCGAGGCCAAAACCGTTTCCAAGGACGCGGTGCTTCAAAAAATCGCCAAATTCGTCGTTGAGGGGGATGAAGAAGGGATCCGGCCCGCCGTCAAAGCGGCCCTGAAGGACAAATCCCCGCTTGACGTCATTAATGGCGCTTTGGTCGCGGGTATGAACGAGGTGAGCCGTTTGTGGGATGAGGGGGTTTACTTTCTGCCCCAGGTCATTCTCTCCTCGGATGCGATGAACGTCGGCATTGCCGAGTGCGAGAAAAAAATGGGCAAGGCCATGGATCGCAAAGGCAAAGTCGTAACCCACACTGCGGAAGGGGATATTCACGACATCGGGCAGGTGATCGTCAATGCATTGCTCAACGCCAATGGCTTTGAGGTCATCAACCTCGGTGCCGATGTCCCCACCGACAAAGTGGTTGCCGCGTGCAAGGAGCATCGTCCCGTCATGGTCACAGGTACGGCACTGATGACCACCACCATGACGGCCTTTCCCAAGATCGCCCATCAATTGAGACAGACCGGTCTTAATATTCCCTTTATTTGCGGCGGTGGCGCGGTCTGCGAGGAGTACGTGACGCAATATGACCTCGGAATTTGGGGCAAGGAGGTCAGCCAGGCGCCCGGTATGGCCGAAGACGCCTTGGCCGGTGAAAGCTGGGAGTCGATGCGGTCCAAATGGAATGGTTAGAGCCAAAATCAAGCAAAGAACATGATCGTTGACATCGTTTTCGGATTTCTGGGCGCCGGCAAAACCACGTTTATCACGCGGGTCCTCAAGGAATGGGGTTCCAAAGAAAAAACCGTGGTCCTGGTGAATGAATTCGGCGAAGTCGGCATCGACGGCGAGTTGCTGGCCGCAGAGGGCGGAAATGTGGTGGAGATGCCGAGCGGTTGTATTTGCTGCACGCTCCAGGCTGATTTCAGGGCGCAACTGCTGGAGATCAGCCGCGCCATCCGGCCCGAAAGGGTCATCATCGAGCCGACCGGCGTCGCCACCATTGCCCAGGTGCGATCCATCATCGCGGCCCAGCTTTTCGAGAACACCATTCGGCAAATCAACGATATCCTGATTGCCGACGCGACCGGGTTCATGGGTTTGTACAAAGCCAACCGGCATTTTGTGGAGTCGCAAGTCGAAAACGCCGACATCGTGTTGCTGAACAAATGCGACAAAGTGGACAGGACCAAGGCCATGGTGACCCGCAGCGCCATATCAGCGATCAATCCAGAAATTACGGTGTTGACGGCTGAATTCGGGGCAGTGGATTGGGCAGACTATCATCTCGCTCTATCCGCTGCCCCGCGTTACAAAAGGACCCGTATCGAAGATGAACACCATCGGGCCAATGATGGGGTCCAAAATTTAATGGCGGAAGCTGTCGGCCAAGGACATCCCCATTTTGATGAAGAAGAGGACGCCCTTGGTTATGAATCATACGGATGCGTTTTTGGAGATCTGTCGTTTGATCGAAGTGCTCTCGAAGCGTTTTTTCGGGAGCTGAACAAACCCACCTCCGGAGCCGGCGAAATCGTCAGAGCTAAAGGAGTTTTTCGGCTTGGAGATCGCGCGATTCTTATGGAACTGGCTTCGGGGGAATTTTCATTTCAACCCATGGGGCAATTGAAACAAAGCAAAGTTTCCATAATCGGTAAGGGGTTAAACCGAGAGATGATTGGCGCTGCGCTTGAACGATGTGTGGCCAAAGATGTGTGATAAACCACATTCCGGCTGAGCTAACGGCGTGTTCAAAGTGAAGTTTTAGCCAACTGCGGCATGTTCGAATAGCGCGAACCGTCGAATTCCAGATGATCTTCATTTTTTAGACCTCTCAACGAGCTGAAAGGTGAGATCGATCAAGTAGCAGATCTTCACTGTCCAGCGGCGGGCATCCACCTCCTATCGCTCATAACGCAGCGGCTGCGGTTGACAAATTTAAATCAAAACATCCATTACCAACAAAGGAGGTGCAGGATGCTTATACCAGTTGTGATCGTCATCAGCGCGATGTGGTTACCCGTGGCGCTTCTTTTTCTAGGAAAGGGAGAAGCCAAGGGTACGGGGTTCGCCACGGCGGTTGTCGGCGCACTCGTTCTGATCGGCTCGATGGTCCACACGGCGGTCTTCAAGGATCCGGTGGTGCCGACGCTGCTTTTTATGCATGGCACCTTTTATTGCTGCGTTGCCTGGGCGCTAATGACCGGGCAGCAAGACCTGCGATCCGTCGGAAATGTCGCCCTGGCAACCGCTCTCGTCTCAACGATCTTCATGGTCCTCTTTATGACAGGGGGTCCGGTAGTGGAAGGCGGCAAGCAGCTGGTTGCTCCAAGCAATTATCTGGCGCTGGGTTGTGCGGGATACGCGGCGCTGACGTTTATGGTCTGGCTCAACGCGTTCGGGAAATTCTCGGCCAAGGCACTGGCGTGGTCCCTGATCATCTGGGTTGTCGTGGGGCTGTGGATTCCGGGTTTCTGGCTGATGGCTGCCGGCAAGCTTCCATTTTAGTATGGTTTCCCGACGGGCGGAATCGCGTGCTGATAGGGAAGATGCTGCACGGCAGGCAGGGGTCGTGCGGATAATAGTCATCCTAGCGGAGTGAAGTATGCTTTCTCCGGCCACAAAAAATACAATCGGCACAGGTAATAACAAGCCCGTAGTTCTAATTGTCGACGACGAGTACTGCGTGCTGCGAGCGTTATGCAGGTTGATTTCACCGCAGGAATTCATCGCTGTTTGGGTGGCGGGCGAGCAGCAGGGCTTGGAGGTATTGAAAGACCAACCCAAGCGGATTCGAATCATCATCATCGATTTGAAATCCTCCGGAATGGGCGGCGCCGGGTTCCTGCAGCACGCCAGACATCTGGCGCCGCATGCCGCTGTTCTGATTACCGCTCCCTTGGGTCCATTTCTATACCAGGGCGGCAACTTCTATGAGCTTTCAGGCCCCAACTTGAAACAGGACATTAACGGAATTCTTTTGAGTATCACCCAAAAGCTGAACAACGGGGCGGCATCCCAGAAAAAAACCATTCGGAAACCTGAGCTCAAGGAGCGATTCGGCGCCATCATTGGCCGGAGTGAAAGTATCAACGCGATTTATCGGCTGCTTGACCATCTGCAAGGATCTTCCAGCACGGTCTTGATTCAGGGCGAAAGCGGGACCGGCAAGGAGCTGATCGCCCAGACCATCCACCAGACCAGCCCACGGGAAAGTCGTCCTTTTGTCGCCATCAACTGCGGTGCCATCCCGGCCAATCTAATCGAAAGCGAATTGTTCGGACATGAACGCGGAGCCTTCACCACGGCCGTTAGCCAAAGAAAAGGGAAGTTTGAAGTCGCCGAAGGCGGAACGCTTTTTTTGGATGAAGTGGGTGAACTGGACCGGGAACTGCAGGTCAAGCTGTTGAGAGTGCTTCAGGAGAAGGAATTCCAGCGCGTCGGCGGGAATGTAACCTATAAGACCGATGTGCGCATTGTAGCGGCCACAAGCCAGGATCTGAACCAGGTGGTGCAGGCCGGTCATTTCCGGGATGATCTTTTCTACCGCCTCAATGTCATTCCGGTGCATGTCCCGCCCTTGAGGGAAAGAAAAGCGGATATTCCGCTCTTGTTGGATCATTTCTTCAATAAAACAGCCAAGGAAATGGGCCGTTGCCTGCCGGATCTTTCTGAAGAGATCCTGACCGCTTTAACGGATTACCGATATCCCGGTAATGTCCGCGAGCTGGCGAACATTGTGGAACGGCTTTTGACGATTTGCCCCGACGGAAAAATCAGCTTGCGGGACCTCCCCAAAGAGGTTCGCGAGGAAGCCGCGCATGCGCCTCAAGCCGCGACTGTTTTAAATGCGTTACCGGATGGGGGCGCTTGTCTGTCTCAGGTGGAAAAAGAGCTCATTCTGAAAACACTCGAAATAACCTCCGGAAACAAGTCTGCCGCTGCCAGGATGATTGGAATTACTCGGCGCAGGCTGTATCTCAGGCTTTCCCAATACGGGCTTGCCTCGGCATGAGACTGTTACCTCAGGTTACAACTTAATGACAGGCTGTAACCTGAGGTGACGACAAAAGGCGGCGGTTTATATCGACCATGAAATTCCGAAAAAATATCTTTAATATCAAATACATAATCGATCAAGGTATCGGAGGCCCTGGCACTGCTATTGCTTAGATTTATTACCATTGCGCATGAAATTTTAATTTCCCAATCGAAGCAAGGGGGGGTAAGGCAAACGGGTTTTTAGCAACCAACAGGCACGGAAGGTTTTTCGAAGGCAGTTAACCAGCAAAAAGGAGACTTAAAATGGCACGCAACAAGCTAACCAAAATGGCGTATGCGAGCGGCGCAGAGATGATGTTCGGCACGGCCAAGAAGCCGGTAAAAACCAAACGCGGGATGGTGCTGGGGGGTGGTTTTGTTCATCCGGAGGTTGTGCCCCACCCCAGACCCGGCAGCGAAAAAACCATGAAAACGCTGCTGCGGGAATATGAAAAAGCCAACGGGGACGCCCTGGAACGGATGGTCATCGTCGGCCATCCGACACTGCAGATCGAAAACGAGCACATTTTCCAGATGACCCACAATCCCAAGTGGGGAGGCGAAATCGCCGCGCAGACCGCCAAGCAGATGGATGATTATCTCGCCAAATACGGTCTGAAGGCCGCCTACCGCGCCACCATCGCCGACCTGCGCAAACCCGACATGGTTGACATGCGGGAGAGCGACTACACGCACGAGGTCATAGAGTCTTTCAAGGAATGCGCCAAGTATGCGGACATCGTTTCCATCGAATCGATGGGCGGCAAGGAGATCTTCGATCACGCCATCATCCGCAACGACATCGGCGGCATCCTATTCGGCATCGGCGTACTGGGTGCCATCGACATGGAGTGGATGTGGGATCAGATCGTCGCGATCGCCAAGAAAAACAACTGCATTCCCGGCGGGGACACCAACTGCTCCGAAGCCAACACGGCCATG
>JALOPH010000188.1 GCA_025453995.1 Desulfobacterales bacterium
TGTTCCTGTATTTCTCATATAGGATGACGATGTCCAAAGTGGGACAGGATGCCATGCTTTCATTTTTTGAAATTGCATTTATCCCGGCGTCATTTTTGCTGGGTATCATCGCGTGCAGCATGATCATCGGGTGGCTGGGATGTCATTTTTCGATCAGAAAATTTTTAAAGTTCTAATATCCTTTTTAATATTTCTGTCTTTGGCGGGATTGCCCGAGACAGCGGAATGCTTAGAGGCATATGACATAGGGATCATCAATGTCAACCGTCTGAACCTGCGGGTCGCCCCGCGAACCGATGCAGCGGTGATCAAGGCTCTGGACAAGGGCGTCCAGGTCCGTGTGCTGGAAAAGCAGGATGGCTGGCTTCAGGTTTTTCATGAAGGCGACATCGGTTATATCGCCGACCAGAAAGATTATGTCGAGCTTTATACCATTCACACCGTCGCCGATTCCAGGGTGTCGGATCTTGAAAAAGCCAAATCCAAAGTTAAAGACTTTATGCGCCGGATTGAGCGGCAAAAAATTGAAATCGACACGTTCAATAAGCACGAGAAAGAGATTGTTTTAGAGCTTCAGGAAGCCGACGTGGCGTTAAACAATGCCCGGCGTCAGTCAGCCGCCATCAGCGCTGAACTGGCCAAGATCAAGGGAGAAATCGCAAAGGCCCAGAGCCAGGCCGATGAAATTCAAAAAGCCATAGACAGGGGCAAAGGCTATGCCGTGAAACGCCTGGTGGCGCTTTATAAATTAAATTCCCTGGGCGAAATGAACCTTTTTGCATCGGCGTCTTCAGTTTATGAATTGCAGAAAAATAAGGCGGCCGTTGAGCGGATTCTTCGATACGATCATAAACTTATCGGCGATCTTGTGGACAAGAAGCAACAATTGTCCGATTTGCTCGTAATATTAAATGAAAAGAAGGCCAGTCAGGCATTGCTGGAAGACCGGCACAAGGACGCCATCAGCCGGTTGGCCCAGGAGAAGCGCAAGCGGGAGACGCTTCTGGCGGCGCTGAAAACCAGGAAAGAAAACAGTCTGACCACGTTAAAGTATCTGAAAGATGCGGCCGCCACGCTGGATCAGACCATTTCGGATTTGAGCAAGGAATCAGCAGGCTATGAGAACAAGAGCTCCCGGTCATTTGCCGCGCTTCAGGGCTTGCTAAAAATGCCGGTTAGGGGTAAGATCGTCTCCACATACGGCACATACGTAGAACCTCAATCAGGGGCGACCAATTTCAGGAAAGGCATCGAAATACAGGCGGAGCGGGGCGCCCCCATATCAGCCGTGTATGGCGGCCAGATCGTTTATGCCGACTGGTTGAAGGGATACGGAAACGTGGTTATTATTACCCACGGGGATAATTATTATACCGTTTATGCCCATGCCGAAGATTTGTCCGACGCTATATTTTGAAATCCGACATCATGGCAACACCGAAGATCCGCTGAAATGGATCAAAAAAGGGTAAAAGGAGCAATATATGACGATGAAGTTAAAACAATTTATCAAAAGCGGATTGCTGGTGATTTGCACGGCGGTGATTGTTGTTTCGGCCACCGTCGTTTATGGGGATTTGAAGAAAAACAGCGATGAAACCTATGAAGGGCTCAAGTTGTTTTCCGACGTAATTTCAGAAATCGAAAAAAATTACGTGGAGCCGGTAAACTCCAAGGACCTGATCCAAAACGCCATCGAAGGGATGGTCCAGAGCTTGGACCCCCATTCATCTTTTTTACCGCCCGAGGCCTATGAGGACCTTCAGACGGAAACAAAGGGGGAATTCGGCGGCATCGGGATAGTAATTACCCAGCGCGACGGGAACCTGACGGTGATCTCCCCCATTGAGGGGACGCCTGCCTATAAAGCCGGCGTCCTGGCGCAGGACATCATCATCAAGGTGGACGGCGAGGTCACCAAGGGAATGATGCTCTGGGAGGCGGTGAAGAAAATGCGGGGAGAACCCGGAACCACCGTGGAAATCACCATTTTCCGGAAAGGCGCAAAAGGCCCCCTTGAATTCAAACTCTTACGGGATGTCATTCCATTGGACAGCGTCCGAAGTCTCACAGTGAAACCGGGATATGGATACATCTGGATCACCAATTTCAGGGAAAACACCAGCACTGAAGTCGCTGACGCCTTGAAAAAGCTGGAAAAGGAAAATGCGCCATTAAAGGGCCTGATACTGGATTTGAGGGACAACCCCGGCGGGTTGCTGGACCAGGCGGTCAAGGTGTCGGATATTTTTCTTGAATCCGGCACCATCGTATCCATCAAGGGACGGGACGCGTCACAGGCAGAAGTATATTCCGCCCATGCGGATTCCGGCGCCGGGAAGTATCCGATTGTTCTGCTCATCAACGGCGGCAGCGCGAGCGCTTCAGAGATCGTCGCCGGCGCTCTGCAGGACAACCACCGGGCGCTGCTGTTGGGGACGACTTCATTTGGGAAAGGCTCTGTTCAGACAGTCAAGCCCCTCCGGGACGGTTGCGCCTTGAAATATACCATCGCCCTGTATTACACCCCCAGCGGGCGTTCCATTCAGGCTGAAGGCATCATACCGGACCTGGCCGTCAAACGACGTCTGCTGGATGAAGATACCGAGGACGGTATTGAAGCCAACCTGATCAAGGAGCAGGACCTTAAAAATCACTTGGAGACGGGGCAGAAGACAAAAGAACCCGAAGCCGCTGATGAACTCATTCCGGAAGAAACCGACAAGAAAGAGGACGAAACCGGCAAGAAAGAGGACGACACTGAAAAGGAAGACGTCATGCGTCTCCGGGATGCGGTATACGAGCACAGCGACAAAGCCCCTGAAGTCCTGATGCGCGATTCCCAGGTGAACCGGGCGTATGAAATCTTAAAAGGATATGAGATTTTTCATGGGTTGTCCAAAAACTGATCCTGGGTCACGGGTGACCGCCATAAGAAAAGGGTGAATATCAGCACGATGAAACATGGTTAATCCTTGAAAGGCGCATACAGAGAATCTGCTGTTGCGCCTTTCACTTTATATCGTAGCCGAAGGATAAAATGATCAAAAAGAAATCGGGAAGCTGGAAAAAGGCCTCGGAACATCGGAAAAAAGCATCGCTAAAAAAATCCGGGTCCGGGAAGAAACCATCCGCAAAAAAGCGCGATGTCCATTCTGGAAAAGGGGCAAAAAAAAAATACTTGCAGAAACGAAGCAGATTTTCCGTTTTAGTGCTGACACTTGGCATTGCCATTGTGGCCGGCGCCCTGGGGTATGTTCTGCTTCATTCGGACGCCCGTGATTCCCGGGCAATAAAAACCAAACAAGCGCTTGAGACCAAGACGCCGAAAAATCATAAACCCCAGTATGAGATTTTCCCGGTGGAACCGGCGCGGGCGGCAATTCCATCAAAGCCCGCCCAGGCAGATCCCCCAGTTCACCGGCAACCCTCTGCCGGCGATGACCTCCCTGAAGTTGCAATTATTATTGACGATATCGGTTATGATAAGGGGCTTGCGGAGAAATTTTTGAATCTTAACGGTCCTCTGACCTTCGCGATTCTGCCGTTTAGCCGTTATTCAACTGAGATCGCCCGGATTGCGGATCGCAAAGGAAGCCAGGTCATGCTCCATCTTCCCATGGAACCCAATGAATACCCGTCGGTGGACCCCGGCAAAGGCGCGCTTCTGGCTTCCATGACGCCCGATGAACGGATCAGCCAGCTCGAAAAGAACCTGGATGCAGTGCCGCACATCAAGGGGGTGAATAACCATATGGGGTCAAAGTTGACCACCCTGTCGGATGAAATGAATCAGGTTTTTTCCGTGTTGAAAAAACGCGGGCTTTTTTTTATAGACAGCCGCACCAGCGCGGCTACCCAGACCCGGTCATCGGCCAGGCTGTTTAAGGTCCCATATGCAGAACGTGATGTTTTTCTGGACCATGTTCAAGACCGGGGAACGATCCGGACTCAGATCGAGGATCTGATGCGGATTGCTGAAGTCGCGGGCCGTGCGGTGGGGATCGGCCATCCCCATGATGCGACTTATGAAGTTTTGGCTCAAATGATGCCGGAATTAAAAAAGCGCGTTCGTCTTGTTTTTGCGACCGATATCGTTGAGCATTGGTAAACCGCCGGGATGGAATTATAATTGACTATCATTTCAATCAGGCATAAATGAAGAACACGCCATCTGGCGTATTGGGATCAGCAATAAAAAAATTAACTGTTTTTGATTAGAATTCATATGTTTAACAAAGCAAACGTCGTCATCACCATCACCATTGCCATACTTACCGTCAGCATCTGGGCGCTAATGAACCGGCCTGAAATTGAGCCGCCCTGGCCCAGAAAAATTCAAGGTTTCTGCTATTCGCCATTTCGTGAGGACCAGAGCCCCCTGAAGGGTATTTTCCCCACGGTGGAGCAGATCGAATCCGACCTGTCGCTTTTAGGGAAAAAAACCCATGCCGTGCGCACATACTCCATGGAGCAAACCATTGTCGAAGTGCCGAGAATCGCAAAGAAATACGGCCTCAATGTGGCGCTCGGAGCGTGGATCGGCGCCAATCATGAGCGGAACCAGGAGGAAGTCGATCTTTTGATCAAATACGCCACTGAAAACAGAAACGTGGTGCGGGCCATTGTCGGAAATGAGGTCCTGCTTCGTGGAGACATCCCTATTTCGGAATTTTTGCCCTATTTGATTAAAGTCCGAAAGGCGCTGAAGATCCCGGTGAGCACCACTGAACCCTGGCATGTCTGGATCAAGCACCCGGAACTGGCCGAAAACGTCGATTACCTCGGTGTGCATCTGCTGCCTTACTGGGAGGGGGTTTCAGTGGATGTGGCCGTGGATTACTGCATCGAGCGGATGAAAGACCTCAAAGAGGCGTTTCCGGACAAGCCCATCGTCATCGGTGAAGTGGGATGGCCCAGTGAAGGCCGCACCCGGAAATGGGCCGTGGCGTCCGCCTCCATGGAAGCAACCTTTTTGCGGCGCTTTTTAGACCATGCGGAAAAAGAAGGCTACATTTATTATGTCATGGAGGCGTTTGACCAGCCCTGGAAAGCCACCAGCGAAGGCGCGGTTGGCGCCTACTGGGGTGTTTATGATGTGTACCGTCAGCCCAAATTTGAATTCACAAGGCCCATCATCAAGATCCCTGAATGGCGGACCCTGGCCGGCATATCGGTCTTGGTAGCCATTATCACGCTCGCCATGCTGATCACCAACAGCCAGACATTAAATATCCGGGGGCGAAGCTTTTTGGCCATCATCGCGTTCGCGCTGGCGGCGGTGTCCGTGTGGGCGACCTATGATTACATCCATCAATATTTATCCGTTCGAACCGTGATCGTAGGCATTCTGGTGGTCTTCGGCATGATCGGGGTCATCCTGGTGCTGCTCACCGAGGCCCACGAATGGGCCGAAGCCATCTGGGTCAAAGAACGGCGGCGGACGTTTAAGCCCATGATCGTCGATGACTCGGAGTTGCCCATGGCATCCATTCACGTGCCGACCTATAACGAGCCTCCGGAAATGGTCAAAGAGACGCTGGACGCCCTGGCCCGGCTGGATTACCCGAAATTCGAAGTGATCGTGGTGGACAACAACACCAGGGACGAGGCTGTGTGGCGCCCGGTGGAGGAACATTGCAATAAGCTCGGGCCGAAATTCAAATTTTATCATGTGGACCCCCTGACGGGATTTAAAGCAGGCGCGCTTAATTACGCGCTGGAACGAACCGACCCTGCGGCTGAGATCGTCGGCGTGATCGACAGTGACTATGCCGTGGATCCCCTGTGGCTGAGGGATCTGGCGCCCCAGTTTAAAAATGAAGCTGTGGCCATTGTCCAGGCGCCCCAGGATTACCGGGATGAAGCTGCCAGCGCGTTTAAGTCCATGTGCTATGCGGAGTACAAGGGGTTTTTCTTCATCGGGATGATCACCCGAAATGAAAGAAATGCCATCATCCAGCATGGCACCATGTCCCTGATCCGGCGATCGGCTTTGGAAGAGGTGGGGCGATGGAGCGAATGGTGCATCACCGAGGACGCGGAACTGGGATTGAGGATTTTCGAGCAGGGGTATGAAGCCATGTATATCCCCAAAAGCTACGGCAAGGGCCTGATGCCCGATACCTTGGTGGATTATAAAAAACAGCGGTTTCGATGGGCTTACGGCGCCATGCAGATTTTGAGGCGGCACAAAGGGAAGCTGACGGGATTGGGAAAAAGCCGGCTCACCGCCGGCCAGCGGTATCATTTCTGGGCAGGCTGGCTTCCATGGATCGCGGATTCATTCAACCTGGTGTTTAACATGGGAGCGGTGGTCTGGTCGCTTCTCATGATTTTTGCGCCGAAAAAATTCGATCCGCCCCTGATCATCTTCTCCATCTTTCCCCTGGCGCTGTTCTGTTTTAAAGTGGCCAAGCTCATTTATATCTACCGGGGCGCCCATATCGTGGCGAGCATCGGACAGACATTGTCCGCGGCCATAGCGGGCCTTGCGTTGTCCAACACCATCGCAAGGGCTATTTTGTCCGGATTTGTGACATCCGACAAGCCGTTTTTCCGGACGCCGAAAATGGCCGACAAACACCCTTTTTTAAAAGCCATTGCCTCTTCCCGCGAAGAGACTCTGTTTATGATTCTGTTGTGGCTCCTGGCGGTCTGCGTGGTGATGACAAAAACCACAGCATCACCTGATCTGACGATCTGGATCATCGTCCTTTTGATGCAGTCGCTTCCTTATTTTTCGACGTTTGTGGTGTCGCTGGTCAGCGCGTTCCCGGGATCGGGCGCGAATCAGGCGGTGATGGCCGAGGCGGCGGCATCATGAAAGTCGCGTTGATCGCGTCTCCCTATCCCCTGGAAGAGTTCCCTTCTCCTCCGCTTGGCATCTGCTATGTGGCGGGCGCATGCGAAGCCGCAGGCGCAGAGGTCCGGATTTTCGACTACATTGTCAACCGGTATGACCCGGAAAAACTCAAGAAACAATTAGACGAGTTTGCCCCGGATGTGGTGGGCGCCACATCCGTGACGCTGAATTTCCCGGCCGCCGCCGGGATCATCCAGGCAGTCAAGCGCCACCGGCCCTCTGTTGTCACTCTGATGGGAGGGCCCCATGTCTCATTTGCCGCCCAATCATCGCTTCGCGCCTATCCTGAAATTGATGTCATCTTCATCGGCGAAGCCGAGCGGTCGCTCCAGCAGTGGCTTCCCGCATACAGGGACCGAACTTCCTGGAATGCCATTAAAGGTTTGGCGTTTATAAATGACGGGCAGTTTATCACCACCGGGCAGGGGGACTTTATTGAGGATTTAAACACGCTGCCGCTTCCGTCGCGGCGCCTGCTCCCCATTTCCAAATACCAGGCTTTGGGATTTCCCATCAGCATTATCACCAGCCGGGGGTGCCCCAACAAATGCATTTTCTGCCTGGGGCGAAAGATGGTGGGGTTCAAGTCCAGGTACCGGGACCCCGAACGGGTGGCGGATGAAATTGAAATGATTTTGTCCATGGGATTTAACCGGATCAATATCGCCGACGATCTGTTTACGGCCAATAAGAAGCGCGTTCAGGCATTCTGCGAGGAGATTCTTCACCGCGGCATCCGGTTTGACTGGAGCGCGTTTGCCCGTGTGGACACGGTCCATGAAGAGACCCTCCGGCTTATGCGCCAGGCGGGTTGTGACGCCGTCAGCTTCGGCATTGAAACCGGCAACCCGGAAATGCTTAAGACCATTCGCAAGGGGATTTCTCTGGACCAGGCGCGTTATGCGGTCTCGCTTTGCAAGAAGACCGGCATACAGGCCCATGCGTCTTTCATGATCGGGCTTCCGGGCGAGTCCATGCAAACCATGAACGACACGCTTGAATTTGCCAAGTCACTTAATATCGAACATGGGTATCACATGCTCGCGCCGTTTCCCGGCACCACGGTCAGAGAAAATGTGAAAGATTATGATATTGAAATCCTCACCGACGACTGGGCGAAATATGACGCCAACAGCGCCATTGTGAGAACTTCAAAGCTGTCTCCGCAGGAGATGGATGAATTTGTGGCAGCCGCATACCGTCCGATTTTTGAAGAATGGGAAGCCATGAAAAAGAGACATGCCGAGGGACTTTCCAAAGATATGGAATGGCTCCGGGTGGAAGGCGACAAGCGCCTGCACCTGATGTTTAAAATCCTTTCCGAGGATCTGATTGAATCTGAAGGCAGCATCCAGGGCGCCGGGAACCATGACTCCCTGGAGGAATTGAGCCGCCGGATCGCCCGGAAAACCGGTTTTGAGCAATCTTTTGCCCTGCGGTATTTGACGGACTGTGTGGCCAGGAAACAACTCATCTGCGTCCAGAACAACGGATCCGCCATCTGGCAGTGGACGCCGTTTTTGCAAAGATGACCAATGGCCGGATCAGATGGCCGGATCAGATATTAAAACCATTGACGGCCGGCTTGCCTGGCTTTGTCTTTTTTTCATTGCTATTCTCTATGTGATCCCTTCCGATGCATCTGCGAATTCAGGTTCGGCCTATACGCATCTCAACGAAGTGATGGACGCCTATGAAAGCATTTCATCCAACGAGCCGAGATTTCTGGCAAGCTATATAACGATTCCGCAACAATCGTCGGACCGGTCTCTTGAAGACGTCGCTTATGTGTATGACAATGCCCTGGCCATGATCTGCTATATCCATCAAAAAACCGCCGACGGGCAAAGGCGGGCGCGGATTCTGGCCGATTCATTT
>JALOPH010000189.1 GCA_025453995.1 Desulfobacterales bacterium
GCACTGGTGCTGGGCGGCCCGGCCCTGAGCCGGGAGGGCCTTATGGCAGCGGCAAGGATCGGGGCTGCAACAGACTGCGACCTGCTGTGCGGCACATTCCCTTCCCGGATGGAACGGGGCGCAGGGCTTCCGGCTGTCAGAAAAATCCCCTATCTTCCGGAAATGGCGCTGGAAATGTTAAAAGGTTATGAACTTGTTGTGTTTGCCGGTGAAAGAGAGCCTGTTGCGTTTTTTGGATACAACGGCATGGGAAGCAGGTTTCTATCCGATTCCCAGGAAAAGATTCATGTAAACGTTTCTTCGGGGCATATCATAGCAGCATTAACGCATCTCGCAGATGCGCTTTCCTCAAACCCTGAACCGGCGCCTCTCTATCTGGCCCCTTATCAGCGGCCTGAGATTCGAAGCGGCGCTCTGGACGGCGTTAAGGCAGGAGAAATCGTTGCGGCGCTTCAGCCTGAAAATGCCATTGTAATCGATGAAGCCATTACCAACAGCCTGGCCTATTTTGAACTCACTGCCGGATGTCCGGAGTTTACGCTTTTAAGTTTGACCGGTGGCTCCATCGGCCAGGGTCTGCCGTGCGCCACCGGCGCAGCCCTGGCCTGCCCGGACAGGCAGGTGATTGATTTCCAGGCAGACGGCAGCGCCATGTATACGGTTCAATCCCTCTGGACCCAGGCAAAAGAAAACTTAAATGTCATTACCTTGATCTGCTCCAATCGATGCTATGACATATTAAAACTTGAGCAGGCCAGGGCCGGAATTCTAAATCCGGGCCCGAACGCCAGCCGGATGACTGATCTTTCAGGGATCGACTGGGTGAAAATCGCTCAGGCCCAGGGAGTTCCAGGCGTTTCGGTCGCCACGGCGGAAGCGCTGGCAGAAGCGTATGAAAAAGCTTTGGACCGGCAGGGACCCTATTTGATTGAAATGCGGCTGTAATAACATGGAATCTTTTCTTTACAAATTCCGTTCGGGGTGATAATCGAATTTTTATATGTCTTTCCAAAACCTTGCAAAGAAGTGCCATCAAATTTAGGAGCCTTTTATGGAGTTTATCAAAATTCGTCTAAGCAATGATTTTGAACCAATGGGTTCCAAGCTGGAAAAAACCATTTCGGAGATGTTTCGTTCCATGAATCCCATGTTCGCGTTTTCAAAAAATTCCTGGAAACCGCAACTGGATATGTTTGAAACACCTGAAAAAATCATTGTCATTGCTGAATTGGCCGGCGTTGAAAAAGATGCGCTGGAACTTGAAATCAACAGCCGGGCGATCCGGATTTCGGGCAGGCGACTGCTCAATCCACCGGCTGAAAACGGCCGCTACAGGCTGGCTGAAATCCAGTACGGCACATTTGACCGCGCGCTCTATCTGCCGGCGCCCATTGATACGGAAAAGGCGGAAGCCGCTTTCAAATGGGGCCTCCTTCATATCCATTTGCCCAAAGTCAAATTTGAGACCCGGTTTAATATTCCGATCACAGGGGAATAATTTATTGATATTTTATTGCACGGAGACAATCAGATGAAACCAAAGCAGCAGCCAGAACCAAAGAACCCTGAAAAACTCCCCGATGTTATGCCGATCCTGCCGTTATACGATGTCGTTCTGTTCCCCAAAATGGTGCTTCCGTTGATCGTGCTGCAGAAAGAATCCATCCAGCTTATCGATGAAGCCATGTCAACCAACCGCATCATCGGAACAGCGGCGTCACGGGCCAGCGAACCCAAATCCGAATATCTTCCTGAAGATCTATACAATATCGGTGCCAGCGCCATCATCCTGAAAATGGCCAAAGTTGAAGAAGACAAGGCGCAACTTCTGCTCCAGGGAATCGGAAGATTTATAATATCCGAATATACCCAGCAACAGCCCTACTTTAAGGCCAGGGTCGACCACGTCACGGTTGCGTGGGAAAAAGACAAGGAAATCGAAGCGCTCATGGCCAACCTGGCCAATCTTTACCAGCGGGTCGTCCAGCTGTCCTTCGGCATGCCGCCGGAAATCGCGTCCATGGCCAAAACCCTTGATGAACCGGATACGCTCGCCGATATGGTGACATCCACCATCAATTCCACAACCGCTGACAAGCAGAGCATCTTAGAGACAGTCGACGTCAAGGAGCGATTGAAAAAAGTCACCAAAATGGTCAATTATCAACTGGAAATCCTGGAAATCGGCAATAAGATCCAGACCCAGGTCAAAGGAGACATGGACAAACAGCAGCGGGATTATTTCCTGCGCCAGCAACTCAAGGCCATCCGCCAGGAACTGGGCGAAGGGGATGAATCCAATGTGGAGATCGAAGAATACCGGGCCAAAATCCTGGAGAAAAAACTCCCCGAGGAAGTCGCCAAGGAGGCGGAACGGGAACTGTCCCGCTTGTCCCGGATGCACCCCTCTTCTGCGGAATACACGGTTGCATCGACCTACATTGACTGGATCACTGCCCTCCCCTGGAATGACAGCACGGCTGACACACTGGATTTGGACAAAGCCCAGCAGATCCTTGATACCGACCACTTCGGCCTTGAAAAAGCCAAAAAACGCATCCTCGAATATCTGGCCGTTCGTAAATTAAACCCCAATATCAAGGGGCCGATTCTCTGCTTTGCCGGACCGCCGGGAACCGGAAAAACATCCCTGGGCGCCTCCATCGCGCGGGCGCTGGGCCGGAAATTCGTCCGCATCGCCCTGGGCGGCATCCGGGATGAAGCTGAAATACGAGGTCATCGCCGCACCTATGTGGGAGCACTGCCCGGCCGGATTATCCAGGGAATCCGGCGCGCCGAATCCAACAACCCGGTGTTCATGCTCGACGAAATTGATAAAGTCGGAAGCGATTTCCGCGGCGACCCGTCTTCAGCCCTGCTTGAAGTACTGGACCCCGAACAGAATTTTTCATTTGCGGATCACTACCTGGATGTTCCGTTTGATTTATCCAAAGTGATGTTTATCACCACGGCAAACATATTGGATACCATTCCTCCCGCGCTTCGGGACCGTATGGAAGTGCTGCGGCTGTCGGGATACACGCTGGAGGAGAAAATCAAAATCGCCACCCGTTACTTGATTCCCCGTCAGCGCGATGCCAACGGCCTTAAAGCGGGGCACATCTCTTTTACCAAACAAGCCATCAAACAGATCATCTCAGGGTATACACTTGAAGCGGGTTTGAGAAACCTGGAGCGGGAAATCGCCAATGTCTGCCGGGGGGTAGCCAGCAAAATCGCCAGGGGAGAAGTAACATCCGTCAAGATAGACGCTCAAAATCTTTCCGAATATTTGGGCCCGCTGCGCATCACGGATGAAATGAAAAAAAGGGTCGCCACGCCGGGAGTGGTCATGGGGCTTGCCTGGACCGAAGCCGGCGGCGACATCCTATTTATTGAAGCCACATCCATGAAAGGAACCGGCAGACTCACCCTGACAGGACAGCTCGGCGATGTCATGAAAGAGTCGGCCACTGCCGCCTTAAGCTACATCCGTGCCAATTCAGCCGCATTGGGTATAGACGATGACTATTTTCAGAAGCACGACATCCATATCCACGTGCCTGCCGGCGCAATTCCAAAGGACGGACCCTCAGCAGGCGTCACCATGCTCACGGCTCTGGCGTCGCTGATGACCAACAAATCAACCCATAAGGACCTTGCCATGACTGGAGAAATAACATTGCGCGGCCAGGTCATGCCCGTGGGCGGGATCAAGGAAAAGATGCTTGCCGCCCACCGCGCCGGAATTAAAACCATCATTCTGCCCAAATGGAATGAAAAAGATATGGATGATATTCCGAAAAACATTAAAGACGTATTGAAATTTCATTTCGTGGATGACATGAAAGAAGTTCTAAAAATAGCGCTCCGCAACAAATAAGGCTTAATCTTTTATAAAATGTCGAATATCGAACAAGGATTTTCGAACCCCAGAAGTCAGGAAATCACTTCGACATTCGATATTCTTTGTTCGATATTCTGCGGTTCAATAATAATTTTAAAACAAGGTAGCACATGAAAAAATCGTTTACGCGAAGCTACGCATGCCTATTGGTATTATTTATCTTTGTCATCAGCGGCCTCTACGCCTGCTCCCCCATTCGAAGGCTGCCGCCGCAGACGCCACCGCTGCCAGAGGCCTATGAAATCGACGGTATAAAATATTATCCTTTGGACAAAGCCCATGGGTTTATTGAAGAAGGCGTGGCTTCATGGTACGGGGCTGATTTCCATGGAAAAAAAACCGCCAACAGCGAAATCTACAATATGCACGCCATGACCGCCGCCCACAAAACTCTGCCGCTGGGCACTGTGGTGGAAGTCAACAATCTTGAAAACGGCAAAAAGGCTGTGGTCCGAATCAACGACCGCGGTCCCTATGTTGGAACCCGGATTATCGATCTGTCATATGAAGCCGCAACGCAGATCGGAATGGTCAGGAACGGCACCGCCAAAGTCAAGATAACCGCGCTGGGCACCGATGACATGCTCCTGGATGATTCCAATGCGGATGCCTATTTTACGGGTGACTTCACGATCCAGGCCGGCGCGTTCTCTCAAAAGAGCAACGCCGAACGGATGAAAGGAATGATGGAACAGTATGTCGAAGACGTTCAGATTGTGCCTTTTACCAAAGACGGCGTCACATATTACCGGGTGCGGGCCGGTCAATATTCGTCTCTTAAAAAAGCGCAAACCCATGAGAAGGTTTTGATTGACAACGGATTTCCGGAAGTTTTTGTGGTTTCAAAAGATTTGTAGACCGATTTTTATTAAATCGATATTTATACCCTTAAAAATCATACGACATTTTTAAAAAATACGGAGCTTCTTCAGTGATGAATAAAATCACGTTATTGAGCTTGATCATACTTATCGCGTGGGGCGCACCGGTTTTTTCAAAGACAATGTATACCTCCGACATCACGGAAATCAGCGTCCGCCAGGGAAAGGACACCTCTTATCCTGTCATCAAAACCTTGAAATCCAATGAGCCGGTGACGGTGCTCGAATCGTCCCACGGGTGGACGAAAATTCAATTGCCGGACGGGAAAGAGGGATGGTTGATCAGCAGCTACCTCACGGACAAAAAACCGGGAGCCGCCGCGCCATCGGAGGCGTTAAAAAATATGGAGCAAATCCAGCTTCAACTTACGGCGGCCGAAGAGGAAAAAGAACGCCTGAAAAAAGAAATTGGGTCTCTGAAATCAGAACTTGACATCAACATGAAAAGTCTGGCAGATTTGCGCGCTTCTGCCAATGGGAATCCGGTTGAGTCCGAAGAGTTTCTGGCGTTAAAAGCAAAATTGGATCAAGCATCCGCTGATGCCAACGATAAGGCAAAGAGGATCAATGAACTCGAAGAAGAACTGGCAAGCGCCGGAAAAAGCTCGAGCGAATTCAAATGCTATCTGTATCTATTCCTGGCAGGCGCAGGAGTGCTGCTTCTCGGCATGATGATCGGATCCAGCGCCAAGCGGCGGAGATCTTCACTGTTATAAAAAAGGATTACGTTATATAAACGCCTATGGAATACCAATCGGATTTTCTTGTCATCGGAAGCGGCGTCGCCGGGTTGATGTTCGCGCTAAAAGTCGCTGATTTTGGGACTGTTCACATTGTCACCAAACGAGACGTTCAGGAGAGCAACACCGCCTATGCCCAGGGAGGCATTGCCGCGGTTTTTTCGAGCATTGATTCCTTTGACCTGCATATCAGCGACACTCTGGTTTCAGGCGACGGCATCTGCAATGAAAATGTTGTTGAAATGGTGGTAAAAAATGCGCCTGAGAGAATTCGCGAACTCATAAATCTTGGTGTTCATTTTAATCAAGAAACAAATGATTCGGGAGAAGCCATTGGGCTGCATCTGGATCTAAGCCGTGAAGGCGGGCATTCCCGCAACCGCATCGTTCACGCCGCTGACATGACCGGACTGGCGGTTGAAAAAGCACTGATCCATCAGGTAAAAAACCACAAGAATATCAAAGTATTTGAACATCATATTTCCATTGATCTGATTACCCGCTCTATAAGGCTTAAGCGCGGCATGGTCGTCACCACCCATGAAGACTATTGTTATGGCGCTTATGTGCTGGATAAACAATCCAAGACCACTCACACCTTCTGCGCCAAAAACATCGTTCTGGCAACCGGCGGGTCCGGAAAAGTATACGCTTATACGAGCAATCCCGATGTGGCCACAGGAGACGGCATCGCCATGGCTTACAGGGCCGGAGCCACGGTGGCGGACCTTGAATTCGTCCAGTTTCATCCCACCTGCCTGTATCACCCGGATGCAAAGAATTTTCTCATTTCTGAAGCAGTCAGGGGTGAGGGAGGGATTCTGATCAACGCCGGGGGGACTCCTTTTATGGCTAACTATTCCCCTTTAAAAGAGCTGGCGTGCCGTGATGTGGTGGCCAGAGCCATTGACGCGGAACTTAAAAAGCGGGGCGATGATTCCGTGTTTCTGGATATTTCCCATAAGTCGCCGGACTTTGTCAAAGCCAGGTTCCCCAACCTCTATGAAAAGTGCCTGGAATTCAACATCGACATGACCAAAGAGCCGATTCCGGTTGTGCCGGCGGCTCATTATATGTGCGGAGGCGTAGTCACCGATATTTACGGCCGGACCAACATCCAGCGGCTCTTTGCCATCGGCGAAACCGCCTGCACCGGACTCCACGGGGCCAACCGCCTGGCCAGCAACTCCCTGCTCGAGGCCCTGGCCTATGCCCATCAGGCTGCTCAAAAATCAATAGAGGAAATGGAGAATCTGGCACCAGAACCGTCCATTCAGATCCCGCCCTGGGACGACTCCGGCACCACTGACAGCGACGAAGTCATTATGGTATCCCACACCTGGAATGAAATCAGAATGCTCATGTGGAATTACGTGGGCATTGTAAGGTCCGACAAACGGCTGGCAAGGGCCAACCGAAGGATCGAAATCATCCAGAACGAAATCAACGAATACTACTGGAATTTTAAAATCACGCCTGACCTTGTTGAACTTCGCAACATCGCCATTGTGGCCGAACTCATCATCCGCTGCGCCATGCACCGCAAGGAAAGCCGCGGCCTGCAAATCTGATATCAGTCTCCATTTTTTCAACTTAAATGAGGAGGCGCCATGCAGTTAGTCATCAATAGCCCCGGCACATACCTCTCCCAAAAAGATGGTTGTTTTCAACTTAAAAATGAAGACAACTGCCTTGAAATTTCGCCC
>JALOPH010000190.1 GCA_025453995.1 Desulfobacterales bacterium
GGGCCGCGCTGGAAGCCGCCATACCCGTGATTCCGAGGGCGGAGATGCTGGCGGAACTCATGCGGTTGAAATACAGCATCGCAGTGGCCGGCGCCCATGGCAAAACAACAACCACATCTATGGTGGCAAGTGTACTGGGGGCAGGAGGGCTTGATCCCACTGTTGTGATCGGCGGCAAGCTGAAAAGCATCAACACCAACGCCGTGCTGGGCGGCGGGGATTACATTGTGGCCGAGGCGGATGAAAGCGACGGGTCTTTTTTGAAATTTTCGCCCACCATTGCTTTGGTCACCAACATCGATCTGGAGCACATTGATTTCTATAAAAACATTGAGACTATTAAGTCGGTATTTCTGGATTTTATAGACCGGGTGCCGTTTTACGGGCTCGCGGTTCTTTGTTTGGACAATCCATCCATTCAGGAGATTATCCCCCACATCAAGAAGCGCTACACCACTTACGGGTTGAGCGCCCAGGCCGACTATCAGGCCAGAGACATTGTGTTTGACGGCACCCGCAGCCGATTTCAGGTGTATCGTCAGGAAAAATTCATCGGCGAGATTCTCCTTAACCTGCCGGGAAGCCATAATGTATACAATTCCCTGGCAGCCATTGCCGTGGGGTTTGAACTTGACATCGGGTTTGTCAGAATCAAGTCCGCCCTTGAGACCATTGAGGGCGTCCAGCGGCGGCTGGAGTTCAAGGGTGAGGTCGGCGGCGTGATGGTCATGGATGACTATGGCCATCATCCAACGGAGATCAAAACAACGCTGGAGGCGGTCCGGAAAAGCTGGCCCGGAAAACGGCTGATTGTCTTGTTTCAGCCTCATCGCTACAGCCGGACCCAGGCGTTGTTTGACGAGTTCAGCCGGTCTTTTTATCAATCCGATGTGCTGATGCTGCTCCCCATTTATCCGGCCGGGGAGGACAAAATTCAAGGTGTTGATTCCCGGCAGCTTTGTGAGGGAATCAAGCAGCACGGCCATAAAGACGCCAGTTTTTTCGACAACATGGAAAAAGCCGTGGCCCATGTGAAGCAGGTGGCCGGAAAAAACGATATTGTGTTGACCCTGGGCGCCGGCGATATCTGGAAGGCCGGAGTCATGCTGCTGACGGGCGGAAACAAAAATGAAAATAGTTGAACCGCAGAATATCGAACAAGGAATATCGAATGTCGAAGGAATAGATTTACTTCTGCGGTTCGAAATTCCTTGTTCGATATTCGAAATGGTTGTGATTTTTGGGTAGGATTTTTAGGACGTGGGCCATGACGATCCCCGAATTAGTTAAGGACCATCTGAAAACACAATTCGGGGAGCGCGTGCGGTTTGACGAACCCATGTCTGCACATACGACATTTAAGGTCGGGGGTCCAGCGGACGCTTATGTCATGGCTGCTGATAAAAATGAACTGGCGGCGCTGGTGCGACAGCTCAATAAAAGCAATGTTCCATATTTGGTCATGGGAAAGGGAAGCAACCTGCTGGTCAGGGATAAGGGAATCCGGGGCGTGGTGATTTCATTGACGGAAGGGCTAAAAACGATCGAACAGATTGAGCGGACACCATCTGCGGTCCTGGTGAGGGCCATGGCCGGAGCTAAACTGGCGGCGCTCTGCCGATACGCGCTTCAACACAATTTGTCCGGAATGAATTTCGCCCTGGGCATACCCGGCTCCGTGGGCGGCGCCATATTGATGAATGCCGGCGCTTCAGGCGGGGCAATGGAAAACGTGGTGGCGGGCATTCACATCCTGAGTCCGGATGGAGAAATCAAGTCAATAGAAAGAGCGGCATTGAGCTGGTCATACAGGGGGCTGTCTTTTACAAATGATAAGGGCGCTGAGATGGACAGGTTTATAATCCTTTCCGGCGACTGTTTGCTTTGTCCGGGCGATCGCAGATCGCTTCGAGATTCAGCGAGGGGAATCGCCCGGAAAAGATGGTCTGCCCAGCCCGGACGATTTCCCAGCGCAGGATGTTTTTTCAAAAATCCGGAGATCGGGGAACCGGCCGGCAAGCTCATCGAGATGTCCGGGTTAAAAGGGTTTCGTATTGGCGGCGCCGAGGTGTCTGAAAAACACGCAAATTTTATCATAAACCGGGGCAGGGCATCTGCCGGCGATATTCTTGAGTTGTCTGAAAAGGTCCGCGGGATAGTGTATCAGAAGTTTGGCGTGAAGCTGGCGCCGGAAGTGAAAATCACTGGAGAGTAATTGAATAAAGTCATAGCCTATGAGAGCGAAAGTCAGGAAAAACAAATATAAAAACCCATTGGACGAACCGCCGCGTTCGCTGTTTATGAAAATTGCCGATATCGTATTTAAAAGCCTTTGCAGCGTGGCCTTTATCGGCGGAATGAGCCTGATGTTTATTTTCGGCCACGACGCGCTGACCCAGTGCGACTATTTTAAAGCCCAGCATGTCATCATCCGTGGGGATTCCCGGCTGACGCCCGAGCAGATTATGGATGTCGCCAGGATTAAAACAGGCACCAATATTTTATCCGTCAGCCTGCCGGGCATCCGTAAACGGCTGATGGCGGTTCCCTGGATTTCTGATGTGGAGGTATACAGAGAGCTTCCTGGGAGCATCATTATTTTTATCAAAGAGCACAAAGCTGTTGCGGTGATCGATCTGGGGCGCCCGTTTCTTATCAATCAGAATGGGGATATTTTCAAAGAAGCCGTTGGAGAGGAAGCCGCCGGTTTTCCGGTGATCACCGGCGTGGATTGCGCGGATTGGAGATCGTCTCAGATGCCACAGACTCAGGTATTTGCTGCGGTCATGGAAATACTCAACATGGGCGGACATGAAGGCGAGGTCCTTACCAACAAGATGATCAAGACGATTCAGGTGGACCGGGAAATGGGATTGAGTCTTTTGATCGACGCTCCCGTTGCGCTTATCAAACTGGGATATGGGGACTATCGAAAAAAGTATGAACGACTGGACAGGATTTTTGCATATATCAGACAACACGACCATGTTCCGGCGATTGCCGCCCTGGACTTGAGGGTTGTCGATCATGTTGCCGCGTGCCTAAATACAGATCAAGGGTCTGAAGGGGAGAAAAAGGAGGTTAAAGGTGGGAAAGCGTGAAGAGATAATTGTCGGGTTGGATATCGGGACCACCAAGATATGCTCTGTTGTCGCAGAAGTGTCGGGTGAAGAGGTCAATATTATCGGCATCGGGAGTAATCCCTCCGTGGGATTGCGAAAAGGCGTTGTGGTCAACATTGAATCGACGGTGGAGTCCATTAAGAAGGCGGTTGAGGAAGCCGAAACCATGGCCGGTTGTGAGATTTCTTCTGTTTATGCCGGAATCGCCGGGGGGCACATTACCGGTTTTAACAGTTACGGCCTGATCGCGCTGAAAGGGGAAGAAATCACCCAGGCGGATATTGACAGAGTGATTGAATCCGCCAGGGCAGTGGCCATTCCCATGGACCGGGAAGTGATTCATGTGCTGCCCCAGGAGTTCATCGTGGACGGGGAACCGGGGATCCGCAATCCCATCGGCATTGCAGGGGTGCGCCTGGAAGCCAAAATCCATATTGTCACCGGCGCGGTGACATCCGCCCAGAATATCGTCAAGTGCGCCAACAAGGCGGGTTTGGATGTATGCGACATCATATTGGAGCCCATCGCGTCCAGCGAAGCGGTCATGACGACCGAAGAAAAGGAAAGCGGGACCATGCTCATTGACATCGGCGGGGGCACCACGGATCTGGCGATTTTTTCGGGCAACAATATCCGTCATACCTTTGTGCTGGCCATCGGCGGGAATAATATGACCAATGATATTTCCGTGGGCTTAAGAACCCCGATGGCTGAAGCGGAAAAGATCAAGTTAAGATATGGAACCTGTCTGCCCGACAAAGTCAAGAATGAGGAAACCATCGAGATACCGGATATGAGCGGTCGGGGCGGTCGGAAACTGCCCAGGCAGATACTGGCGGAAATTCTCGAACCCCGGGTTGAGGAGATATTTACCCTTGTGAAACGGGAAATCTTGAGGGCCGGAATGAAGGACTACATCACGTCCGGGGTCGTGCTTACGGGTGGTTCGGCTCTTCTGGAAGGGATCTCGTCGGTCGCGGAATCTGTTTTTGAACTGCCTGTCCGAGTGGGTACACCCCAGGGCATCAGCGGGCTGGTGGATGTGGTGAACAACCCCATGTACGCCACAGGCGTCGGATTGGTGGTTTATGGCTCCAAGAACCAGGAGACCAAAAAATTCCGCATCCGGGATGTCAATATATTCAACCGGATCATGAAGCGGATGCGGGGATGGTTCAGGATGTGATCGTTTAAGGGGATGAATAAAAAATGGATTTTTACACATTTATTCTGAGGGGTTGCCTCTCAGATTCTTTGCCGGTTTAAAATGATTTGTTGAACTGCAGAATGTTGAACAAGGAATATCGAATTTCGAAGTACTGTCGCCGCTTCTGCGGTTCGCAATTCCTTGTTCGATATTCGAAATTTAAAATATCTTTGGGCAGAAATTTTATAAGGATGTCGAAAATCAAAGGGATTTATTCAAACAAACATGGACAAAATGTCAAGGAGGTGGGGGTATGAGTTTTCAATATGTTGAACCTGTGGCGTCTGCAAAAATCAAAGTGATCGGGGTCGGCGGCGGCGGCGGAAACGCCATCAACAACATGATCTGTTCCAACTTGGACGGCGTTCAATTCATCGCCGCCAACACGGACGCCCAAGCCCTTGCAAGTTCAAGGGCAAACATCAAAATCCAATTGGGCGAGATGCTTACCGGCGGGCTCGGAGCAGGAGCTGATCCCAATGTCGGCCGGGATGCGGCGGTTGAATCCACCGATCTCCTCAAGCAGGCCCTTGCCGAAAGCCATATGGTGTTTATCGCGGCGGGTCTGGGCGGAGGCACAGGCACGGGCGCAGCGCCCATTATCGCTGAGATCTGCAAGGAGCTGGGCGCTCTCACGGTGGCGGTGGTGACAAAACCCTTCGCCTTTGAGGCCCGGAAAAGAGGAAAGCAGGCAGATGAAGGGCTTGCGAGGCTTAAAGAAGTGGCTGATACGGTCATCACCATCCCCAACAACCGTTTGAGGGGCGTTGCGTCAAAGAGATCCACCCTGATAGAGATGTTCAGAAAAGCCGATGAGATTCTGCATCATTCGGTAAAAGGGATCACGGATCTCAGTATGCGGCCGGGCCTGGTCAATCTTGATTTTGCGGATGTGAAGGCCATCATGTCCAAAGCGGGTATGGCGATCATGGGAATCGGGGTTGCCACGGGCGAAAACCGCGCCATCGAAGCCGCTGAAAGGGCCATTTCGCACCCCTTGCTGGAAGACAATTCCATTGCCGGGGCAAGAGGCGTTTTGATGAACATTACATGCAATTCCGATTTGACTCTGGAAGAAACCACTGAAGCGTCCGAGCGGATTTATAATGAGATCGGCGATGATGATGTGGAAATCATCTGGGGGACATCCGTGGATGAAAATATCGGCGATGAATTGCGGGTGACCGTGATTGCAACCGGCATCGGCGACGGCAAGGTCCGGGCGATCAAACCGGCCATCCGGGAAATGTCCAGAGGCGTTGTGCGCAACGCGACGCCGGATGAGCTCAGATATTTTGAGAATGAACTGTCGCGGCCGGCATTTGAACGGAAGAAAGAGATCGCCAAAGAAAAGCTTGCAGGCGCCATGACGAAAAAGGTGGGCCTTATCAAGAAGGTTGCAAATGCTTACAACATGAAGGAGGAGCCCTATGTGGACCTCGATATACCCACATTTATGCGAAAAAAGGCGGATTAACTTCAGGCTGTTATTCATATCAGTCAGCTTTGTATTAATTTGGCAGCTCAGTCAGCCCTTTGCCGCACATTCTGCTCAGATAACCCTGGCCTGGAACAGGCCTAATGATAACAGGGTTGTCGGTTACAGAGTTTATGCCGGAAAATCCGGAACCAACTATAAGGCTTCACCGTATCGGACGATAAATTCTGCTGGCCAGACCAGTTGTGTCATTTCAGACCTTGAGAGCGGTCAACACTATTGTTTTGCCGCTCAAAGTTTTGACGCCAATGGATTGGGAAGCGACTATTCCGAAATATTGAATTACCTTGTTCCATCTGAAAATAATATTGACAATGATGGAGATGGCTACACCGAGAGTCAAGGCGACTGCAACGACACCAACGCCGCCGTTCGTCCCGGCGCGCCCGAAGTCTGCGGCGACGGCATTGACAACAACTGCAGCGGCTCTGTTGATGAGGGATGCACCCGGACCTGGTATCGGGATACAGATGGAGACAGGTATTCCAATGGGTCATCCATCCAGTCCGTCAATCGCCCGGCATCCAATTATTATCTCGCAGCTGAATTAACCGCCACCTCCGGCGACTGCAACGACACCAACGCCGCCGTTCGTCCCGGCGCGCCCGAAGTCTGCGGCGACGGCATTGACAATAACTGCAACGGCTCTGTTGATGAGGGGTGTGCTCCTGACCCGGCAGATGTTGATGATGATGGGGATGGCTATACTGAGAATGAAGGCGATTGCAATGACAGAAACACCACAATCTATCCTGGCGCTTTAGAAGTTTGCGGAGATGGAATCGATCAGGATTGTGATGGCGCAGATCTGAATTGTGAGCTGGAGCCTGAATTTGTAATTCAAAAAGGCGAGGTATCGGTCGGACAGTCTTGGAAGTTTGTTCCCTTAACAAAGGCTTTTATCAATCCCATTGTTGTGGCAGAACCTATGAGCGCGAAAGACAGCACCCCCGCTGTCCTGCGCATCCGCTATGTCAACAACATCGGATTTGAAATCCGCGTTCAGGAATGGGACTATCTTGACGGAAAACACACCACTGAAACCGTAGGCTACATAGTTGTGGAAGCTGGTCACCACGTGCTGCCCAATGGAACCATTGTGGAAGCCGGCACCTTTGATGCGAGCAGCTTTAAAAAGGTTGCATTCAAAGGGCCATTTAATAAAATCCCTGTTGTGGTGGCAAGCGTGATGAGCATCAATGACACCCACGCGGTCACCGACAGGGTATACAATATCACAACGGGCGGATTTGATTGCAG
>JALOPH010000191.1 GCA_025453995.1 Desulfobacterales bacterium
TTGTTTAATTATAGATAATTTCTTGGACAAGTTATTTCAACAGAGTCCATCTTATTGCCGGGCTTTTCCTTTGACTATTGCGATTTTTTAATGTATTAAAAGAAAAAATTAAATCAACTGATGTCAAGGATCTAAAATTCATGCCAAATGTAAATTTCAGGCTTAACGCATTAAAATGTGCGACATTAATAATCGTAATATTAACAGTTGGAACCCCTGCTCTTTCTGCAAAAACCGTCACTTTAACCGCTCAACCATTTTCCGGCCTTGCACCCTTGGAGGTAACAATCACTTGTTATGTCAATGCAAATACCAGTCGACCCGAATCATATAAAATGGATTATGGAGATGGAAGTCCTGAAGAAATTATTGAAACCAATCAATACTTTTGCACTTTTACACATATATACCAGGGCGGTTTTTTTCGACCTACCTGCACCGCAATAAAGGAATTGGGTATTTCGAGCGAATCAGATCCCATACGAGTTATTGTGGCAAAATGGAAATTTGAAACTGACGGCGAAATAGACTGTTCTCCAGCAGTTGGCCCTGATGGAACAGTTTATATTGGGTCTGATGATGGGAACCTATATGCTATCGACCCTGAAACCGGATTGGAAAAATGGCGGTTCCTCACTGGAGCAGAAATTCAATCCTCCCCGGCGGTGGGTCCGGATGGGACTATTTATTTCGGGTCATTGGATAATAATTTCTATGCATTAAAACCAAACGGCACTGTTAAATGGTCATACAATATTGGTGATTTTGTTTTTTCTTCACCCGCAATAAGCGCAAATGGAAGAGCCGTATATGTTGGTGCAAGCGACAACACAATATATGCCTTTAATGCATCCAGCGGGACATTGAAATGGAAAATATCGACCGAAGGAAAAATCGTCTCATCACCGGCTATTGGCAATGATGGATTGGAAGATGTTGTATATGTTGGTTCATTGGATCGCAATATTTACGCCCTGGCTGCAGACAATGGGCAAATAAAATGGAAATTTAAAACCAACACAGAAGTTTACGGTTCCCCGGCCGTGGGACCGAACGGGAAAATTTATATTGGAGAATGCCGCACCGGAGATGCTTTAGAATACAATTACAAGTTATTCTGTATTGATGTGGATGGAACCAAATCGTGGGAATTTGACGGTGGAACCGGTTTCTATTCATCACCTGCCATCGGTCCGGATGGTATAATTTATATAGGTTCCTGGGACGGTTATTTTTTTGCTTTAAATTCAAATGGTGGAATTTCTTGGGCCATAAGGACATCACCCCCTTTTGATATCAACTCTTCGCCAGCAGTTGGTTTTTCAGGAAGATATCCTGTTCTTTATGTAGGGGCTAAAGATGGAAATTTTTACTCATTCCAATCTCCTGAAGTTGAAGAAGGAACCGACCAAAGACAGGATTGGATTTTTAAAACCGGGGATGACATCCTCTATTCTTCCCCGACCATTGATCAAAATGGAACCATTTATTTCGGTTCTCACGACAAAAACCTGTATGCAATCCAACCCGGGAACATGAGCTTGGCAGAAGCCCCATGGCCTATGTTTCGTAAAAGTTCTGATCACTCCGGGGCGGCTCAGAACATTGAAATACCGGATGTGGTTTCATCTTCTCCTTCGCCGAATAATACTGATATTAAAGTAAGTACAAATCAGATTTTTGTTAATTTTTCTCCAGATATTAAAGCAACCCAAGTTCAGATTGATTCATTTGAATTAAGAAAAGAAGGAACTGATGCAACAGCTGTTGAGGGACAAGCCATCCTTAAGTCCAGGCGTTATAACAATTCAGGGTTTCACGTAGTTGCCATATTTACGCCGGATGATGAAGAGTTGCCATTGGATTATAATGCCAACTATACAGCATCCATAAGATATAATCCCACACCCCAGAATGACAGCGAGATCAATGAGAGTGAAGCAGTCGAAGAAACTTCATATTCCTGGTCTTTTACAACTGAAGTCGAACCGGAAGAAGATCCCAACCCAAGCCCGAAATCTGATTGGAGTTGTTTTATAGATTCACTCTGGGCTTATTAAAATCAGCTATTAATAAAGTCTATTTAATCAATTGCACATTTTAGTCAGACTCCAGAACTGTTTTTTCAATTCCGCAATGTTTTGAAACGCATGCGTCAAGAATTTGTGGCAAGCCTCCGAATTCAGAGGGCGAGCAACCAAGAGCCTTCTGCCACACCTCATCATCTTCCATGCAAAAATAAATAACAACATCCGGGGCGCATTTTTTTATCTCTGCGATGATTTTCTTATACAATTGAATTCGCAGTGGTTTGAAATATCTCATTTTACCGTCCATGCCCTTAATAAATTCACCGTATGGAAGTATCACGCGAGGGAATCGCCTCTCGATGATCCATTTTAAATCCGGCATATAACGGAAGGTTCCCAAACTGATCCAGACAACATTTTCAGGTGAAACATGCTTAAAAAGCAGGCGGATTACATTCTGATAATCTCTTTCACAGCCTGGATATATAAAAATTGGGTCAAAATGAAAGGCCAAAGGATACCCGCTGGCTTCACATCTGCGTGCAGCATTCAGTCTTGCCCAAAGACTTGCGGTTCGGTTTTCGGTCTCATGGATCATTTTTTCTGTGTTGAGCGACCATGCCATAATTGTTTTACGATTATGTTTCATGTCAAGCAGATGATCTATCTGGATTGTTTTTGTTTTTAATTCCAATACCGCATAGGTTTGACCTGAAAACCTTGAGATGAGCGTTTCGGAAAAAGGAAAAATTTGCTCCCAGATTAGGCTGTCCGTAAATTCACCTGTTCCGATCCGGGCGATCTTTTTTCGAGAAAAAATTCCATTCAAAGAATCTAATAATTCATTGTGATTAACAAAATACTGAAGGAGGGGGGGGTGGAAATAAGACTGAAGTATACAATATGCGCAATCCATACTGCAGTAAGTTCCGATATGCAGTATCTTGTAACTGCAGCATGTATAATGACTGGTGCCGGGGCACTCACGAATAAAAGCCCCTCTGTTTTGCGTTAAAAAAAGGGTTTTTTTACCAAGACTGACCGGATCATCAGATTTTAAGAGCATTTCATAAATTGAATCAGGACTTTCGACATAGGTCGGAGGTATGGATATCCGATTTCGGATTGATTCAACCACAGGGCTTTCCGCAATCGTAAAATCAATATAGAAACGCTTAAGCTGCACTGTCGTTGCTGATTATTGTTTTAAATTCAAGGGAATCTGAAAGACTCGTTAATACCTTTAGGCAGGACTCAAATTCCTGAAGCGAATCAAACTTCATTGACATTGAAAAACCAATGTCTTCAAAATTTTCAGGAGGGATCAGTTTTATTTTTTCCGGGAGTTTGAGCCGATGGGTCAGAACGTTAAACCGATCATAATGCCGCGATATATGAGGATAACGCATTTTATGTAGACAAACCCTCAACTCCTTTATCTTTTGAACTCGCGAAAAATCAGGGTTATTCATTATATCCAGGATTTGTTGATCTTTAACAATATTTTCTATGGAACTGTTTCTGATTTTTGAAGTTTCCCTAATCAAAGTCAGGATTTCTTTTTGCTGATTGAGTGTCGGATGAAGCCCCTCAAAAAGTCGGAGTATCGGAAACATTGATTCTTTATCATAAGTGCCAATTTCAAGCGCGATCGTCATCGGGGTGACGCCAGATAAAATGCCATGTTGAAGCTCCGGTATCAGTGTAGTCAGTTTAAGCAGTTTTTTGATATAATTTAGATTATCGCCAAAACCTATCTCATTGACGTTGGTAATGAATTCGTCTTCGGCGCTATAAAAACTTGCGAGCTTTGTTAATACAATGGATTTTTCGATTAAATTCATCTGCCGATTATATGCATTATCCAAAATAGCAACTTTTAAACAGTCAACATCTTTCACATCTGGTGAGATGATTCGTGACTCAATGTTCTTCCATCCAATTTTTTTGCAGGCATACAATCTATGGAATCCGCTGATAATGATATAGCCATTGTGAAGCGCTTTGATTATGGGTGGCGTAAGAAGACCTGTTCGTTCGATGGAATGGGCAAGTTCGTCAATCTGCTTTGGCGTGGAAATTTTAAATGAAGTGTCTTCTATATCAATTGAATCAATCGATACTGTCTTGGCTTCAAATTGCATGACGAATGTCGGTAAGAGATCCGAGAGCCTCCATGTATTTAAGGCGGGTGTTTTCCACAACTTCCAGCGGAAGATTGGGGGCGGGAGGGGTTTTGTTCCATTTTATGGATATTAAATAATCCCTTAAGTATTGTTTGTCATAGCTGAGTTGAGGACCGCCCGGTTGGTAGGATTTTTTTGGCCAAAATCGAGATGAGTCTGGCGTTAATATTTCATCAATAAGAATCAAGCGGTCTCCGTCGATGCCAAACTCAAATTTGGTATCCGCTATAATGATGCCTTTTTCAGCAGCATATTCAGCTCCTTTCTGGTAAATGCGAATGCTTAATTCCTTGATTTGCTGAGATCTGGCCGGACCGATTAATCGGACCACTTCGTTAAAATCGATGTTGATATCGTGGATGCCGATTTCTTCCTTGGTTGAAGGGGTAAAAATTGGCTCAGGCAAACGGTCTGATTCTTTGAGCCCATCGGGGAGTTTAATACCGCAGATTTCTCCTGTTTCGAGATAGGCGTTCCATCCGGAACCAGATAGGTACCCCCTAACAACACATTCAACAGGCAACGGTTGAGTTTTTCTAACCAGCATGCTCCTCCCCTTTAAAATATCAGAGTAGGGATGGCATTCCTCGGGATATTGATTGACATCGCTCGTGATCAGATGGTTGACTGCGATCGGCTTCATGATATCCAGCCAAAAAAGTGAAATCTGTGTCAGTATTTTGCCTTTTTGTGGAATGGGATTTGGCATGACGACATCAAATGCAGAAATTCGATCAGTTGCCACAAGCAACAATTTATCGCCTAAATCATATATGTCTCTGACTTTGCCGCGTTTCAGCAATACAAGATCTGGAAAATCGGTTTCAAATACTGGCAATTCCATTATATCATCCTATTAAAGATAAAACCCGCTTGATTTTCTTCTATTTGTTAAACTGCTTGTGGAACTCTTCAATGTACTTATTGAGAACCGAGAGTGCGTCCGGTTTGACATGCTTGAACTCTATGCCGGATTCGAATTTGCCCTCTGCGCCACGGTTGCAATAAATAACTTTACCTTTGATATCAACCACGTCATCCTCAATGCCGATGGATAGCAATAAAATATACCGTGTATCAACAGGCTCATGGGTTTCAAGTTTCATTCCGCTTGAACTTATATTCAACGTTCTCCCCATCCCCTGGGACCATTCTTTCCCATCAGAATCAATACAAACATAGGATAAAAGATTTAAAGAGTCATATCTTTCATGTTTTCTTTTATATTCCTTCATTTCCAATCTCCTTAATTTATAAGCCGCCAACCCTTATGTGAATCCAATGGTATATTACATTATATGTATCTATAAAAAATAATCAATGTTAAATCATCATCCGGCTGATCCTTTTATCATTGTATTTACCAATCTATTTGTGGTTACGATTGTACAAGAAGCGGTGTGTTTTATAAGGTTTTTGAGTGTTTCAGACAGGTCGTCATATTCTTCTTTGGGATCATTTAGATCAATCTCCATAGCCTCAAAATCTTTAGACACATAAACCTCTGCAGAATCAGGCTCGTGTGATGTATTGAGAAATGGGACATCGCCCACTATATCCCCAGGGTCAAGCTGACAGAGTTTTATAAACTGATTTTTGTTTTTTCTTACGACAAATGCTTTACCTCTCTTAATTTGATAGGCTCTGTCATTATTTTTGTCAGAAGATATATACAGCTTAAAATCATTGAGATTTAGATTCTGGGTTTTATTCAAAATTGCTTCAGCACAATTGGTTGATATTTCTTTAAATCGCTTTTCAAGGGATTTCAATAGGGCCTTTAGATTTTCTGATATATTCGTAAACTCTCTGAAAATCCGATCAAAATCCAAGACTCCCAATTGAACCCGGCCAATAGACAAAACAGTCGCGCTTCTTATTTTTGTCTTTTCAAATAAAGAGCCGATGCTTCCAATAAAAGAGCCGTCTGTCAGCCGGACGATGCGGGCCGGGCCTTCAGGCAACAATCGAACCACCTCTACGGTGCCCTGCAATACAACCCAAAGCCAGTTTCCATATTTTTCCTGAATAACTATTTCCTTTCCATCGGCGAATTCTTCTTCATCAAGAATATAAATATAATCTATTAAAGGCCCCTTAACAACTGGCAGTTCAGAATCGTCATTTGACATCAGACTGGCCGGCTGCAGAAGCGGAGCGCGCCCCAATTTAGGTATTATCCCATCATCGACCAATCTGAGTCCATCCAGAATAATTTCCATCCGGTTTTTTTTTATAATTTTTGGGCAGGAGACGGGCTCATTTATAAATTCAAATTGTGCATCGATCCATCCGAACATGGCATTTATGGCATTGAGTCCCTTTACTTCCCCGCAATCGGCATTCACAGGGTTTCCTTCAACCAAGTAAATGATTCCGGGATCGTTGGCATAGATACTCGTAATTTTAACAATTCCGGTGCTGCCGCTTCCCCCAAGAAGCTGAAGCAGTTCTCCCAGATTAATAAAGCTCAAGCTGCCTTTTAAAACCACGTTTGATTTCATTTTATCAACTAAGCCCATTTGAATTCGTTTTGGAGATATTGGAGTGTCAGTTTTAACGTTTCTGTCAACGTTTTTCCAACACCTTCACCAGTCACTGCGCTTGCGGGAAAGGACGGGACATGCAACTGCCGATTGAGTTCCAGTTCCATTTTTTCTATAGGCATTACAGGAAGACCTTTGTTTTCGAGATCCCTTTTATTATACTGAAGAACAAGGGGAATTTTTCGGATATCCAGACCCATTTTTTTTAAATTTTCGTGGAGATCAATTAATGATAATTTATTCTTTTCGCGTCTAACGACGAGTGAATCCGCAACGAAAATAAC
>JALOPH010000192.1 GCA_025453995.1 Desulfobacterales bacterium
CCAGAGGGGATGGGATAAATATCTCATTATAAAGATTAAGAATATACCGATCCGTGATGCTGGCGATAAAATCGCAGATAATCCTGTCCACGGGGACATCGGGCGGATAGGAGGATTCCATCTCCATGCCCGCCAGTCTCCTGCGGAGAACATCCGGATGGTTCTTGAAATACGTATAAAGTTCGGAAATCATTTTCTTGGCTTTGACAAACTCGTCATGGACCCTTTTGGAGCGATATACATTGTCATAGAGGAACTGACGCAAAATGGTCATGGATGCCTGTACTTCATCGGAGAACTGAAGATAAAGCTCGTTTCCCCGTATCTCGCTTGAAAAGATCAAATCCCGGATCATGGTGGTGGCCCGCTGGGAATGGGTTTGGCCTAAAATCTCCTTGCACGGCGCGGGCACCTGCTCGCGCGTGATCACGCCGCTGCGAATGGCGTCATCCAGGTCATGATTGACATAGGCGATGATGTCGGCAAACCGGACGATCCGACCTTCCACGGTGGCGGCTTTTTCCTCAGGGCAGGAAGGCATGATGTCGCCGAATCCCTTGGAGTGCTTCAATATGCCGTCTCTGACCTCATAGGTGAGGTTCAATCCCTGGCCGTTTCGCTCCAGTATGTCCACCACCCTCAGGCTCTGCTGATTGTGGCAGAAATCCACTGAATAGATCTCCTTAAGCGCGGTTTCACCGCTGTGGCCGAAGGGTGTATGACCAAGGTCATGGCCCAGGGCGATGGCTTCCGCCAGGTCCTCGTTTAAGCGCATGGCCCGGCTGATGGTGCGGGCGATTTCCGCCACTTCCAGCGTATGGGTCAGACGGGTCCGGTAATGGTCGCCCAAAGGGGATAAAAAGACCTGTGTTTTGTGCTTGAGCCTGCGGAAGGCGTTTGAAAACACGATCCGGTCCCGATCCTGCTGATAGACTGTGCGCACCGGGCAGGGTTCTTCGGGCTTCCCGCGGCCCCTTGATTTTGATGAGAGCATGCCAAATGGAGAAATAAAGGATTCCTCACGCTTTTCAAACTCCTCGCGGATGGAGAGCGCCTTGCCGGCTTTTACGCCGCTTTGTGTTATAGAATGATGACGGTGCATACTATATTTAATATTTTAAAAAATATTTAAATGTAAAGAAATATTTGATCTTTTCAGGTTGCGCATGTTTTCAAAAACGCCTTACCTGAAAAGATTCATGTTGGGTCTTTCCGCCAGTTCCGGAGAAGCGTCGAAAAACGCATCCGCTTCGGCTTCTATTGCGGAAACATCGCGGGCATTGTGGAGCCGTTTGCAGAATGCGTGGCCGTATTTAAACAACGCGGCGATATAAACGGCTATTTTTTTAAATTTACGGATGGCGGTAACAGTTTCATAATGCTGATTCAGCAACGCAAGCATTTGCTTGATGGTTTTCCTGTGAATCTCCCCATCCGGCTCAAAACCATCGGTCCACTGGGCAAACACCCACGGCTTGGCAACGGCGATCCGGCCCAGGGCAATCCCGTCGCAACCGGTTGCCGCCAGCATTTTTTCAGCATCCGCCTGGCAAAACACCTCGCCATTACCGAATACCGGGATGGAAACCGCCTGTTTGACCCGGGCGATATTTTCCCATTTGGGAGGCCGGGATCTCCGGTCCGGGGCAACTCGGGGGTGAAATATGAGCGCGTCCGCGCCGGCGTCTTCAAACCGCCGGGCAAGATCACCGGGATTATTTTTTCTTTCCTCCCAGCCGGTGCGGAATTTGACGATCACAGGAATCGAGACGGCGCTTCGGACAGCCTGAACGATTTCCACGGCCAGATCCGGGGTTTTCAAAAGCGCCGCTCCGCAATTGCGCTTGCAGATGGCTGCCACGGAACACCCGAAATTCATATCCACCCCCCAAAAGCCCTCTGCCTCAATTCGCCGGGCGGCAGTTGCCATAACGCCGGGCTCAGATCCGAAAATCTGGCACACCAGTTCCGGCAGTTCTTCATCCCGCCACCGGAATACCGGAGAAACATACCGATTTTCGTGGGGAACGGTTTTGGCGCTGCACATTTCCGTGTAGAGCAGACCATACCCGCCATATCGGGCGACCAGTTCCCTGAATGCCACATGGGTTAACCCGCTCATGGGCGCAAGGATCAGCCTTTTTGAAATCGTTTTATTCCCGATGCGAAGCGGAGTGGAAAGGCGATGCTTTAATTGAATGCTCATTATCGTTTATTGGATCTAAAACAATGTCATTAGTTTCTGAACGGAAGGTTGCATGAAATCCCCCCAACCCCCCTTTGCGAAAGGGGGGCTTAAATTGATGGCATTGGGTTCTAAAATATAAAAACAACCGCTTGCCTGGGCGAACGGGTCTGATAGACCTAAATCCCTGTTACGAAAATAAATGATGATTCATCCTTTATTTTTTTAAGTTGGGATGATAGTTACTAAAAAAACATTACATATCAATATTTAAATTTTTTCATTCCATTCGGGTGAAAACAATTCAAGGAGGGCAGATGAGCGATTATAAATTTTATCTGGTGGAAAAAAAACCGCCCATTGCATGGGTGTACTTGAACCGGCCTGAAAAGAAAAACGCCATGAACCCGCCGGCATGGGCGGAAACCCTGCCTATTTTTGATGACCTGGATAAAGACAAAGATATCCGTGTTGTCATCATCAGCGGCAAGGGCCCGTGCTTTACCGCTGGCATCGACCTTATCGAGATGGCCGGCGAGCTTTCCGAACTCATGGACCCGAATCAAAAAGGCGGGGTCAAGTGGCGGCTGATCAAAAAAATCTATCCGCTCCAGGACACCATGAGCTGCATTGAAAGGTGCCGCAAGCCTGTCATTGCCGCCATTCACGGCTATTGCATCGGCGCCGGCCTGGACATGGCCACCGCCTGCGACATCCGGATCTGCTCCGCCGATGCGCAGTTCTGCCTTAAGGAAGCGGCGGTCGGGTTTGTGGCGGACGTGGGCGTGCTCCAGCGAATCCCTCATATCGTCGGACAGGGAATCGCCCGGGAGCTGGCCTATACGGCCAAATTGATCGACGCCAGGCGCGCCAGGGAAATTCTTCTGGTCAATGAAATTTACCCGGATCATGAGACGCTCATGAAAGAAGCGGAGGCGCTGGCCATGAGCATTGCGGACAATCCGCCGCTGGCGGTCCAGGCGTCCAAGGACGTATTGAACTACGGCATCGGCAAGTCGGTTGATGACGGCCTGAAATACGTGGCCTCCATCAGCACGAACATCATACCGTCCAATGACCTTATGGAAGCCATCACGGCGTTCAGCCAGAAGCGAAAGGCCACATTTACCGGAGAATAGGGTTAACACCATATATTTTCGAAGTTAATCACAGAGCCCCCTCACCCTGCCCTCTCCCCATTATTGAGGGGGAGAGGGTCGGGGTGAGGGGATGTTTCATAAATATTTTCTTGAATGAAAAATAACCTTAAAGTCTATTTAAACAGCCTTGGATGCGTGAGAAACCTGGTGGACAGTGAGATCATGCTGGGCGATCTGGCTGCTGGGGGGTTCGGCCTTACCCGGAATGCCGATGAAGCCGACGTCATTGTTGTCAATACCTGCGGGTTTATTGAAACGGCTGTTGAGGAATCCATCGATGCGATCCTGGAACTCTCCGAATTTAAAAAAACAGGCAAATGCCGTCGCCTGATTGTGGCCGGGTGCCTGCCGGAGAGGTTCCGGGAAGATTTAGCGGCTTCTCTTCCGGAGGTGGATGCATTTCTGGGGACCGGCGCGTACCATCAGATTCTTGCGGCAGCCCAGGGAAATGACAACAATGTCAAATGCCTGCTGCCGGCGCCCGCGTCCCACCCGCTTCAGCGCGCTGAAACCAGAAGAATCCCAAGCACGTCGTCCCTTGCTTATCTTAAGGTTGCGGAGGGTTGCGACCGCCGCTGCACTTACTGCGTCATTCCAAAGCTCCGGGGAGGTTTGCGAAGCCGCCCGATTGAAGATGTTGCGGCTGAAGCCAAAACATTAATCGATTCCGGGTTTAAGGAACTCATCATCATCGGTCAGGATACCTACTCCTATGGCAATGACTTGCGGCCGAAGGTTTCATTGAGCAATTTGCTGGAAAAAATCGCTTTGCTCTCAAACCGGATACGGTTAAGGCTTTTGTATGGATCGCCGGACATGACCGACGACACTCTGATTCGCACTGTCGCAAAATACGATCATGTCTGTTCCTATTTTGACATCCCGATTCAGCACGCCAGCCCCGCTGTATTAAAAAAAATGGGAAGGCCCTATGCAACCGATGATCTGCTGAAACTTTTTGACAACATCCGTGCCGCCGTTCCGGATGCGGCCCTCCGCACCACCCTCCTGGTGGGCTTTCCCGGGGAAACAGACCGGGATTTCAAACTCCTGCTTGATTTTATGCAAAAAGTCCGGTTTGATCATGCCGGGGTGTTCATCTATTCGGATGCCGAGGACATAGCCTCCCATCGGTTGAAAAACCATGTGCCCAAAAAAATCGCCCGGCAGCGCCATGATGCGCTCATGACGCTTCAAAAAAGAATATCGCTGGATCACAACCGGGGCCGCGTGGGGGAGACATACGAAGTCCTTGTCGAGCGGCAGATGGAAAGCCGGCTGTATCTCGGCAGGACTTATTTCCAGTCGCCTGAAGTGGATGGCGTCACTTGCATTCAATCCCCCGGAATGAAAATCGGAGAATTCGCGTCCGTTCAAATCACGGATGCCCATGAATATGATCTGAAAGGAAAGGCCGCATGACCGGCTTAAAACAAGAACTCATGGACCGGGTCAGCCGGGATCTGGATGATATCGAAAAGGCGCTCCGCGCCAGCTTAACCCCTCACCTGGATTTGGTCGCCCAGACCGCCGGACATTTGATTTTTTCAGGGGGCAAGCGGCTCCGTCCCCTGCTCAACATGCTCTGCGCCCGCCTGTGCGGATACACCGACGAGTTCATCAAACGGTTTTCAACCATCGTGGAGTTCCTGCACGCGGCCACGCTGCTCCATGACGACGTGGTGGACGGCGCTTCCATGCGCCGGGGAAAACCCGCGGCCCACCTGATTTACGGCGCGCCTGTCACGGTTCTGGTAGGGGATTTCCTGCTGGCCCGCGCTTTGTCCATTGCCGCTGAAACAAAAAACCCTAAAATCATCGGCGTGATCGCCGATATCACGGAAAGCATGTGCCAGGGCGAAATCGTGCAACTCATCCGAAAAGGGGATGTGGGACTCACGGAAAGCCAATACATGGATGTGATCCGGCGAAAAACCGGATTTCTCATTCAGGGCGCCTGCCAAACCGGCGCCATTATCGCCGGCGCGCCCGAAGACGTTGAGCAAAAACTGGCGGCGTTCGGCTTTCATATCGGCGTCGTATTTCAGATCGCCGACGATCTTTTGGATTACACATCCGACACCCAGGCTTTGGGGAAAACCATCGGCGCGGACTTAAAGGAAGGCAAGCTGACGCTGCCGGTAATATACAGCCTCGACAAAGCAGCGCCCGCGGACAGGCAGTGGATGACAAACCTCATCCAGCGCATGAGTTTTTCAGATGGCGAATTCCAGCGCCTGGTCCGGCTCCTTCATCAGTACGGCGGCATCCACTATTGTCAGGAGATTGCGCTTTCGCGCGTGAACCAGGCCAGAGAGATCATGGACACTTTTGCGCCTTCGGAAACCCGTGACACGTTGACCATGATTGCGGAATACACTTTAAACCGGAAGTCTTAAAGAATAGAATCAATTTTAATTATCATCATGAGGACATGATCTATGAAACAGATGCCCCGTCTTTTTCGGACAGCGGCTCTAATTTCAGCCGGACTTTTTATTTTCATCCTGATTGCCGGCATTCTGCCGGTAGCAGCAGCGGATAAAACAAAAGCGGTCATCGCGATTGGAGAAAGCCAGATAAAATCAAACCTTGCCGGAGCGCGGGAAGCGGCTGTGGCCGATGGCCTGAAATCCGCTGTTGAAGCGGCGGCCATCGGCGAACTCCCCCTTCCCCTGCTCACTGAAAAATTCGACGCCGTCAGCAATCTGCTGGCCGATCGCAAAGATGAATTCATCCAGGACTATAAGGTTTTGCAGGAAAGCAAAACGGAAGGGATTTACCGCGTTCTTGTTCAGGCGACGATTTCGATCGAAAAGCTCCAGCAGGCCATGGCCGCTGCCGGGGTTGCCGCCTCGATTGAAAAAATGCCCCAGGTTCTCCTGCTTGTTTCAGAGCAGCGCCCGGGTGAACCATCAGTAAGATATTGGTGGCAAAAGGACCGGCCGGTCTCTGACGAAGCCTCTTTTTCAGCGATCAAGGAAGCGCTTCAATCAAAAGGAATACCGGTCATCAACCCCCAGCTTGTTCCGGCGGATTTTTTAAATGAACTCCAGATTCCCGCCGCTTTGTCTGATAATGACGCCATGGAACTTGGCAGGCGGTTCTTTGCGGATGCGGTGGTGGTGGGAACCGCGATCGCCCAAGAAACCTCAAACCGCATGGGCGAAAACATCCGGCCCGTCCGGGGGGTTTTTAATGTCCATGTGATTTTCATCCAAACCGGAGAAAAGGGCGAGCTGATTGAATCCAGCGCCACTGCGGCGGATAAAGACCCGGCCGCCGGAATCCAGACATCCCTGTCAGAGGCCGGCAAACAAGCCGGGGACAAACTGGCTGTCCAGATGATCGCCGCATGGGAAGAAATGCTCAAACCCAACGGGGAAATAATCTTAAACATTAACGGCAAAAATATTTTAACAAATCTCAATGAATTCAGAAACGCCCTCAAAAACACCGCCGGAATCAGCAACCAGCGAACCCTCGAAATCGCGTCGGACAAGGCCGTGCTCTCTGTCACCTATCAGGGCAAATCCCAGGAGCTCGCCGACGCCATTCTTGTTCAGTCGTTCAGGGGGTTTGGGGTCAATATTTATGAAGTGGCCGCCAGAAGTTTAAATATTGAAATGACGCCGAAATAAAAAACAAATGCTAAATAAAAGTAATTTGACAAAATGATACCCACAGATATCTTGTATATCTGCAATAAAGAAAAAATTGAGTATAAATGGCGTATTTTTAAAAATAATCCGAATAGTTATTTATGGGGAGGAAATGTTATGAAAAAAGAATTCTTTACTTTCTTGACCATTGTAACAGCGCTACTTTTTTTCAATCACGGCATTTCTGAAGCTGCTCATTTCAGTGTGACGGGAACCTCTAATATTGATCAAAGTAGTATTTTAAGCATGACCCAATTTCAGTGGTGTAACCACAACAATACGCATTTAAATATGAGTACAACTATAGATGCAGATGGATCAGAACAGATCGGCGATCCTGTTACAATTCATTACTGTTACTCTGTGACCGTAACTACTACCTCTATTAATGAAGATCGCTATATTGCCATAGCGGGAGTCGGTGATTCATCATCCTTTAGCGAAAGTTGCTTGCCTTACCCTCCGGCATATATTCCATCCAGCGGTCCCGCAACTCTTGTTCTGAACCCTGGACCCAGTCAGAACACCATCATCAGTTATGGCCCTCAGGTAGTTGAAGGGAACGCAAACGTCTCTGTTATTGACCAATGCGGAACTTTTTCTGCTCACATAGGAGATACACTCCAGGGGGATGCCGGCGCATTTTTGCTTCTTTATGACAATGAATCTCAGACGAATCCTGATTCGGGCGGAAGCGCTTCGATAATTTTCAATTTTTTTGCTGAGATAGAATCTAATTCAAATACCAGCGTGCCGACTATGACCGAATGGGGCATCATCATCTTGTCTCTGCTGTTGGCAGGATCAGCCATCTGGATGATCAAGAGACGCCGTATCGCATAAAAAGCTTTCAATCCCGCTGTGCGGTGTTTTTACAGAAAGTAACTTTTTTTTCCCTCGTACTCGTACTCCTGCTCGTACTCGGTTTTTAGGTATCGATTAGGAGTACGAGTACGAGAACCGTCCGGCCAAAACCGGACTGAGTAACAAGTTCCTTGGAAGCCTTATAAAATATTTTCAAAAAAAGGCAGCGCCGTTTCGGCGCTGCCTTTCAATAAATTGTTTCTGAAAATGGTTGTCTAATTTCTGACGGCTCCGCCTCATCCAGATTGCTGTCCCGGCCACGATAAAAAACATGAAAATCATCCCCCATCCGAGAGGGTGGGGATGGATGCCTGATCTTTTCCGCTGTAAGTAATATTAATTTCGTACCAGGCCGCACCGCCATTTCCTTCATAAAATTCAACAATTGCTGTGTATTCATTCGCCCCGGATGGTTGTCGATAGACAAACACATCGTCTCTGACAGAAATTTCCGTTATCTCTATATCTGAGCCATTTTTTGCAAGCTCCGGCGACAGATCGGTGTATTGGGATGAAGGACAATTGCAAAAAGAGTTTTCACCCGCAGAAGGCCATGCCGGAAGCCATGCAGCTGAATTTAGATACGTGGGATGATCTGCGCCTCCATGCCTGCCAGGAGCGGCGCATTCAAGATGGTGCCACCAAACATGGCTTCCTTGAATAATCAACCGGCTTCTCCCGTCAATATAGGCCCTGTCATTTAGAACCGCCCCGAAACAGGGCAAGGCCTGATACGTATCGGCATGAAAAAAGCTTTCGATCCCGTCCAGCGGGATTTCATTCAAGGCACCAGCACCAGAATGGTGTCTGCCGCCTCATCTCCCGGCATGTTGCGGGCTTCCACCATGATTTCATGGGGACCCGGGGTGTAGAGCAAGG
>JALOPH010000193.1 GCA_025453995.1 Desulfobacterales bacterium
TACGGGCCAAACGCCATGTTCGGCGTGATCCATGTGATCACAAAAAACGCCAGAGACACAAAGGGGACCCTGATATCAGCGACGGCCGGAGAACAGGATACGCTTGTCGGCACGCTCATGCAGGGAGGATCTGTTTCGGATAATTTTTTTTACAGGCTGACCGCGGGCTGGGACCAGACCGACAACAGGGATTACATTGCCTGGGGAAACGACCCGGTTCAGAAATACGGCCGACTGAACGCCACCACGGATTATCATATTGATGATAACTCAAACCTCTCATTTTTCGCCGGCTACCTGGATCCCAAGCAGCAGGATGTGATTGTCGAAAGCGCGGGGCCGGTGGATCAATCCGGGTCTGAAACATTCCAGACCGTGCTGGCATACACTTCCAACGCGCCGAAAATTTCTTTTAAAACCTATCTCAAGGATATCGACTGGGGGAATGGGTATTCTTTCGGGGAAAAAACATTGAATTTGAAAATGGGCTCATCCGGCGCTGAAATTCAACATGAATTCAACCCTGTCGACCAGGACACCCTTGTTTGGGGTGCCAACATAAACCGGGAATATGCCGAAGGACCGAGCATCGGCGGTAAGCATACCCACGACATGCCGGGTCTGTTTCTGGACAACACCTATCGATTAACTGAGCAGGTGGGTTTTAACACCGGCCTGAGATACGACCATCACCCCAATACCGGCTCCACATACTCCCATCGAATGAGCCTGCTTTACAGCCCATTGAACGGCCATCATTTCCGAGCGACATGGGGGAGCTCTTTCCGGAACCCGGACTTTGTGGAAAGCTATTACTCCCGTTACACGCCTTATTTGGGCAATACTTATGTCCATATTTTCGGCCAGAGAGACAATGATCCTGAAAAAGCAACGACCTATGAGCTGGGATACAATGGTCATTTGTCTGAAAAATGCCTGGTGACCGCCAATGTCTTTTATTCTGAACTCAAAGATTTTGTTTATTTCATTCAATCCGGGGCCCCTTATTTTGACCCGGATGTCGGCGGGATTGTGATTCCATTTCCATTCACGAATATCGGCGATGCTCATCAATATGGCGTTGAGGCGGAAATACAGTATCAGGTCACCCAATGGCTCAATGCGCTGGCCAATTATACGTATATCGACCAGGAAGAAAAGGACGATTCTGTCCGGCAGCTGCTTGAAATGACGCCACAGCATATGGCCAGCGGGCAACTCAGGGCGAAATTCACCAGCGGCATATCCGCCAATCTTGCCCTTCACTACAAGGATTCAACGGATTGGCGGGAGTTCATCTGGGCAAGCCCCGAAGGAAACACCATTGCCGGAGGTCATGCCGGCAGTTATGTGTATGTCAACCTGCGCGTCGGATACGCTTTTAAAATAGAAAATAACCCTTCAGAAGTCTCGGTATCCGCTTTAAATCTATTTGACAGGGGGTTTGACGACTACCCATTGGACACATCGGATGTGGCCAGACGGGTGACAGGAAATTTTTTGATACAGTTTTAACGGTCTGCTCACCGAAAACGTGGCAGCATAAGCTGAAATGAATTTTGCGCGGAATTAAGGGGTGAGCAATTCCAGAATCGGCTGGGCGAACTTTATGCCGATACCCTTCTTATCTACCCGGATGATCTCACCGGCGATCCTCATGGGCTGTTTTCTTTCAGGATGCTCAAATGTTAAGATCACCTCATCTCCTGGATTGAATTTTGGCAGATCCACTTTAGGAGATTCAATAAAAACGCCAGCGGCGCTCATGTTGATCACAATTCCATTGTAAAGACGCTTATTCACTGTGTAATCAACATTTATTAAAATATTTTTTCTTGGATGCTTCCTCCGGATGCTGCTCCTCTCTCCTTTGAGATGTCTTTCCAAATCAGATAAGAGTCGAAGACGATCCTCCAATGGCAGCTTTAGTATAAGGCCGAAAAGCTTCGCAGTTGTGAGGGTCAGATTGTCATTTTCAACAGGTGAGGTCATTTGGTTTCCCCTGAACATTTTAAATTATTTTTTCTTAAGCAGAAATTAGATTCTTGCATAAAATTTAAATTTAGTTGTTCTATTATAGAAGCCAAAGTTGAATGATTCAATAAAAATATTTATCACGACCGGTAGTCCGCATTGATCTTCACGTAATCAATCGAAAAATCGCATGTCCAGTACGAGGCTTCGCCGGCGCCCAGCTTCAAATCTACGGTGATGTTAAACTCAGGGGTTTTGAGCACGCGGGTGGCGTTTTTTTCGGCTTCGGCCCCGCACCAGAGCCCGTCTTTGACCATCCGGATGTCGTTAAAAAATATATCGACTTTTTGAGGGTCCAGGGATGCGCCGGAACGCCCGGCGGCAGCCAGAATCCGGCCCCAGTTGGCATCCTCTCCGAACAGGGCGGTTTTAAACAAATTGGAATTGGCCACAGTGTAAGCGATCTTTTTAGCATCCGAAGCCGAAACCGCGCCGCGGACAATCACCTCCACCAGCTTGGTGGCCCCTTCCCCGTCCCTGACCACCATTTTGGCCAACTCCACCAGTATTTCGTCTAAGCATTTCTGGAATTTCTCTTGCGCGCCCGACTGGTTCATCGATATGCCTGAGATGCCGTTGGCCAGCACCAGTACCGTGTCGTTGGTGCTGGTATCTCCGTCTATAGTGATCCGGTTAAAGGACAGGTCAACCGCCTTTTGCAGCATGGGCTGAAGCGCTGCAGAGTCAGCCGCAATGTCCGTACACACAAAGCAGAGCATGGTGGCCATGTCCGGACAGATCATGCCCGCGCCCTTGGCAATGCCCGTCACTGTAAATGTTTTCCCGCTGACCGCTGCTTTCCGGGAGACTATTTTAGGCTTTGTGTCCGTGGTCATGATGGCCTCGGCAAAGTCTGAAAATCCATCCTCAGACAGGGACCGGGCCAGCTCCGGAAACGCGGATTCAATTTTAGCAACCGGAAGCGCCTGGCCGATAACGCCGGTGGAGGCCACGCACACCAGGTTTTCGGAAAGGCTCAACCCGGCGGCGGCCAGCCGGGACATCTCAATGGCATCGGCCATCCCCTGGGGGCCGGTGCAGCAGTTGGCGTTTCCGCTGTTGACAATGATCGCCTGGCATTTTCCGGTTTTGCACCTTTCTTTGTCCAGCAAAACCGGCGCCGCCTGAACTTTATTTTTGGTAAACACGGCTGCAACAGCGGCCGGAACTTCTGATACGATCAATCCGAGGTCCTTGTTCCCGTTTTTTTTTATCCCTGCGGCCATGCCCGCTGCTTTAAATCCCTGGCACATATATGCATATCTCCTTGAAGATTATTTTTTGGGCTTTCGAATCGACGATGAAAAATCCGCCAGAGGCGGATTTTAAACAGTTATTGAATTTATTTCTATTTTTTGTCAATATCATATCAGGAATGGATTCAGACAAACATTTTTGCGGAGCAAAAATGGCCAACTTCAAACTCATCATCGAATACGATGGCACCGCCTATCATGGCTGGCAGATCCAGGCGGACAAACCCACGATCCAGGAAACCATCGAAGCGGCGCTCTCTTTTATGACCAAGGAGCACGTTCATGTCATCGGTTCCGGACGCACAGACGCCGGAGTTCATGCCCTCGGCCAGGCCGCCAATTTCCACGCCACTGCTAAAATTTCACCCCGGAGTTTCCACGCGGGATTAAACAGCCTGCTCCCCAATGACATTGTGATCCGGTCCTGCGAAGTCGTGGATGATGCGTTTCATGCCCGATTCAACGCCATCGGTAAAACCTATCAGTACAGGATCAGAAACCGCCTGACGCCATCGGCCATCGGCCGTCAGTATGAATGGTTTATCCGAAAAAAACTCGATCTTGCCGCCATGCGGACCGCCGTAAAAATGATTCTTGGCACCCATGATTTCAAATCGTTTGAAGGAACGGGTAGTCCCAGGGAGCATACGGTTCGAACGATTAAGCACGCTGCGGTCAGCGAAGGGGAAAACGGACGACTGTTTATTGACATCACGGCTGACGGTTTCCTGCGCTACATGGTGAGAAATATCATCGGCACGCTGGTGGATGTGGGCTTTGCCAAAATTTCGCCTGAAGATTTTCAAAAAATATTGGAAACAAAGGATCGGGGCTCTGCCGGGATCACAGCTCCGCCCCATGGGTTGTTTCTTGTGTCCGTGGATTATCCCTGAAGCCTGTCTGAAAAATGGAATATCGAATTTCGAAGTGATGTCCTTACTTCTGCGGGTCGAAATTCCTTGTTCGATATCCGAAATTTCAAATATCTTTGAATTGAATTATAAAGATGCCCCCGCCATCCCCCGGAGCCGCTGGAGCTGGCGGTTGTAAAAGGCGATCACATCCCGCCGGGTGATCATGCCCAGCAGAACGGTCCGGTCATTTTCATCCACCACGGGCAGGCTGTCGATGTTCTTGACGGTAAATTTCTGAAGCACGGAGTTTAAATCCTCCGACGGTGTGGCCGCCACCACATCGGTGACGGCTATATCTTTCATTACCACCAGGTACTCAATATCCGGCGCAAACAATACCTTGCGGAAATCCGTGCTGGAAAAAATCCCGACCATTCGCTTGTTTGCATCCACGACCGGGAAGTAATGCTGTTTGGTCTGGGTGAAGAATTTCTTGAATTCAATAAAAGGCATGTTCTGGGGGATGCAATCCACTTTCCTGATCAGGTGGATCAGGTCCTGGACTTTGATCTGCTGGAGGATATCCACCATGAACTCGCCGGCATGGGCCGGAGATGATACCCGGTTCTGAACCTGCTTATCAAAAATATTCCATTTCCGCGCCGCCAGGTAGGATATGGAGCATACGAACATGCTGGGAAGAAAAAGCTGGTAGGATTTGGTCATTTCACTGACAAAGATGATGGTGGATATGGGCGTGTTGGAAACTGCCGTAAAAAAACCGGCCATCCCGACCACCACAAAAGCCCCTGGTTCCGTGACAACCCCCGGCATGACCATATGAAAAATTTTTCCCACCACACCGCCCATGGCGCCGCCGATGACCACGGAAGGCCCGAATACCCCGCCGCTGCCGCCGGACCCGATTGAAAATGATGTGGTCAGGATTTTTCCAAAGGCCAGCAGCAACAAAACCGCAATGCTCAATTCATTGAGGATGGATTGCTGGGCGTATCCATATCCAAATGAAAGGGTGAAGGGAAGAAAGAAACCGATAATGCCGGTGCACAATCCGCCGACAGCCGGTTTTATGATTTTTGGGATATTCAGAGACTTGAAAAAATGGTTGACCCCGTAAAACGAGCGCACATAACAAAATCCGGTCAGCGCCAGGACAACGGCCAGAACGATATAAGGCCCCAGCTCCAGGGGATTTGAAAACTCCTTGATCTGCGGCGGGGTATAAAACAATGATCCCCAGCCAAACACCAGGCAAAACAGGCAATAGGCGACGACCGATGAAATACCCGCAGGAATGATAACTTCAGACTCAAAATCCGGGTCCCTGTATAAGACTTCAGCGGCAAACAGCGCGCCTGCCAGGGGCGCGCGAAAGATGCTGCCGATGCCGGCGCCCATGCCGGCAGCCAGCATGATCCGCCGCTCCCTTTCAGACAAATTCAACTTGGTGGCCAGAAAAGATCCAAACCCCGCGCCGATTTGGGCAATGGGGCCTTCCCTTCCCCCGGAACCGCCGGTGGTCATGGTGATGGCCGACGCGATGGTTTTAATGATGGGGATTCTTCCCCGGATATAGCCTTTCTTTCGGTGATAAGCGTCAATGGCGGCATCCGTGCCGTGGCCTTCGGCCTCCGGCGCATAACGATAAACCAGCCACCCGCTGACCAGGCCACCAAGGGCCGGCAGAAACAGCAATACCCAGCGGTTAAACGGGGTGTTTGTGGGAGGGAACAGGTGCGGCTCGCCGGCCGGGGGCGGCGGGCGGTACCCTGCCAGCAAATCCATGAAATAATGGCTGCCGGCCTGGCACAGAAAATAAAACAGGATCGCCCCGAATCCCGAGATAATGCCAATGAGCACAAACAGCGCGCTCCACTTCCCGGCACGGGCGAAATTATATGATTTTATCGTTGTTGCATAGGCTTCAAATATTTTTTTGATTGGGGAAGATGTATCCATAGAATAAGGTCTCTTACTTGACGCTCCCTTAAATCCATCGGAAAGGGGAGAAATCTTCCCCAAGAAAAGTTCGAACGATACTCTAAGGCAAATATTGATTTAAATCATAGTTGCCGCTGTTATACTCAACAAGTTTTATCCAATCGATGGCCCCTGTGGAATCACAAAATTTTTCAATAAAACGTTTTGTGAATAAGTTGATAACTCTCCCTTTTTCAGAATCAAATGCGTCGTTGTGTTCTTTGGCTTTATAGCCAATCAACCCAATAATGACAGTATATAACTTATTGTTTTTGCTTATTAAATACCATAAATTGGATCGCATTCTCAATTGATTGAAACCAGTCAATGTAATCACCAATTGAGTCTTTAACCAAGAGAAGTTCTTCCCTATTGAGATGACGACCCAGAAATTGTTTGGCAACATTTTGAATATCATAAATATTTATCGAGTAAACAATTTCTTCATATGCCTGATTCTTCATTGCTCATGTCCCCAATTTACTGTTTCGATAAAAAACATTTAGACGATGCCAGCGAATTGCATTCGGATGTGGGTAAATCTCATTCTTGTCAGGCAAGATTATTCGCTCTGTTCTATGTGACAATTCTCGAATAAACTCATAATCTCCAATTCTTCCATAGTCTGATGGCAAGGAATTCACTTGTGATGAAATTTCAATTATATAGTTATCAAGCAATGTAAACCATCCAACATCGAATGCCCAGTGATGTAAATGGCACAATGCTATTCCATTCCATATGTCGTCTCGCCCCATTGAATGATGGGGAACGATATGAGCCGCTTCGACCTCCCACGAC
>JALOPH010000026.1 GCA_025453995.1 Desulfobacterales bacterium
CATCCGGGTAAAAAGCGACTTAAACCGAGGCTCGGTGTTTTCCATTTTTCTGCCATTAACGTCGGACACTCCCCTGGGTGAAGATCATGGAAAACATATTGCTCATTGATGATGATGAGGGGCTGCTTCATTTTCTAAGCCGGTTTTTCCAGCGGAAAGGATTTGCGGTCACCTCCTGCAAGGGGGCGGTCGCGGCCCTGGAGATTATTGACGGACAGCGTTTTGATCTGATCATGCTCGATTATAAAATGCCCGGGCTCAATGGTCTGGACGCCCTTGATGAAATCAAAAAAATTGATGTCAAAACCCCGGTGATTCTGATGACCGCTTACGGCACCACGGATCTGACCATCGAGGCCATGAAGCGGGGGGCTTTTGATTATCTGGTCAAACCCTTTGAGCACACAGACTTGAGCCGCATCGTGGGCGAGGCGTTGATGGTAAACCGCCAGATGAAAGATGTGGTGGGATTCCCAGCCGCGGATTCCTCTCCCGCGCCGGACGTAAATCAAAAAAGCCCGCTTCAGATCATCGGCGACAGCCGGAAAATGCAGGAAATTTATAAACTCATCGGCCAGATTGCCGAAAAAGACGTTTCGGTGCTAATTACAGGAGAATCCGGCACAGGCAAAGAGCTGGCGGCACGGGCCATTTATCATCACAGCCGGCGCAAGGAAAAGCCTTTTATCACCGTCAACTGCGCGGCTATTCCCGAATCCCTTTTTGAAAGTGAGCTCTTCGGGCATGAGCGGGGGGCATTTACCGGCGCGGATCGAACGACCATCGGCAAAATTGAACGCTGCGACCAGGGCACCCTGTTTCTTGATGAAATCGGGGAAATGTCGCTCTCTCTCCAGGCCAAACTGCTGCGGGCCATTCAGGAAAGGGAAATCGAGCGCGTGGGCGGGGGCCATCCCATTGCCGTGGATGTCCGGATTATAGCCGCCACCAACCGGGATATTGAAAAGGAGGTGGATGCGGGCAGATTCCGTCAGGATTTATACTGGCGGCTCAAGGTCATTTCCATTCATATGCCGGCTTTAAGAGAACGCATGGAAGACCTCCAGACCCTGACAAAATATTTTCTAAGCCGTTTCTGCGCAGAATACAACCGGCCCTTGTCTTTTATGACCGAAGTGGCCCTGAAAAAACTGAGCAGTTATTCCTGGCCGGGCAATGTACGCGAGCTTGAGAACTGCATTCGCCGGGCGGTGCTGCTTTCCGCGGGCAATGTCATTTCAGAAAAGGACCTGATGATCCCCGACGCAGAAGAGCAGCATATACTCAAAAGCCTGAGCCGGAACCAAATTCTGGAGCGCTTGCGAAATAAACTTGACCGCATCATCCCCGACATCCTTCGCCTTTCCAACCAGGATATTCACGCCAATGTCATTGAGCTGGTGGAGGAATCCCTCATCCAGGCGGCCTTGCGGGAATGCGGCGACAACCAGGTTCAGGCCGCCAAAATGCTCGGCATCAGCCGGAACACCCTGCGGCATCGCCTCAAGCGCCAACAGAATCGGGGGCCTGAGGAGGAGTGACGCTTTCCTGCGGATGCTGCCGTTTCAAACTTTCCAGGGAACGGTATTGAATTTAGAGTCTTCAGAAAACCGCCCCATGATCAGACATTGACCACCTGTTCAAGTTTTATACACATCTCGATTAAAAATTAAATCATATGGTTATGCACCTTTTGCCATCTGCTTGAGATGTTATCAGTGCGCCGGATATCTTCCGAACCATTCCGACCGCCCTCCATGGGAATCCTATCAATAATAAAAAATACATAATATCAGTGCATTACAATTCTTCATATAAAAATCTTCGCCTGGTATGACCTTTGCAATGTAACTTCGACAGAAAAAATTGAACAGGGAAACCGCATCCATCCATAATGCATTCAATAAAAGGAGGTCACCCCATGCATAAGAATCTGCAATATGAATCAATGGGTTTTTCCATGCCTAAAAACGCTGAACGCCGGGTGGTGAAAATGAATTATCAAGGACTTATGGCTACCGAACGCATGTCCGAAATCATGATGATGTGTGATCGAAACAACCCCGTTTACGAACATCTTTCCAGCTTCAGCGTGGCCCTTTACACCCTGGGTTTTTTTGACTGCCCGGATATGATGTCGTTCCGGGACGTGCCGGCTGGTGAAGCCTCGGAAATCCTCAAAACGCATTTCGTGCAAATCAATCCTGATAAAGTTCCCTTTGATTACCATATCGCCGAGTCCATGGAAAGATACCTTCTGGTGGTCGGCGATCCCCTGTTTCCCAGGCATTTTGCGGTGATTTCGGATATGAGAAGCAGCCGCCCGTATTTTTCAAAACTGCCGTTTTTCGGGGCCGGACATGATAGTTTGGACGAACTTATGGATGAATTTGCCGGAGTTGACGGCGTCAGCCGGAGAGATATTCATTTTTTCCGGAAAACCTGGTACGGCCAGATTCCGCCGTCATCTGTGGGTAAAATTTTTATTATAAAAAACGATTAATTTAACAAAGGAAATCAAAGGAGGCGAACGCATGTCAGTCATCAAGAGCGTCATTGACAAAGTCAAACAGGTGGACCCCGGCCAGAATGAATTTCACCAGGCCGTGACCGAGGTCCTGGAAACCCTGGAACCAACCACAAAACGGCATCCGGAATTCGTCAAAGCAGGCATTTACGAAAGGATCGTGGAACCGGAGCGAACCCTCATGTTCCGGGTGCCGTGGGTCGATGACAAAGGCGAAGTCAAAGTCAACCGGGGTTTCAGGGTCCAGTTCAACAATGCCATAGGACCCTTCAAAGGCGGCATCCGGTTTCATCCATCGGTCAACCTTTCCATTATTAAATTTCTTGGGTTTGAACAGATCTTTAAAAATTCCCTGACCACCCTCCCCATGGGGGGCGGCAAAGGCGGATCTGATTTTGATCCCAAAGGCAAATCCGATGGTGAAATCATGCGGTTTTGTCAGGCGTTCATGAGGGAATTGTTCCGTCACATCGGGCCGGAAACAGATGTTCCGGCAGGCGACATCGGCGTTGGGGGCCGGGAAATCGGCTACATGTTCGGCTATTACAAAAAAATCAGAAATGAACACACCGGCGTGCTGACCGGCAAAGGTTTAGAATACGGCGGCAGCCTTATCCGTCCGGAAGCAACAGGATACGGAACAGTTTATTTTGCCCTGGAGATGCTGGCCACCCGGGGCATGGATTTCAAAAACAAGCTGGTGGCGGTGAGCGGTTCAGGAAACGTGGCCCAGTATGCGGTGGAAAAGGTCAATCAGATGGGCGGTCGCGTCATTTCCGTGTGCGATTCCAGCGCCACCGTCATTGACGAAAAGGGGATTGACGATGACAAGTGCTGCTTCCTCATAGAGCTCAAGAATGTCCACCGGGGCCGGGTCAGCGAATACGCGGATAAATATAAAACGGTTTGTTATGAAGGAAAAAATGTCTGGGACGTGATCCGGGAACAGGGCATCAAAGTGGATATCGCCCTGCCCTGCGCCACACAGAATGAACTGGATGCCGAAAACGCCGCAGCATTAGTGAAAAACGGCTGCATCTGCGTGGCCGAAGGCGCCAATATGCCGTCCACACCCGAAGCGGTGAAAATTTTCCAGGACAACAATATCCTCTATGGCCCGGGCAAGGCGGCCAACGCCGGCGGCGTGGCCACGTCCGGTCTTGAAATGAGCCAGAACAGCTTGAAGCTCTCCTGGACCCGGGAGGAAGTGGACAACCGGCTTCTGATTATTATGAAAAGCATTCACAAATCCTGCCTCGACGCAGCGGAAGCTTACGGACATCCCGGGGACTATGTGATGGGTGCTAACATCGCCGGGTTCACCAAGGTGGCCAAGGCCATGCTGGCCTATGGGGTTGTGTAAAAACGATTTGAAAATTCGAATATCGTTCAGGGAATTTCAAACCGTTGAATTTTGAAACACGATTTGAAAACCAACCGGAACAACACAAAGGGGGCTTCCTTTATGGGATGCCCCCTTTGTGTTGCGGTCAATATTTGGATATTAAAAAGAGCATGGCTCAAAGCTTGTTATGCTTCTTCAGATAATAGCGGATGGTTTCCTCCAGGATGTCATTGATCAAAATTTTTGGAGACCAATCCAGATCATTCATCGCCAGGCTTATATCGGGCATTCTTCGGTCGCAATCCTCGTACCCTTCGCCGTAAAATATTTTTGAATCCATCTCTTCAATAGGGTGATTCAGGTAATCAGCATTATCGTAAAGCTTGGCGAAAATACTTCTCATTTTTTCGGCAAGCTCCTTCATGGACACTTCGTTGTTAACATTGCCGATGTTATAGATTTTATTTTTGGAAACGCCGGGTCTTTCAATTATTTTTTCAATGGCGTCAATGGCGTCATGGATAGAGGTGATGGTGCGTCTAGCCCGGCCTCCATCGACCAGATACATGGGCTCATTGTTAAGCAGAGCCCCTAAAAAGCATGCCAGCACACGGGGAGTACCGTCTCCTTCAATACCGGGGATATAGTCCATTTCCGGCCCAAAAAAATTTAACGGGCGTATGATGGTAAAATCAAGGCTGTTTTCATAATGATGGGCGTAGATATATCGTTCAAGAAGCTGCTTTGCGCAGGCGTATGACCATCGTTGATTCCGGATGGGGCCCATAACCAAGGGTGTTTGGTCTTCTTTAAGAATGTAGAGGCTTTTGTCTGCATAATTGTCGTTGTAATAACTGGATAAGGTTCTGCCGTATATCTCGCTGGTGGAAGCATGAATAAGCCATTTGCCATGCGTCGCGCATAAGTCCACAATTTGGTGCACATCGAGGAAGTTGGATTTGATCACATCCAGCGGCCTGGTGTTGTACATGGCGGGGTTGCATATGGCTGCAAGGTTGATGACCATGTCCACATCCGTGATCTGTTTTTTCAAAGACTCAAAAGAATCCTTTGCCAGAACATCTGCTTGGGTAAAATAAAAATTTTTAGACGGCAGGAAATGATCAATCTTTTTAGATTCCAAATCCCATCCGAAAATCCTATAGTTGTCTTTTTTAAGAAGCCGCGTGAGCAGATGCGAACCGATAAATCCGGAACAACCAAGCAGTAATATAATCATTTTAAATCTCAACGTTCATGTTTTGTGAAAGCAGCCATCGCCCTTTAATAAAAAAAATTTTTAATATCAAATCTTTTTTTACGATACAATATTTAAATAATGAATCTTGCCGAATCCATACAAATATGCTAAAGCAATGCGCATTTTATTTTACAATGGATAGAAATGAGACTCTTTTTCTTTAAAATCCCTAACCCTTAAAGAACGGCCATGAATAGATTTGAGCGCATTGATTTTGAAAACAAACCGGTCAAGGATCTGGTGTCCATCGTTATCGTCAGGTATAATGAAAAAGAACTCTTGGAAATACTGATATCCAGCATAGAAAAGCAGGATTACCCGAATTATGAAACCATTTGTGTTTTTAACAGGCCTGATCCTGCCACAGAACAGCATTTGCTTAAAAAAAATGTTCGGGTGATCACATCTCCTGAAAATTTGTGGTTAACGGGAGGCGCCAATTTGGGCGCTGCAAAAGCCAGAGGGGAATTTCTGCTGGTTTTAAACTGCGACACGGAGCTTAAGGAAGACGCCATATCCAAACTAATCAAAGGCATCAAAAGGGAAGAAAATATCGATGCCATTGCCCCCAAGGTTTTACGATACGATGGATCCATTGACAGCGTGGGGCAAAAATTTATCGCCATGGGTTGGGACATGAATGTGGGCTCCGGGAAAAGAGACGTGGGACAATACGATCATCCACGGGAAATCACCTGTTTTGAAGCCGCCGCCCTTCTGGTGAAAAGAACGGCCATCGAAAAATGCGGTCTCTTTGATGCAAGATTCAAATATTTAAAGGAATCCCTTGATCTCTGCTGCCGCATGAAAAAAGAAGGCATGCGATTCTTCACCTGTCCGGAGGCGGTGATATATCATCGAAGAGGCGGTTCATTCAATATTTACACCAATAATCCGACCATCCTGTATTTCAAGTTCAGAAACGATCTTTTCACCCTGATCAAACATTTCCATATTTTTTATCTTGCAGCTGTTTTGCCGATTCACATTTTTTACGGATTGATCACCCTTGTGTATCTGCTGCTGATGGGAAAATTCAAATGCGCCGAGTCTGTCCGGAAAGCCATGTTTGACGGATTTATTTTTATGCTCAAAAATCGTGAAAAACCCCTGTCTCTGCGGCAGAACCTTAAAATGATCAATGCCCTCTGGCCTTATTGAAACCCGCGTTAAAAGAATAGTCGCACTACTTTTTAATTTTCAGCCAGATAGCACATCACCTGCTGGGTGGCCACATCCGAATGAATGATCAGGGAGGGTTCGCTGGTGTCCGCCACTTTAACCACAGGAGAAAGCCAGCCATCCACCGGGCTTAAAGATTCCAGAAGATTGTGTTGATCCGTGAACCACCGGCGCTTGAAAATCACTTCGGACTGCTCCGGATAAATGGCCATATAGAAAATCCGCGTTTCGATCAAATCATGAAAAAAATGCGTGCCAAAGGATAGATCCGGGATCAGGCTCCCATCCCGGTAGCTGATTTCCGCCATGGCAGCGATATGATTGATTTCGGAAAAATGAACGGGCACGCCCATGGCAGGGGTGTGGGTCCCCCATCGGCCCGGCCCCAGAAGCAAGGTGGGGGTTTTCTCACGGTCCGTGATGAGCCGGTTCAGTTTGCCGATGAGCCTGGCCACGCTGTATTTTTCTGAAAGAGACAGCCGGGTATAGGGTTCGGGGTCCACATAGATGATTCGGGAAATGCGCTGGGCCACATTGCCCCCCATGAACCGGCCATCCATGCGGATAATAATATCCTCATTACGGACGGTTTCAGGCAAGGGGCGTTTGCCCCCAAGACCAATGGTCTGGAACGGCCTACACTGAAGCAGATTGATCTGGATGCCGCCGGCCTGATTAAAATTTATGGTGAATTCAACATCCACAGGATGGCGGTAGGTTGTTTCCAGGCTGCTGAGCATGGCGCGCATCGCATCGATAAACGGCGTGGCAGTCAAAAAAGGGTCAAAGGTCAGGATCCGCAGATCCTTTTCCGGCCGTCCCATGTCCCGAAGTGCCTGGATGGCTTCAATGTCGCGCGTGGTCAGGAGATCAATGCGGACCGGAACTTTTTTTTCCAGCAGAGATTCAAAGGGCGTGCTTTCAATGCGGTTTTCCTCAAGATTCAGCAAATCGACGGAATGCTGGGAAAATCTCCGCATGTCCTTCATCCCCGACAACGGCTTGACCAGCGGGTCATCCACGGCGATGATGCGGGGGTAATCATTTCCCACCCGGTCCACGGCCCGGGTACCCAGCCCGTAAACCAGCCGGATCATGCCCGCTTTGGGGTCCATCCCTTTTTTCCACACAAACGGGTTGTGGGAAAGGCCCACCCCGGCCATTTCCGGAAAATAATAGTGTTTATGATACGCCCCGGAAACCCGCTGCACCAGAAGGGCCATCTGCTCGTCCATCTGATCCAGTCCCCGCTGGAGCCTGTAGGCCAAAGCGTCTTCGTTCATGGCAGATGCGAAAATCCGTCGAACGGCTTCAAGAAAATTTTCATACCGTTTTTCAGGAGGGCCCTGGTTGACGCAGAAACAGCTTTCGTATTTTCCGGCAAACGCGCTTCCGAAAGCGTCCTCCAGCAAGCTCGATGACCTTACGATGATGGGGGACTGGCCGAAATATTCCAGCATCAATTGAAACTGTTCGGTGATCTCCTCGGGAAAGACGCCGGCCTGCATGCGTTCCCGAAGCTCCGCAGCCCTGGCGAAATACCCTTCCCTTGTTTTATGGGCCATAAACAGCTTCCACCATCCGTTCTGGACGATATAGGAATAAAAGACATCCGAACCGATATAGAATGAATCATGATGTTCCAGCACTTCGGACCATTGATGCGTTGTGTCCTTGGAAAGAATTTTCCGGGCCAGGAGCATGCCAACGGATTTTCCGCCGATAAACCCGGTGCCGATCAGCCGTTCTTTCACCTGTAGCAGATCCTCCAAATCCAGGTGTTCACGGATCAGGAAAAGTATTTTCTTGTTCCGGGTCAGAAGCAGCCGGCTGAGCTGTTCCACCATGTCCTGCTTTTCCTCAAGCCGGGCGTCGGATTCCTGGAGATGGCGGGCCTGCATGAACAAGCGTTCCCAATAGTCTAATTGCCGATGGGCTCCGGCGGTCCTATGCCGGGAAAGATGAATAAAAAGCTCCGAGGCGTCCACGCTGTTGATCACCGGCTGGAGGCTCTCCTTGTGTTTGATATGCGGGAAAAACATGGTGGGAGAATAACGGTGCAGGACTTTGATCGGATGAATGCAGATCTGGCCTTTATAGTTGTAAACATCGATAAGCACCTGAGTGATTTCACGAATCCGGGCGATGGCTTTAAAGGAATGCCGTTCCCGGAGGATGGCGAAATACGCGATGGTGTTGAGTTCAAAAAGATAGGGGCAGGTGATGGAGAAAAAATCGCCGATCATCAGGTCCGTGGCCCAGACATGAAGCAGGTCGGAAAGAGAGTCAAACACATAACAGACGTTTCTGCCTTCCCGGGTGATGATGCTGTGGACCTGGGCGGAAAATGATTCAAAACCCTTTTCCACCTTGAGGCGGTAAACGGTCAGGTTGTTGCGCTCCTCCAGCAGGGGAAGGTGGCGGGCAAACCGCAAATAGATCACGCGCTCGTTTCCAGCCAGGGCTTTATTAACAAATGCGGATACCAGCCGTTGATAGTCGTCGATGCCATCCACCTGCCAGACCACATTGTCGCCCGGACGCAGGTGGTCGATAATCATGTCCAGGCTTTCCCAGCCTGTGCTGATTTGGGAATATGAGGCCATGTGCTATACTCCAAAAATTATTCAGAAGTTACAAGTCCAGAAACCGGCGGATCAAGGCTTTGATCTCACCGGGCGCATCCGGAGATTTCCATATCACATCCGGTTCATTTTGAAACCAGGTCAACTGGCGCTTGGCATACCGGCGCGTATCTCTTTTTAATATATGTATGGTTTCATCCCAGGACGTCCGGCCCAGCAGATAATCGACCATATGCCGGTATCCCAGGGCCTGCATGGGACGCAGCTCTGGAGAAAATCCCATTTCCAGCAGGTGTTGTACCTCATTGAGAAGTCCCTCATCGATCATCTGATCCACCCGAAGATCAATGCGTTCATATAATTGTGCCCGGGGGATTAAAAGACCGATTTTTATCGCCTCATAGGGGCTGTCCCCAAACCCGTGGGCTTTCTGAAACTCTGACATGGGTTTACCGGAAATTTCAAATATTTCCAAAGCACGGATGACCCGATAGGTGTCATTGGGGTGAATTCGGGCGGCCGCGGCCGGATCGCAGTGCGCGAGCCTTTCATATACGCAGGCGCTCCCTAAAGATGCCGCGTCTTCCTTCAGCCGTTGACGAACTTCCGGGACTGAAGGTTGTGCGTCAAACAGTCCGTGAAGCAGGGCTTTGATGTAAAAACCCGTTCCTCCCACGATAAAAGGAATTCTCCCCTGCGCCCCGATTTTTAATATCGATTCCCGGGCGAGCCTGGCGTATGCGGCAGCATCAAAAGGGGTGTCCGGCGGGATGATATCCATCACAAAATGCGGCACCCGGGAGCGTTCTTCAAGAGAAGGCTTTGCCGTGCCCACATCCATATATTGATATATCTGCATGGAATCGGCCCCGACAATGGCGCCATGAAATTCCCCGGCCATTGTTAAAGACAGGGATGTTTTTCCGATACCCGTGGGCCCGCAGATCACAACGACTTTTTCTTTTCGCATTTAAATAGCCCGCATGTCCATGCCCGTCAGATTCAACACGCTGAAGCCCTTTTCATAAGTGGTCGAACTCGGTCCCATTTTTTCAGGACGGTTCTCGCGCGCGTTCTGCTGATAGATATAAAAAAGCCGGGTACGCGCACAAGAAGGAGTACGAGTACGAAGTATCATGTTGATTTCTGAAAAACCACCTGAAATAGGAATCGATGGTTTTTTACATAGAATTTTATTGACAACATATGCAATAGAATATAAAAAAATTTCTTGATTTAAATTTTTCTGGCACATTCGAATCCATTGATTTTATTAAATTTTTTTTAAAACAAGAAAATATCCCGGCAGGCGCTCCGTGTGCCTGTTGAAACAAAGTCGACAACAGGAGCGAATCAGTCATGTCCAAAGATATTGTCGGATCCGTATTGGTGGTTGGCGGCGGGATCGCCGGTATGCAAACGGCGCTGGATCTTGCCAATTCAGGATACTACGTGTACCTGCTTGAAAAAACCCCATCCATTGGGGGGGTAATGTCGCAGCTGGATAAGACATTTCCCACCAATGACTGCGCCATGTGAATTATCTCCCCCAAACTGGTCGAGGTCGGCCGGCACTTAAATATCGAATTGATTACTTACTCAGATCTTGAATCCGTTGAAGGCTCTCCCGGTAATTTCAAGGTCAAAGTCAGGAAACGGGCCCGCAGCATTAAAGCGGATCTTTGCACCGGCTGCGGCGCGTGTGTGGAGAACTGTCCTGTGCTCTATCAGGCGAAGGTCAAGCTTGCAAACTAAGCCATTGCCCAATTAACTGGTGGTTTGCGGTTCATCATGACACCACATTAATTCATTTTATTCATAAGGGTACCATTGATGGAAACGAAAACAAGTATTGATTGGAAAAGAGTAGATTCAATCATAGAAAAATATAACAGGGACAAGGAATCCCTGCTGATGATCTTGCAGGATATCAGCGACATGTACAACTATGTGCCGCCTGAAGTGATTCCTGTGCTGGTTAAAAAACTCGGGGTTCGGGAAAGCCTGATATACAGTGTCGCAACTTTTTACAAAACCATCAGCTTAAAACCCCGGGGCAAATATATACTCAGCGTTTGCACGGGTACCGCATGCCATGTCAGAGGCGCCGAAAAAATCATGGACGCGCTCCACAGCGAGCTCAATATTGCGGAAGGAGAAACCAGCGAGGATCGCCTTTTTACTCTTTTGGGCGTTCGATGCATCGGGTGTTGCGCGTCCGGACCGGTTATGAATGTCAACCATGACACCCATGGAGGGCTTGACCGTTCAAGCGCCTTGAAACTCATTGAAGAGTATAGACAGCAGGCATCTTAACGGATTGGAATACGGAGGGTAAACTGGACCATGACAAAATTAATAAATAGAGAATCTCTTGATCAGTTAAGAGAGTCGTTGAAAGACAGAGCAAAGCTCGGTGAAAAAAAGCTGATCTCTCTTTGCGCCGGCTCCGGTTGCGGCGCTTATGGTACAGCAAAAGTATACGAAAAACTCAAGGAAGAACTGGCCAATCATGGCTTAACAGATGATATTGAAGTCAAGCTGACGGGCTGCCACGGATTTTGTGAAAAAGGCCCCATCATGGTCATTCACCCGGAAGGTATATTCTATCCGCAGATCAAGCCGGACTTCGTCCCGGAAATTGTGGAAAAGACCCTTAAAAATGGCGAATTGGTCAAATCCCTGATTTATAAGGACCCGGCTACCAAAAAGAACATCACCCATGAACACGAAATCCCGTTTTACAAACTCCAGCAACGAGTCATCTTCGGCAGCAACGGTTTGATCGACCCCACCAGCATTGAAGATTATATCGGAGCCGGCGGATACAGCGCTTTATCCAAAGCGCTTTTTGACATGAAGCCCAAAGCCATCATCGATGAAATAAAAAAGTCAGGACTCAGGGGACGCGGCGGCGGCGGGTTTCCGACCGGCATCAAATGGGAAACCTGTGCAAGACATCACGGGAACCGCTATGTCATCTGCAACGCGGATGAAGGCGACCCGGGCGCCTACATGGACCGGAGTCTTCTGGAAGGAAATCCGCACAGTGTGGTGGAGGGCATGATCATCGGCGCCATCGCAATCGGTTCCAACGAAGGATACGTATATGTCCGTCATGAGTATCCCCTGGCGGTGACAAACCTCGGCAAGGCATTGGAAAGCGCAAGATCTCTGGGTATTCTCGGAAAAAACATCCTTGGTTCCGGTTTTGACTTTGACATCCATATCAGCCGGGGCGGCGGCGCGTTTGTCTGCGGGGAATCCACCGCCTTGATGGCCTCTCTTGAAGGCAAACCCGGCCGGCCGAGGGCCAAGTATGTTCACACGGTCGCCAAAGGATTCCGGGACAGCCCCTCCAATTTAAATAATGTTGAAACCTGGGCCAACGTCCCGGTCATCATTAATAAAGGAGCGGACTGGTATGCGTCCATCGGGACCCAGCACAGCAAAGGCACCAAGATATTCTCTCTGGTTGGAAAAGTTGTAAACACAGGCTTGGTGGAAGTCCCCATGGGAACGACATTGCGGCAGATTATTTTTGACATCGGCGGCGGCATTCCCAAAAAGAAAAAATTCAAAGCGGTTCAGACCGGCGGCCCATCGGGAGGATGTATTCCGGAGCGGTTCCTGGACCTTCCTGTGGATTTCGACGAGCTTACCAAGGTAGGTTCCATCATGGGATCCGGGGGCATGATCGTCATGGACCAGGATACCTGCATGGTGGATGTGGCCCGCTATTTTGTGGACTTTCTCAAGGACGAATCCTGCGGACAGTGCAATCCCTGCCGTGAGGGTCTCAAGCACATGCTCGATATCCTAACTGACATCTGCCAGGGCAGAGGCAAGGAAGGAGATATCGAAATTCTGGAAGAAATCGGCGCCATGATGCAGAAATTCGCGCTCTGCGGCCTCGGCACGTCCGCGCCGAACCCGGTATTGACCAATATCCTTTATTTCCGGGATGAATATGAAGCCCATATCCGGGATAAAAAATGCCCCGCAGGCGTTTGCAAGCCCCTTTTCCATTACGAAATCGACCCGGAAAAATGCACCGGCTGCACCGTATGCGCCAAGAAATGCCCCAAAGAAGCTGTTTCCGGGGAAAAGAAAAAACCGCACGCCATTGATCAGAACAATTGCATCAAGTGCGGCATCTGTTATGAAGGCTGCAAATTCGACGCGATAAAGATCTGCTAATATATATTAAGGAAAGAAGAGTTATGATTACTTTCAAGCTCAACGGCAAGACGGTTCAGGGAGAAGAAGGCCAGTTCATCATTGACGTGGCTGAAAAGAACGGGGTTGAAATCCCCACCCTCTGCAATCATAAGGCGCTTGATCCGGCCGGAATGTGCCGGATTTGCACAGTCGAACTTTTCGACGGCCGGCGTACCCGTTTTGTGACTGCCTGTAACTATCCAATTTGGGAAGGCATGGAAGTTAAAACGGACACGGAAACGGTTCATGAAGGCCGGAAAATCATCGTTGAGATGCTCCTTTCCCGATGCCCGAATGTGCCGGTTATCCAGAAGATGGCAAAAGATTACGGGATCGAAAAATCCCGCTTCAAAGCAGAAGACGACACTTGTATACTGTGCGGACTTTGCGTCAGGGTCTGCGAACGGATGGGGGCAAATGCCATCATGCTCACCAACCGCGGCCTTGACCTGAAAGTTGACACTCCTTTTAGCATAAACACTGATGCCTGTATCGGATGCGGCGCCTGCGCGTTTATATGCCCCACCGGTCATATCACGTGGGATAAAATCAAGGAAAACGTCACCACCCAGCCAGGCGGTTTCATCCCTTCAGAATACGACATGGGGCTTAAGGGCCGAAAACCGGTCTATGTGCCTTATGCCCAGGCGGTTCCCAATACCCCGGCCATTGACCGGGACTACTGCGTCCATTTCAAGACCGGCGGATGCAAGATATGCGCCGAATACTGCGGCGTTGATGCCATTGATCATGCAATGGAAGATGAAATCGTTGAGCTCAATGTCGGCTCCATCATCCTTACCACCGGATTTGAGCCTTTTGATCCGTCCAAATTCGATTCATACGGTTACGCCAAGCTCCCCAACGTGATCACCTCCATGGAGTTTGAACGGATACTTTCGGCTTCAGGCCCCACCATGGGGCATCTTGCGCGGATGTCCGATCATAAGGAACCGAAAAAAATCGCATGGTTCCAGTGCGTGGGCTCAAGGGATTTAAACCGGTGCGACAATTCCTTCTGCTCGTCGGTCTGCTGCATGTATGCCATTAAAGAAGCCGTCATCGCCAAGGAGCATTCCAAAGAGCCCCTGGATTGCGCCATTTTCTATATGGACATGAGGACCCACGGCAAGGAGTTTGAACGGTTTTACAATAAGGCCCAGCATGACGGCGTCCGCTTCATCCGCAGCCGTGTGCATACAGTGGAACCGGTTCCGGGCTCGGATGATCTGTCCATCCGGTATGTCACCGAAGCGGGTGAAGCAAAGACCGAAATTTTTGACATGATCGTATTGTCCATCGGGTTGCAGTCTTCCAAAGACAACATCGCCCTGGCCGCCAAGCTCGGACTTGACCTGACAGCCGGCAATTTCTGCAAAACCGCTTCATCCTTTGAGCCGGTGGCCACGTCCAAAGAAGGCATTTTTGTCTGCGGCGCGTTTGAAGGGCCCAAGGACATCCCCCAGTCTGTGGTGGAATCGTCCGCCGCAGCTTCAGCCGCCGGCGAACTGCTCAGCGCCGCCCGGAACACTTTGACCAAAAAGAAAGAAATCGTTCCGGAAATCAATGTGGTCAATGAACGACCCCGCATCGGGGTGTTTGTCTGCAACTGCGGCATCAATATCGGCGGCGTGGTGGATGTGCCGGCGGTTCGGGATTACGCTGCCTCGCTCCCATACGTGGAATTTGTCGCCGATAATATGTATTCCTGCTCCCAGGACACCCAGGATGCCATGACCCAGATCATCAAGCAGAAAAATCTCAACCGGGTCGTCGTGGCTGCCTGCACGCCCAAAACCCATGAACCGCTTTTTAAAGAGACATTAATCAACGCGGGCCTTAACAAATACTTGTTTGAAATGGCCAATATCCGCAATCACGATTCCTGGGTGCACAAAAACAATCCGGAACTGGCCACTCAAAAAGCCAAAGACCTGGTGCGCATGGCCGTGGCCAAAGTGGGCCTCATGCAGCCATTGAAGGAAGCGGAACTGGAAGTCAACCAGACGGCGCTGGTCATCGGCGGCGGCATCTCCGGCATGAACGCGGCCAAAGGTATCGCCAAGCAGGGATATAAAACCCATATCATTGAAAAAAGCGGACAGCTCGGCGGCCAGGCATTGAGCATCCATCATACAGCCAGGGGCGAAAACGTCCAGGATGAATTAGGCCGCCTGGTTTCGGAAATTGAAAAGAATGAAAATATTGTCGTCCACCTCAACGCAACGTTGCAGAATGTGGAAGGGTTTGTCGGCAACTTTAAAACAACGGTTTCAAAAAACGGCGGCCAGGACACCATCGCGCACGGCATTGCGGTGATGGCCACCGGCGCGTCTGAATTCAAGCCTGAAGAATACCAATACGGCAAAGATCCGCGGGTCATCACCGGCCTTGAACTGGACAAGAAACTGATTGAAAACGATGCGGCGCTCAAAAAAATATCCACCGCCGTGTTTATCCAGTGCGTGGGGTCCCGGGAACCCAGCCGCCCCTATTGCTCCCGTGTCTGCTGCACCCATTCGGTGTTAAGCGCCCTGGAGCTCAAAAAGAAAAATCCAGACATGAGCGTCTTTATTCTTTACCGGGATATGCGGACATACGGCGAGCGGGAATATCTGTATAAGCAGGCACGGGAAGCCGGCGTGATTTTTGTCCGGTACGATATTGAAAACAAACCTGATGTCCAGATTCAAAAAGGCAAGTTACTGGTCAATGTCATCGACCACGTGTTAGGCCGCCCCATGGAGCTTGAGACCGACCTGCTGGTGCTCGCGTCCGCAGTGGTTCCCAACAAGGACGAAACCCTGGCCCAGTTCTTCAAGGTGCCGCTCAACGAGGACGGCTTTTTCGTGGAAAAACATGCCAAGCTCGGGCCCTCTGAATTCGCCACTGACGGCGTTTTCCTCTGCGGTCTGGCCCATTATCCCAAGCCCATTGACGAATCTGTGGCTCAAGGGAGAGCGGCCGCATCCCGGGCCATCACCCTGCTGGCCCAGGAAAAAATCCACACCAGCGGCGAAGTGGCCAAGATCGAACCGGCTGTGTGCAGTTCCTGCGGCGTCTGCGTATCCATCTGTCCCTACTCAGCGCCGTCCTTTATTCCCAAAGAAGCGCGCTTTTTTCCGGGCAAGGCTGAAGTGAACCCTGTGCTTTGCAAAGGCTGCGGCCTGTGCGTGGCCTCCTGCCGGTCCGGCGCCATTCATCTGATGGGATTTGATAATGACCAGATTTTCTCGCAGATTTCCGTCGCAATGGAAGCCATGTGATGTGAAGATATGTAAGCATGAAACAGGCTGCCGGACGGGGATATAAAATGTTGACAAATCCGGTTTTGAAAAAAGGAGATAAATATGTCCGAACGTGAACCCAAAATCTTAAGCTTTTTGTGCACCTGGTGCAGCTATGGCGCCGCGGACCTCGCCGGTGTCAGCCGGATGGAATATCCGCCCAATATCCGGGTCATCCGGATCCCCTGCACCGGTCGCATGAGCCCGAAATTCATTCTGGCGGGACTCAGGCAGGGCGCCGACGCCGTCTGGGTATCCGGGTGACATCCCGGTGAATGCCATTACCTGGAAGGTAATTATTTCGCACGGCGCAAATTCGCATTGATGAAAAATCTGCTGGAGCATACAGGCATAGAGCCCGGACGCCTTCACTTTTCATGGATTTCTTCAGCTGAATCCACCAAGTTTGTGGACGTGGTCAAAAAAATCACCGAAGAAGTGAAAGCGCTGGCTGAAACCAAAAAATACGTCAAAACCTCAACCCAAGGTTGATCCATCATGACAGCATATACAGATAAAATCAGACAAATCGCGTCAAAACTGCTCACTGAAGGCAAAGTCGACATGGTCATCGGGTTCCGCAAAGGATCGATTCCCATGATGAACCAGCCCCTGTTTATCAAAACGCCGGGGGAAGCCCAGGAGCTCATCTGGGACAGCCACTGCGCGTTGAATCTGGCCAATTATGTGACCAACCGGAAAGAAAAAATCGGGATTGTCGCCAAGGGCTGCGATTCCCGAAACCTGGTGACCCATATCATAGAAAACAAAATCACCCGGGAGCAGCTTCATATTATCGGCGTGCCCTGCACCGGAATGGTGGACCGTCATAAGGTCAGCGCCATGATTGAGGCTGAAATAACGGCCATCGAGGAATCCGGGGATTCCATCAAGATCTCCGGAAATGGCTTTTCAAAAGAGCTGAAAAAAACCGAAGTCCTTCAGGAGAACTGCGCAGGCTGCACCCACCGGAACCCGGTCATTTACGATGAACTGGTCGGAGAGCTTGTCCCGGAGCAATCGGGCGTTGACCCGTATGCCTCGGTCCGGGAAGTGGAATCCATGTCCCCGGAAGAAAAATGGAATTATTTTGAAGACCTGATCTCAAACTGCATCCGGTGCTACGCATGCCGGAACGCCTGCCCCCTTTGCTATTGCCCGACTTGCTTTGTGGATGAATCCAGGCCCCAGTGGGTGGGCAAAAGCCAGGACCCGACGGATGTCAGGACCTTTCATTTGTTGCGGGCTTACCATTGCGCCGGCCGGTGCTCGGATTGCGGCGCCTGTGAACGCGCCTGCCCCATGGGGATCAAGGTCAGGGAATTCACCAAAAAATTAAACAAGGACTGCCTTGAACTCTACGGGTGGGAAGCCGGCCTGACCGTTGACGCACGGCCTGCGCTGGATACTTTTAAGGCGGATGATCCACAGGATTTTATCAAATAGAATTTTTTCTTGGATTCTATAACAGAATAAATATTTGACAGGGCGGAGACCATGAATCTTATTCAAATAGACGCGCAATCCTGGGCCAAAGGGATTGAAAAATTAAAAGCCGTTTACCGGACATTCGGGCCGAAAAAAGAAAAAAATGATTTAGAATTCAAGGAATTGCAGGCCGGAGAACTGCCGGAGCTTCATTTCCAGAACACCCGCATGTCCCCCAAGGCGCTTGTATATCCCCAGACACAGGCGATGTTTACCTATAGCCTGGATGAAAGCCGGGAGGACTGCCGGATTCTTAAAGAAGTCAAAAGGGATGAAAAGCCCCAGGCGGCCATCGGCATCCGTCCGTGCGACGCCCTGGCTTTCAAACTGGTCCAGCGGAATTTTGATTCGAGGGAATATCAGGATGTCTATTGGATCAATGCCTATGAAGCCACAACCCTCGTGGGACTTGCATGCGACCATCCCTGCAGCACCTGCTTCTGCACCAGCGCCGGCACAGGGCCATTTGGTGAAGAGGGCCTTGACGTGCTCCTGATTCAACAAAACGACACGCTCTATGCCAAGGCGATCACCCAAAAAGGAGAATCGCTGATTCAGGCTGCCGGCTGGAAAAGCGCCGCCGCCAAAGATGCCGCCGGGAATATGGATGCTTTAAAGACAAAGGCCGAATCTGAAATTTCAGCCTTTGTTGAAACGGACAAATTAAAACAGAAAAAGATCATGGAAATCTATGAAGCGCCGTTCTGGGAAGCGGAAACCTTTTCCTGCATCAACTGCGGCACCTGCACCTTTGTCTGTCCCACCTGCTGGTGTTTTGACATCCAGGATGAAACCCACGGCAAATCAGGCGTCCGAATGAGGAACTGGGATACGTGCATGTCCCCCTTATTTACCATTCATGCTTCCGGCCATAATCCCAGGGAGCATAAATATGAACGGGTGCGTCAGCGGTTCATGCACAAGCTCAAATATTATGTGGACAAATACAATGACGGGATTCAATGCGTCGGCTGCGGCCGGTGCATCCGGTCGTGTCCCGTCAATATCGATATACGGAAAATATGCAACAAAATGAATTCTTTTGATCCGCAATCCTGCAGTTGTGAAGTTGCATCGTCATAGCAAAGGGGGTTTAATCGTGCAAAATCCATATTTACCCTATCCGGTTCGCATTGATCAGATTACCGTCGAAACCGAGGATAAAAGTTTAAAAACATTTAAATTTGTATTTATCAACCCGGATGATGAAAAGAGATTTGCCTATAAATCCGGTCAGTTTGCCGAGCTTTCCGTCACCGGCATGGGGGAAATCCCCATCGGGATTGCCTCTTCGCCCACTGAAAAAGGATTTGTGAAATTTACCGTATTCCGAACCGGCAAAGTAACATCCTATCTTCATTCCATGAAACAAGGCGAGATCATGGGCATCCGGGGGCCATTGGGCAACGCGTTTCCCTGGGAAACCCTCGAAGGGAAAAACGTGGTGATCATCGGCGGCGGGTTTGCCTTCACCACTCTGAGGTCGTCCATCATCACCATGCTGGACCCGGCCAATCGTCCCAAATTCAAAGATATCCATGTGATCTACGGTGCGCGGTCGCCGGGGATGCTCCTTTATAAGGATGAACTTCAAGCCTGGGCCCAGCGGAGCGACATTCACATGAACATCACGGTGGACGGCACGGATGATCCCAACTGGAAATTCCATAAAGGCTTTGTGCCGACAATTACGGAAAAATACGCGCCCCCGGGGAATGCGGACACCTATGCCATTGTCTGCGGCCCGCCCATCATGATCAAATTCACCCAGCCGGTATTGGACAACCTGGGATACAGCCACGACAACATCATCATGTCCCTGGAGAACCGGATGAAGTGCGGCATCGGCATCTGCGGCCGCTGCAATATCGGCAAGGATTTAGTCTGCAAGGACGGCCCGGTATTTACCCTGTCCCAGCTGAACACCATGCCGAAAGAGTATTAAATCAATTTTCATATTGACAACCTCAGGATTTTTTTATACGCAATTTCTTTATTTAAATAAATGAAACGACAGGCAAACGATAAGCCAAAAAATATATTCAAACTTTAAAGGAGGATTTTCAATGGCAACAGTCGAATTTGAAGGAAATTCATTTACCGTAGATGAAGATGGATTCATCGACAACTTTACAAGCTGGAACAACTCATGGGTTAAATATGTAAAAACCCAGGAAGGCATTGATGAACTGACCAAAGAGCACTGGGACGTGATCAACGTTTTACAGGATTACTACAAGAAAAACGGAATCGCCCCCATGGTCCGGATTCTTTCCAAACTGACCGGTTTCAAACTGAAACACATTTATGAACTTTTCCCCTCCGGCCCCGGCAAGGGAGCATGCAAGATGGCCGGCCTGCCGAAACCGACCGGGTGCGTTTAATTTTTATTACATAAAAATTATATACAATAAAAAAGCCCTGCATCCGCAGGGCTTTTTTATTTCGCAAAGCAAAAAATTATGATGAAAATCGCCGTAACTTCCCGTCACCAAACCGAATTTATTGAGATTACGTCAGACATTCAGAGACTGGTTGAGAAACAGGGCATTCAAAACGGCATTTGCATGCTTTTTGTCCCGCATACTACGGCTGCCATTACCATCAATGAAAATGCAGATCCAACAGTAAAATCCGACATCCTGGGTGTTTTAAACACCATCATACCCTGGAAAGCCGACTACCGCCACATGGAGGGCAATTCTCCGGCACATATAAAGGCCTCTTTGATGGGTGCATCCGAATTGATTGCCGTAGAAGGCGGCCGCCTTGTCCTGGGCACATGGCAGGGAATATTCTTCTGTGAATTCGACGGGCCGCGAACGAGAAGTGTTCATGTTCATTTTATGGAATCATAAATGAAAATAGGCGACATCGACAAAGCCATACTCAACAGGATTCAATCTGATTTTCCGATTGCGTCCCGTCCGTATGAAGTCATTGGCCGGGAACTCGGGCTGCCTGAAATCGAGGTGATAGACCGGGTGCGACTTCTTAAAAATCAGGGCATTATCCGGAGAATCGGCGGAAATTTTGTGCCGGGCAAGCTCGGGTTTGTCAGCACGCTGTGCGCCGGAAAGGTGCCCGACGACCGGATAGAATTATTTGCCAATGTGGTCAACAGTTACCCGGGCGTCACCCATAACTATGTCCGTGAAAATTCCTATAATGTCTGGTTTACATTTATCGCGTCGTCCATGGAAGAGATTGATCAATCCCTTTCAGAAATCTCAAAAAAAACAGGCGTAAAGGAAATTCTCAACCTTCCGGCGACCAAAGTATTTAAAATCAG
>JALOPH010000027.1 GCA_025453995.1 Desulfobacterales bacterium
AAAGATCTTCATGGCGTTTTGAAAATATCGGCTCACTTAAGGGGCAATATATAGGAGTCATTAAAGATTATTCCTACGGGGATCTGCTGGATGACTATATTCAAAACCATCAGGAGCAGTTTGTAATGATGCATGGCGCCGATGCGTTTGAAAGGAATTTAAACATGCTGCTTCTGGGCAGAACAACGGCGTTGATAGAAAACAAGCTCGTCATGAATCATTATATGCAGCATCATCATTCCGGCGAACGGCTTGCTGAAGCGGGTATTGTAAACATCGAAAATGTGTACATTGCCTTTTCCCCGCAAGATCCCAAATCAAAGGAATACGCGGAAATCTTATCTAAAGCCATGAGTGATCTGCGATCATCCGGCGACTTGCAGAAGATCCTGAAAAAATACGGCCTTGCGGACTGGAAATAACCAAAGGGGGCCGACATGTTAGCCCGCTTTGGTTTAAGGGGCAAAGACTATTTTTTGGCGCTGGGTTTTTTGAGGGAATCCTTGTATTTTACGGTATGGGCCCGTACCCGGTCAAAGTCCTCGTCCTTGAGAACGCCTTCCAAGCCCGAGATGGCGGCGAGCTTCATGCCGTGCTTCAAGCCGAGCTTGTATATTTCGCTGACTTTTTCCCACTGAATTTCCCGGCCCACGCTGAAGGTTTCATAACGGCCTTCCAGGGCCAGCACAATGGCTTCGGCAAGGCTGGCGTAGGCAACGCCCGGCGGCAGTCCGATATCCTTCATCTCCACCTGGCCCGGCAGCGTGATTTCACCTGAAGCGATGATCAGAACGTCCGGCCGTGATTTTGCGTCTTTGATGGTAAAATTAAGGGGCCGGTTGACGTCCGTGATCACGCATCCGGGCTTGACTTTGGCAAGGTCTAAAATTTTATGTCCCGGCAGCGTGGTGGCGGTCACAATCACATCCATCTCTTCGATGAATTTATCGGATCGGGTGGTGATATGCACTTTGGTGTTTTTGATTTCATTTAAAATTGATTCCCGAAGGGCCAGGAGCTTGGCGTCATGGATATCCACCATGTATACTTCTTCAAAAGCGGTGGCCAGAAGCTTGCTGCACACGGACCCCACCGGTCCGGTGGCGCCGATGACCATGGTTTTGCCGTTTAATTTTTTTGATTTGGTCGTTTCAAGGACGCCGATGCGGCGCACGGCTTCGGCGGCGGCCCAGAGCGCTGCCGAGGCGCTGTAACTGTTGCCTGTGGTAATCGGTATCTCTGACATCCTGGCGACGGTCATTCCCGCGTCGCCCATGGCCTTGGTCAGCGCGCCGAGCCCCATGATCTGTGCCCCGAGGCCTTTTGCGATTTTGGCGGCCTTTAACAACCGGTCGTTGGTGAATTCAGGGCTGTGCGCGAGCATCTGTTTGGGGGTTGTCCCTATGGCAATCAGCCATCCTTCCGCCTCCACGCCGGTAGGGGATTTGACGCCCGTGACCTTTGAATAGACAAACGGCGGAGAATAGGCCATGAGCCTTTCAACCGTGTCCATGGTGGATTTGGGCGCAATCCGGGAGATCAGTTTGACAGGGCCGATTTTTTTTAAATATTCCTGGGACAGGGGATGAACCACAAAGGCGAACCGGTTGATGCGCTTTTGCCGGCCGGATGGGTAAACCACCCTGGGGTCCATTCTCAAACCGGATATGACTTCAAGGATGTCGTCGCTGGTGAGAGTGTCGGGTGTTTTTTCCAGCGCGGCCAAGATCAGTGCTTCCAGTACGCTCACCCCGACCACGCGCTGAAGAATTTTGGGGGTCGTGTCAATGATGACATCCACGCCTCGGTTGGCGAGGAATTTGACCCGGTCTTCGTAGGCGGTGGATGTGATCACAATTTTTCCGGATAGTTCTTTTAAGCCGAGCTGCCCTGCATATTTATAAAATTCATAAAAAGGGATAACCACAATACTGGCCTGCTGGATCGCCTGCCGGATGATATGTTCGTTGAAGGTACGCAGCGGCATGGCGTAATTTGAAAACTGCTTGCTCGGCACCCATTGGAGCACGCCGTGGATCCCTTTTGCATAAAGCTCGAGGTCGTTGAAGGAATTTAAAAATTTCGGTATGCCGTGCTCCAGTATGGGGTCGCAGAATTTCACGTTGCTCGTATACTCGGTTATGGCTTTGGCAATGGTGGAATTGATCATTCCTGAGAGAATCAGAACGCGGCTGTTGTTAAAGTAATTGTTTCCGAATTTATACTGGAGATGCCGTATGCACCATTCATGGCTGACCATGCGGATGGAATCGCCGGTGGTAAAAGGCGTTTTTAACGTCCTTCCGAGCTCATAGAGTTTTTTTGTCTGTTTTTCCACCAGTTTTTTGGGCCCGATGGTAAATGGGAATTGAATATACCCCATCCCGATGGCATCCGCACGCGTATCCCATTCCTGAAGCAGGTCGGCGGCTTTATCCACATCTCCGTCCGTGCCGAATCGCTGGATGCGAAAGTCCTGGCCCATGAAACGGGTGGTAAAATCATAATCTTCTTTGCCGGATGCAAGCGTGATATTGACGATTGTTTTCATGGACTCTCCCCCTTTTGCGGGCATATCATCTGTTGGAAAAAAAGTTGAATCATTCAGTTTTGCGGTGGAGCGGTTTTTCTGCAAATTATACTTATCTCCTATCATCTTTAAAATCATCAAATTTGTCAAAATAAAAACCAGTTTAAGCTTTTATTCTTGACACATAAATCAAGAAATCAATAAGTTCCCAATATGAATTCAATAACCTGTTTGATAAAATTTAAGGAGATTTAATATGAAGCGTTTCATGACAGTTTTGATTGTTTGGGTGTTGACGCTGGCGTTTTTCCAGAGCGTATCGTTTGCGGATATCTACATGAAGCAGAAGCATCACACGGATGCCACTCAGATGATGGGCGTGACCCAGCCGGCAAAAGACATTGTTGCCGAAATATGGATCAGCGAAAAAGGTTTCCGCAGCGATGACCCGGAGCATTCCACCATCATGTTGGCAAATTCCCAGAAGGTGATTATGCTTGACCACAAAACAAAAACCTATATGGAGCAGCCCTTGAATATGGATGAAATGATGGGAAACATGTCTGAAGGAAAAAGCCCCGAAGACAAAGCAGCCATGAAACAGATGATGCAGAATATGATGAAAATGGATGCGTCGGTTACCGAGACCGGTGAACAGAAAACCATCAATAATTGGAAATGCAGGAAATATATCCTCAAAATGAACACCGCCATGGGCGCCATCACCAATGAAGTGTGGGCGACGGAGGATTTGAAGGTAGATAAAGAAATCTACGAGCAGATGACCAACCGTATGCTGGCATCCATGCCGGGGGCGCAGTCCTCCATTGAATCCATGCGAAAGGAGATGGAAAAGATAAAGGGCGTTCAGGTCATGACGGTGTCGAATTTTACAATGATGAATCAGCCGCACAAATCAACGACCGAGCTTCTTGAGTTCAAGAAAATGACGGCGCCGGGAAATATTTTTGACATTCCGGCAGGATACAAAAAACAGACAATGGGGAAAAATATGCAATAGGCATTGGTCAGGAATTAATTTTAACTCAAACGATGGTTCGATTCATGTCAAAACACAAAATATCGTTTCAACCTCATGGCAAAGAAATCTCCGTGGATGACGGTGAAACTGTTATCCGCGCCGCCATGGACGCGGGCGTGCATGTGAACGCGTCCTGCGGCGGGGAAGGGGTCTGCGGCAAGTGCCGGGTGATGATCGAAGAAGGCGGCGTTGACGGCGGCATCACGGAAAAGCTCAGCGGCGAGGATATTGAGAAAGGATACCGGCTGGCCTGCTTGTCCAGGGTCAAAGAAAACCTTGTGGTGAGGATACCCGTGGAATCGACCATTGACACCACGGCGCTCAAGCTCATGACAACCCCCCGTAAAACCGCCCGGATCAAAGAGCGGAACTTAGATGATCTGAAGGAAAAGGGGCTGTTTATTCCACCGGTGGAAAAGAAATATCTCCAACTCCCCCCGCCCGCGCACCAGGATAATGTCGCTGATTTGGCCCGAATTGTCCGATCTTTAAGAAACGAGCACCACGAACGCCGTCTTGAATTTGACATGTCGATCATCCGAAAAATCCCGGACACGCTCCGGGAGGCAGAGTTCAAGGTGACCGTCAATATCGCCCGGCCGGTTCGGGCAGAGGGTAAAAACCGGATCATCAACATCGAGCCGGGCGACACCACGGCGCGGAACTACGCCGTTGCCATAGACATCGGCACCACCACCATCTGGGGACAGGTCATTGATCTGATTGACGGGAAAGTGCTGGCCCAGCAGGGTGATTTTAATTCCCAACTCAGCTACGGCGAAGATGTCATCAGCCGGATCGTATACGCCGAAAAACTGGGGGGGCTTGAAAAGCTCAATGAAAAGGTCCTTGAAACCATCAATTCGATCATCGTGAAAATTATTGATGAATCCAAGATTGATCCGGATGAGGTATCCACGGTGACCCTGGCCGGAAACACCACCATGACCCAGCTTTTTTTAAAGGTCAATCCCCGGTATATCCGCCGGGCGCCCTATGTGCCGGCCGCCACCCTGTACCCGCCGGTCAAGGCATCCGACCTGGGGCTGAAGCTTCCGGATCATGTGACCGCCCTGGTCTATCCCCAGGTATCCAGCTACGTGGGCGGCGATATCGTCGCCGGGGTCATGGGATCGGGCATGGCCCATGACGAACGGCTGACATTGTATATGGATATCGGGACCAACGCGGAAATCGTCATCGGCAACAAGGACTGGCTGGTGTGCGCGGCATGCTCGGCCGGACCGGCCTTTGAAGGCGGCGGCATCAAGCTCGGGATGCGGGCGGCCAAGGGGGCGATTGAGGATTTTTCAATTGATCCCAATACGTTGGAGCCCATGAACATCACCATCGGCAATGTCCGTCCCAAGGGAATCTGCGGATCGGGTTTGATCACCATGGTGGCCACCATGTTCGAAATGGGGATCATCGACAACCGGGGCAAGTTCAACCGGGAACTCAATACCCCCCGGATCAGAGAATCCGAAGATGTGTGCGAATATGTGCTGGCGTATAAGGAGGTCAGCGGAATAGACCGGGATGTGGTGCTGACCGAAATCGACATCGACAACCTGATGCGGGCCAAAGGCGCCATCTACAGCGGGTGCATGACATTGCTCAAGGAAGTGGGGTTGAATATTCAGAGCCTTGACCGGATCATCATGGCCGGCGGGTTCGGCAGCTACATCGACCTGGAGAAATGCATCACCATCGGGCTGCTCCCTGAAATCGACCCTGAAAAAGTGACGTTTATCGGCAACGGGTCGCTTCTGGGCGCCCGGATGAGTTCTTTGACCAATCGCATCCGCATCGACGTGGGGGACACGCTGAGCCGGATGACCAATTTTGAGCTGTCGGAAACCGGGTCTTATATGGACAACTACATCGCCGCTCTGTTTCTGCCGCATACGGATATCAATCTGTTCCCGAATTTGAAAGCCCGGCTGGAGGCGAGGCAGAAAAAGAATTAACAGGAATTCCAAAAAAAATTAAAAAACAGTCCATCGTTGTTGACAAACATTTCTTTATTATATTAAATGATAGTCTTTTTGAGCTTTTATAAATCATTAATTTTATTTATTTTCAATTATTTCAAGACGATATCCGGAATTGGGGATTCTTTCCCGTCAGGGAGATGAAATTACGGTTCCGGCTGGATTTTTCGGTAAAGGTTTTGGACGGATAGGGATGGATTCGTTCATCAGGTTGATAACATCTTAATGCTTATCTGAAGATAAGAAGGAGGTAACTTTGGGCTTTCAAATCGTAAAAGAAAAATTAGCAGGCAGCATTAAACCGATTAGCATCGGCAAAGGCAAAAAGGCCGTGAGTGTTGGCGGAGCGAGTTGCTACCCGTTCTATCTGTTTGAAGGCAGCATGACCAACAAACCCAAGATTGCCATGGAAGTATGGGACATGGAACCGACGGGATGGCCGGAAGTCGCCAAAAGCCATTTTAAAGATGTTCTGGCAGACCCGGCTGCCTGGGCGAAGAAATGCGTGGACAAGTTCGGGGCGGACATGATTGTGCTTCAGCTCAAAAGCGCCGACCCCAATGACAAAAACGCCGGCGCCGATGACATTGTCAAGACCGTCAAAAAAGTATTAAAGGCGATCAACGTTCCGCTTATCGTCTGGGGATGCGCCAACGCTCCAAAGGACGAGGAGGTTTTCAAGAAAATCTCCGAAGCCTGCCAGGGCGAGAACCTGACCATCGGACCTGTGGAAGAGAAAAACCACAAAGGTGTGGGCGCGTCCGCCATGGGATATGGCCACACCATCATTTCCTCATCTCCCATTGACGTCAACCTTGCCAAACAGATCAATATTCTGCTGGAGAATTTAGGCATGCCCATGGATCGGATGATGATCGACCCCACCACGGGCGGCCTGGGATATGGACTGGAATATACCTATTCAGTCATGGAACGGCTTCAAATGGCGGCCATGGCCCAGGGCGACGACAAGCTCCAGCTTCCCATCATCAACAATCTGGCCAATGAAATCTGGCGCTGCAAAGAAGCCAACCAGACGGCCGCGGATGCGCCGCTGCTGGGCGACCCGGAACGCCGGGGAATTTTAATGGAAGCTGTCGGCGCCGTCAGTTATCTGCTTGCAGGATCAAGCGTCCTGATCATGCGGCATCCGGAAGCGGTTCGCATGGTCCGCTCGTTCATTGACCTGATTTCAGACGGCGGCAGCGCCCAGGATGTCAAGGGGATCAAGAAAGAGCTGGCCGATGTGGATATTGATTTTGCCAAGATTGCGCCTGAGCCGAACCTGACCATTGAAGAGGAAAAGAAAAAGGCGCCTGAAAAGAAGGCGGAAGAAAAACCGGCCGCAAAACCCGCGGAAAAGAAAGCCGCGCCGGCAGCTCCCAAGGCCGAGGCGCCGAAAGCGCAAGTAAAAGAAGCGCCGAAAGTTGACGCGGCTGCCCAGGCCCAAGTTGATGCTGCAGCCAAAGCCAAGGCCGAAGCGGATGCCAAAGCCAAAGCCGAGACGGACGCAAAGGCCAAAGCCGAAGCCGACGCAAAGGCCAAGGCGGATGCCGAAGCCAAAGCCAAGGCCGATGAAGCAGCCAAAGCGAAAGCTGAAGCGGACGCAAAGGCCAAAGCAGAAGCAGAAGACCGCGCCAAACGGGAATCTGAGGAACAGGCATTGAGAGAACAGCGCGCCAGGGAACGTGAGGAATTGCATGCCAAACGCGAAGCAGCCAAACATGCAGGCGCGGTTGCCATGACACCGGCGGCCCGGCAGAAGAGCGAACTGGATAAAATACTTTACCAGCTTGATAGGATTCACAGAAGAATTCCGTTATATTAATCAACAATAAAAGAATAAAAAATAATTAGAGGAGGAACCTCGAATGGCTGAAGAAAAAGAAAAATCAACGGAAAAAGCCAAGAAACTGGCTGATCCGGTTAAGGCATCCATTGACCCGGCGACCCAGCAGATGATCGCCCGGGCCCAGGCTCTGGGCGTGGAAACGGTGTTTGACCGCGCCGAAGCCATGAAGCCCTGCAACATCGGCATCCAGGGAACCTGCTGCAAGAACTGCGCCATGGGCCCCTGCCGTCTGCCGTTAAGTAAAGGCGTTGAAGAAGGCAAAGACGACCGCAAAGGTCTGTGCGGCGCCACCCCCAATACTGTTGCCGCCCGGAATTTCGCGCGCATGGTGGCTGCCGGTGCAGCCGCTCATTCCGATCACGGGCGCTCTGTGGCCGAAGTATTTATATCGGCTGCGCGCAAGGAAACCAACGACTACAAAATCAAGGATGAGACAAAACTCCGGGCCGTAGCACCGGCTCTGGGCGTGGCCACAACCGTTGAAGTTGACGGCAAGATGGTGGACCGGGACATTGATGAAATCGCCCTGGAGTATGGTGAAAAAGCCATGGAAGAATGGGGCAAACCCGAAGGCACACTGGAATACCTGAAACGCGCGCCCAAACCCCTGTATGAAAAATGGGTGAAAAATGGCGTGCTGCCCCGCAATATCGATCGTGAAATCGTTGAGATCATGCACCGCACCCATATGGGCGTGGACCAGGATTACAAAAACATCGTCAAACAGTGCACCCGCGCCGCTTTGGCGGACGGCTGGGGCGGATCCATGCTGGCCACGGACATGCAGGACATCCTGTTCGGCACACCTTCTCCCCTCCAGAGCGAGGCCAATATCGGCATCATGAAGCAGGATCATGTCAACGTGATCGTTCACGGGCATGAGCCGGTTCTTTCGGAGATGATCGTGGCCGCAGCCCAGAGCCAGGAGATGATCGACTACGCCAAATCCAAAGGCGCCAAAGGGATTCAGCTGGGCGGCATCTGCTGCACGGCCAACGAAATCCTCCAGCGCCACGGCGTGCCGCCGGCGGGCAATTTCCTCCAGCAGGAACTGGTCATTGTCACCGGCGCCTGCGATGCCATGGTTGTCGATATTCAGTGCGTTTTCCAGAACCTGGCCAATGTGGCCAAGTGCTTCCATACCAAGCTGATCACCACCCACCCCATTGCCAGAATGGAGCAGGAAAACGTCATTCACATTGAATTCAACGAGCACCATGCCATGGAAGACGCCAAGCGGATTCTGCGGATCGCCATTGACAATTTCCAGAACCGCAGTGCGGAAGTCATGATTCCCATGCAGAAAGCCACCCAGATCGCCGGTTTCGGCGTTGAGTCCATTCTCTATCATCTGGGCGGAACCTTCCGCGGTTCCTATTACACCTTGAACGACAATATCATCAACGGCCGCATCCGGGGCGGCGCCGGCGTGGTCGGGTGCAACAATGCCCGGTCCCAGCACAACAATGAATGCATCACCCTGATCAAGGAGCTGATTAAAAACGACGTCATCGTCCTGACCACAGGGTGCAACGCCATCGCCTGCGCAACCCACGGTCTGCTGACTCCGGAAACCGCTGCGGTTTACTGCGGCCCGGGCCTCGCTGAAGTGTGCGAAACCGTCGGCATCCCGCCGGTATTGCACCTGGGCTCCTGCGTGGACAACAGCCGCATCCTTCTGGCTTTGACGGAAATGGTCAACGCGGGCGGACTCGGCAATGATATATGCGATCTTCCGGCAGCCGGCAGCGCACCGGAATGGATGAGCGAAAAAGCCATCTCCATCGGCCATTATTTTGTCAGTTCAGGCGTATATACCGTATTCGGCGGCGTGTTGCAGACCACCGGTGCGCCCGTATTTCAGAATTATCTCTTCAAGGAGATGGAGAAGATTTACGGCGGCATGTGGGATATGTACACAGACCCGATCCAGCATGCCCATGCCATTATCGCGCATATTGATAAAAAGCGCAAAGCCCTGGGCATCGACAAAGCCAGAGAGCGCGTGCTCATGGATATGGCCGACCGCCAGAAACTGGAAGCATAATTCATTTAATCTAATATAAATCCTCAACGAAGGAGGAAGGAATGTCTAAATTAGTTGCATTTGCTGCCATTCAGGGCGGCTACAAAGTCGTATCAACGGTTGAAGGTGAATACCGTAGAGCCCTTGAAACGTTCAACGCGGACACCAAGGTGCAGTTCCCCAACACCGGGTATTACCTGCCGGTCATTTATTCCCTTCTGGGCATGAAGGTGGAAACCCTTGAAGATATGAAAAAACCTCTGGATTTTGCGCGCAAGCTCCTGCCGCCCCACGTCAAAGGAAAGCATCATCTTCCCTATCTGGGGCCCTTATTGGATGCGGGCATGGCGGCCTTGATCGCCTTTGAACTTGCAGAGGGCCTCCGGGTCGTCCGGCAGCCGGATTTTTATATTCCCCAGGAAGACCCGGATATTGAAAACGGCAAAATCTGGGTGGGCCCGGCCGACGACATCATCCTGCGGAAACGCGGGGTGGAATTTGTCGACGGTTCAGCGCCGGGGTTTGCGGCCATCGTGGGCGCAGCGCCAAACCCGGAAATTGCCAAAATGATCGTAGAAGATTACCAGAAACGAAACCTCTATATCTTCTGCGCCGCGCGTCATAACGGCACATCGGTCATTGAGCAGCTTATTGAAGCCGGTGTCCAGATCGGGTGGAACACCCGTATCGTGCCCTTTGGCCCGGATATCTCATCGGCCATTTTCGCCCTGGGCTTTGCCAACCGAGCCGCCATGGCGTTCGGCGGGGTTCAGCCGGGGGATTACAAAAAAATCCTTATGTACAACAAGGAGCGCGTTTTTGCGTTCGTCAACGCCCTGGGCGACATCGGAACGGAATGGGGTGTTGCGGCCGCCGGCTGCGTCAACTGGGGTTTTCCGACCCTGGCCGACACGGATATTCCCGAAATTCTGCCCACGGGTATCTGCACCTACGAGCACGTGGTGGCCAATGTCCCCCACAGTGAAATCGTTCAGAAATCCGTGGAAGTCCGCGGCTTGAAAGTCACGGTTTCCAATATCGACATCCCATTGGCGTTCGGGCCCGCCTATGAAGGCGAGCGCGTCCGGGGCCAGGATCTGTTCTGCCAGATGGGCGGCGGCAAGACCCAGTGCACCGAGCTGGTCAAGATGGCGGACATGAAGGAAATCGAAGACGGCAGGGTTGAAGTCGTCGGCAAGGATATCAAGGATATGAAGGAAGGCGAGAGCCTGCCTCTTGGCATTTACGTCCAGATCGCCGGCCGGGAGTTCCAGGCGGATTTCGAACCGATCCTGGAACGCCAGATTCACCACCTGATCAACTACATTCAGGGCATCATGCACATCGGACAGCGCGACATCTCCTGGGTGCGCATCAGCAAAGGCGCGGTTGACAAAGGATTTTCCTTAAAGCACATCGGCGTGGTCCTCCATGCCAAGATGCACCAGGATTTCGGCAAGGTGCTCGATAAGGTCCAGGTTACCCTTTATACCAATAAGGAAGATGTGGACAAGCTGACCAAGCGCGCCCGGGCTGAATACAAAATGCGCGACGAGCGCGTGGAAAAGATGCGGGATGAAGATGTGGAAACCTTTTATTCATGCACCCTTTGCCAGTCCTTTGCGCCCAACCATGTATGCAGCGTCAGCCCGGAACGGACAGGACTTTGCGGCGCATATAACTGGATGGACTGCAAGGCTTCATTTGAAATCAACCCCACCGGGCCCAACCAGCCGATTCAAAAAGGCGAGGTCGTCAACGCGAGGCTCGGCCAGTTTAAGGGCGTCAATGACTTTGTTTTCAAGGCGTCCAGAGGCGCGGTGACCCATTACAACTTTTATTCCATGGTGTATGACCCCATGACCACCTGCGGGTGCTGCGAATGCATTGCGGCCATGCTGCCGGCTTGCAACGGCGTCATGTCTGTGGGCCGGGATTACACCGGCGACACCCCCTGCGGCATGAAGTTCACCACCCTGGCCGGCGTCATGGGCGGCGGCGCCTCTTCTCCGGGTTTTGTCGGGCATTCCAAGTTCAACCTCACCCAGAAGAAGTTTCTCCGGGGCGATGGACCTAAAGACAAGGAAGAAGGCGGAATCCTGCGGGTGGTATGGCTTCCCAAGATGCTCAAGGAAGAGCTCAAGGAGCGGATCATCAAACGGGGAACGGATCTCGGGTACCCGAACTTTTATGATATGATCGCCGATGAGACTGTGGGTATCACCGAAGAAGAAATCCTCCCGTTCCTTCAGGAAAAGGGACATCCGGCCCTGTCCATGGATCCGATTGTCGGCGGATGATAAATGGTTCCCGGAGCGGCCTATAAGCCGCTCCGAATCAAACGCATGGATGATTGGCAATTTGTTGATTCGTAAATTTTAATATAAGGAGAAGAAAATGGCATTAACCGGTATACAGATATTCAAGCTCCTTCCGCAGACCAACTGCAAGGAATGTGGCGTGCCCACCTGTCTCGCATTTGCCATGAACCTCGCTTCAGGTAAGGCGGAACTGGACAGTTGCCCCTATGTATCTGCAGAGGCGAGGGAAAAACTGGCGGAAGCCTCGGCGCCTCCGATCCTTCCGGTGGAAATCGGAAAAGGGGTTCGCAAGGTGACCGTGGGCGGTGAAACCGTCATGTACAGACATGAAAAAACCTTTTACAATCCGACTGTCATTGCCGTGAAAGTCGCGTCTGATATCAAGGACAAGGATTTGAAGGCTAAGCTGAAAAAATGGAATGCGTTCCAGTTTGAGCGGGTCGGGCTGAACCTCCGGCCGGAGCTGGTGGTTGTGGCGGATACCAACGGCAACAAGGACGCGTTTGTCAAAACCGCCAAAACCGTTGCGGAAACTTCGGAATTCAATATTGTTCTCATGTCGGATAATGCCGACGTGATGAAGGCGGGCGTTGAGGCCTGCAAATTCAAAAAGCCCCTGATTTATGCGGCCACAGCCGCCACCGTGGACGCCTACGGCGCCCTGGCAAAGGAAAACGAACTGCCCCTGGCTGTAAAGGCCGATTCTGTTGAGGCATTGATTCCGCTCACCGACAAGCTGGTGGGCATGGGGCTCAAGAAGCTGGTTATTGATTCGGGCGCAAGGGAAATCAAGCAGGCGTTCCAGGATCAGATCGCCATCCGCCGGGCGGCGCTCAAAGCCGGCAACCGGTCTCTGGGGTTCCCGACCATTACCTTCCCCTGTGAAATGGCGTCTAACAATGATATGGAGACCCTCATCGCCGCCATGTTTATCGCCAAGTACGGCGCCATTGTCGTGTTGTCGGATTTCACCACCGAGTCATTGTTCCCGCTGCTGCTGGAGCGCCTCAACGTCTATACAGACCCGCAGCGGCCCATGACGGTCACACAGGGCATCTATGAAATCGGCAATCCGGATGAAAACTCACCGGTGCTGGTCACCACCAATTTCGCATTGACCTATTTTATCGTGTCCGGCGAAATCGAGGGGAGCAAGGTTCCTGCCTGGCTGCTGATCAAGGATACGGAAGGCTTGTCGGTCATGACGGCCTGGGCCGCCGGCAAGTTCTCCGGCGATGACGTGGGCGCGTTTATCAAAAAGAGCGGTATTGCAGACAAGGTGAAAAAGAAAGAGGTGATCATTCCGGGGTATGCAGCGGCTATTGTGGGCGAACTTGAAGAAGAGCTTTCCGGTTGGTCGGTGGTTGTGGGCCCGAGAGAAGCAGCGCATATTCCGGCATTTTTGAAGGCGAGATAATAAATCAATATTATTAACTTAATCGTGCTTAGTCCGCTGACGGCGGACGGTACTCGTACTCGTTCTCGTAATCGAAGCTTAAAAAATCGAGTACAAGTACGAGTACGATCACGATTTAACAAACGGAGGTAGGGCATGTTTTGTATTGGTGAAAGTCTAAATGTCATGTCAAAAAAAATCGGCACGGCATTTAAGGAAAGAAATCCCAAACCCATCCAGGAAGAAGCGCTCTTTCAGAAATCAAAAGGGATGGATTATATTGATATCAACCTGGGGCCGGCCAAGAAAGACGGCGTGGAACTGATGCCATGGGTGGTTCAGACGGTTCAGGAAGTGGTGAATGACATCCCCCTGGCGCTGGATACTTCGAATATAGATGCCATTGAGGCCGCGCTGAAAGTGTACAAGCCGACTGAAAAACCGGTCTTGATCAATTCCATCATGTGCCGGCCGGAGCGGTATCAGAAGATGATCCCCATTGCGGCGGAGTATAACGCGGATTTCATCGCCCTGATGTGGGGACCCGAAGGTCTGCCCCGTGATGAAAATGAGCGGGCGGCGCTCTGCGTGGAATTGCTGTATGCGGCCAACGAAGCCGGGATCCCCAATGAAAGAATCTGGGTGGACGGGATTGTCACGCCGGTGAATATCCAGCAGCCGCAATTGATGAGCCTGCTGGCTTTTCAGGCGATGCTCCAGGACATCGCCCCGGGCGCAAAAAGCACCTGCGGTTTGTCCAATATTTCCAACGGGCCGCCGACCCACCTCCGGCCGATCTTAAACCAGACCTACATGATCATGCTGGAGAGAAACGGCATGTATTCGGTGATTTCAGATCCTTTAGATGAGAGGCTGACGGAAATCGCCAAAGGCAAACGGCCGGACATCGTTGAAATGGTTCATAAAGCCATGGACGGCGAAGCGCCGGCAGCCAATACGCTGCCCAAGGAAATGGCAGATTATGTGAAGACGGTAGATGTCATTCTGGGAAGAACCCTGTATTCGGATTCCTGGCTGGAAATTTAAAAAGCTTCACGTTTTAAATTAATTTTCAAGAGCCTCGCTCAAGAGTCTGAGCGGGGCTCTTTTTTTGTTTGGATTGTACCCGCAATAAACAATGATCTGACAAAATTTGTTATCCTGGCATCAAAAAATTGTAATATCAGGCTCATGAAATAGAACTCGCATTGATCCTGTTGGCTTATAATGCGCTGATTATGATTATAATTCTTATAATGAAGCAATATGGCACATCCTTTGCATTTTATTTATATGGTCCCATTTCTGCAGACCAATCTTTATAGTGAACCCATACACTGCAATCCTTGGAGGGGGAAAGAGGAGAATGGCTATATGGCAGCTTTCAAGATGAAAATGTGGCTTGGCTTTCTTGTCTTTGTCATGATTTTCTGGTTCGGCATTGCCGGAACCGTTTACGGTAAGGGCCCCAAAGACCCGCAGATGACCGGATTGCCGGAAATCACCCCAGGGGAATTGCAACATCAGAATACACGCCAGATGCGGGTGAAAAAAATCAAGTTGAACAAATTGGGTGTTGACCGGGTCAATCAGGCCAGAAGAGCAAAGGGGCTCAATAGGCTCAGTGGGGGTGAAGCCGCATACGTTGGCATCGGAAAAGAAGTCGATGGCGTTGTGGGCGCTGCGCCGGCGCCGGAACTTGAATCCGGCCAGATGACAGCGGTTATGCCGGCTTCTGTGGACAACAGCACCCTTAAATATTTCCCGCCCATCCGTTCTCAAGGGGAATTCGGTTCCTGCGGTGTTTTTAGCGGCACCTATTATGCCATGACTTACATGTATGCGCTATCCCATGATCTGGATGCCAAAAATGGCGGAGAAGCCAATTGTTTCAGCCCCAAATGGACGTACAACATGGTCAATGGCGGGGATTATAACAACGGCAGCTGGTATTATTGGGCTTATGAAATCGGCCAGAAAAACGGGTGCGCCACCTTTGCGGAATTCCCATACAATGGCTCCGCCAGCGATCCGGCCAACTACAGGGAATGGTGCATGGATAAAACAGTGTGGCGGAATTCCATAAACCGCCGGATTGACCAGTACGGGTATGTGGACGCCACCCACACGGATGCAGGGATTAACCAGCTCAAGCAAATGCTGGTCAACGGATACATCCTCAACATCCCCACCTATATCTACTCATGGCAGACAAAAGCCATCGGCAATGATCCATCCACCTCCGCGGATGACCTCTTTGCAGGGAAAGCCTGCGCTTACTGGGTGAACGGGACCAGCGGATACCATGGCATGACACTGGTGGGATACAATGACGATATCTGGGTGGATATTAATGGAAATGATGCGGTGGACCCGGGTGAAAAGGGGGCTTTCAGAATCGCCAACTCCTGGGGCGCCGGGTGGGGCGAAGGAGGATTTTGCTGGATGGCCTACGATGCCCTGAAAAATCCATCAGCCGTTGCGGGGGGGCCGAGCGCAGGCCGCGTGACCGGTTTTTATCCGTCACGGGCCCACTGGGTCACGGCTCGATCTGCGTATCAACCCACCATGGTGGCCGAATTTACGTTAAATCATCTCAAGCGCAACCAGCTTCGCATGACTTTGGGGCTTTCCGATCTTTCTCGAACAATCCCTTCAACGACTTGGACCTCTGCAATGATCAATTATTCGAAATTCGGCGGCGCGCCTTTGTATAACAGCGGTCCATATGCGTTTAACGGTTCAACCACCGCTGTCGACGCCACTTTTTTTCTGGATTTCTCTGAGATCGCGCCTGCCAGTCCTGAAGCGGCCTATCGCTATTATGTCGGCATCTATGACGGTGTTTCCGGAGATCCGGTCACGCTGTCATCGTATAAATTAATTGATGTCTTAAACGGCAGCATCGAAACCCTTTGTTATGATGTGCCCAAAGTTGCGGACGCTTCCCAGGTTTATGCGTATGCTGACTACTGTTATGATAATGGCAATATCCAGCCAGCCGCGGTGGCTGCGGCCTCACCGCTTTCAGGGAGAGCGGCGCTGACAGTCCAGTTTGACGGGTCAGGCTCCTATGATATGGATGGCAGTATTGTTTCCTATAGCTGGAATTTCGGTGATGGAACCAGCGCCGCCGGACCCTTTGTGTCCCATACTTATTCCGTTGCCGGAACCTATACCGCCATATTGACCGTAACCGATGACAATGGCGCAACGGATCAGGATAGCGTGTCCATCGTGGTGACTTCCGCATCCGCAAAAGAGATTTATATATCCGATATCGTTATGTCATATAAGAAAGTAGGAGTCTCAAAAACGGCGAGCGCGGTGGTTGCCATCAAAAACGGGTCGGGAAAAATGGTATCCGGCGCCACCGTGACGGGGAATTGGAGCGGCGCGTTAACCGGGACGGCCTCGGTGAAAACCAATTCTTATGGAAAAGCAACATTTGTGTCAAAGAAAACAATAAACAAGGGTGTTGCCACATTCACGGTGACCAAAGTCAGCGCATCAGGGTACACGTATAATCCGGGCATGAATGTCAAGGCAAGCGCTTCTATAACCTTGCCGTAATGCTCAATTTGATAGCGATTGGCTGAAAACAGCAGTGAGCTCTTTCCGGGTTCCTGCTGTTTTTTCTACTGATGGAAGGTCTCTTTCATCAGAAATGCGCAGATCAAGCAGGCGATGGATGAGAGCAGCAGAACCAGGAACATCGTTTGATACCCTTCCAGCGGATATCCGCCATCGGAAATCCTGGGAAAGGCATCCAATATCCGGCCTAACAGGGGCATGAAGACCGCGCCGCCCAAGAAGGGAAACAGATTGACCGCGCCCACCGATGTGCCTGCTATCTGGACGGGGAAGAGCTCCTTCGTGGTGGTAAACGCCATAATGACAATGGCCGATGAGCACACGGAAAATAAGAAAAATATAAGATACAGGGCGGGTTTTGAAAAACCATCCGGAAAAAGGTAGAGGATCAGCAACTCCAATGACAAAACAAGGGCGCACAGCATGAAGGGTTTTTTCCGGCTTTTGAAGAGCCTGTCCGACAGAACGCCGATGGCCGGGCTTCCCAGAATCATTCCCCACGCGATCATGCTTAAGATGGCGCCGGTCTCATGATGCGTCATGCCGTAGACGTGCATCAGGTAGGGGCCGCTCCAGAGCGCCCCGAATCCGAAGAATATCCCGCAGTCAAAGAAAAACCACACGGCCACGGGCCAGAAATGCTTCTCGGTCATCACCCGGTGAAGTCCAGCCTTTAAAGGGATCTGTTCTTGTTTTTGACGGGCGGGTCCAGGGTCCTGGAAATCCATTTCAGAAATGGACGGCCAGCCTTTGTCCCGGGGACGGTCACGCACGATCAACCAGCTCAAGACCACAACGGCCACCGTGCAGCCGCCGATGATTTCAAACGATAGCCGCCATCCGAAAGCGACCGTCATCATGCCCAGCAGCCAGGTTGCGGCCAAAACCCCGACCCCGCCGATGGCGTTTAAGATGCCGGCCATGATGGCAAATTCCCGAGGGAGAAACCACTGGGAAAGAATTTTCATGGTGGGGATAAACACCATGGCCGCCCCGAACCCTACCATGACCCGGCCGGCAAATGCGGTTTCAATATTGGGCGAAATCCCGAAAATGATGCTCCCCCCAGCGGCGATCAGAAGAAAAAAAGTCACTGTTTTACGGGGCCCGATGGAGTCTGAAAGCAACCCGGCCGGCAGCTGCATCACCGCATAACAGTAAAAATAAATGGAACCAAGCAACCCCATGACGCTGGCCGAGGTATGAAATTCCTTCACCAGATTGTTGGCGACAACCGACAGGGAAAGGCGGTGAAAGTATACCAGCAGATAGGCTGATGCAAGGACGGCAAAGATGGCCCATCGGTAATAGGCGTGTTTTGAAGAAAGCTGATTTGTCATGGTCTCTCCGATATATAGAACCGAAAATAAGAAACCGCAGAATGCTGGACAAGGCATATCGAATGTCGAAGTAGTTTCTTTACTTAGGTTTTTTGAATAATCATCAAATTGAATGACTCCGTATACCCCAAAGCATTCAGGCTGTCAAATCGCTTCATGGGTGATATTGACACAGATTGAACATTGACTTTACCGGGTAGGTTAATTTATAAAAATCTGAATCATGCCCATGATGCAAAAAATTGATAAATTAAGATTTTCAGGGTGGCAACATGAAAAAAGACAAGATGGATGAGATCCTCGATGCGGCGCTCTCCCTTTTCAATAAAAAAGGGTATCTGAGAACGTCGATGACCGATATCGCCAACGCCTTGAATCTGACAAAGGGCGGACTTTACCACCATGTGATTAAGAAAGAAGACCTGTTGAAGCTCGCCCATGAACGAATGACGGACGCCTTTATCAAAGGATTCCGGCAATCGGTTAAACCCGCTGATAATCCTCAAAAAAAACTGGCCAGCTGGCTCAAAGAGCATATTCTGCTGATGCAGGAATATCAGCCGCACATTAAAGTATTTTTCACTGAGCTGGACAATTTAAAACATTCACCCTATTTTAAAACCATTGTCGCCAAACGGGATGAAATCTTTGACAGCCTGTATGATATCCTTGTGGAAGGGCAGCAGGAAAAAATTTTTCGGGAGGACATTCATCCCAGGATTCTGACTTTTCTGATTATGGGCATGCTGAACTGGTTTTATCAATGGTATAAGCCGGACGGGCCGCGAAGCCTTGAAAAAATCCTGGGCGATGTGAAAAATCTGGTTTTTGGCGGGGTTCTTTGCCGTGACTGACTGGATGATGGCGTATTTGGGAGTGGTGTCGTATGAAGCTTCCCATCGGCTGCAACTGGGCCTGATTGAGGCGCGCCGGGAAGGCAGGCTGGATGCCGATACGGTCTTAATGCTGGAGCACCCCCCGGTCTTTACCCTGGGCCGGAGCTGCGACCGCCGAAATATTATAAAAGATGAGTCGTTTTTAAAATCACAGGGAATCGATGTCATTCCCGTTGAGCGGGGCGGGGATGTGACGTTCCACGGCCCCGGTCAACAGGTGGTCTATCTGTTGATCGATCTGAAAGCGCGCGGCCTGGAAATCCGGGAGTTTGTCACATCCCTGGAAGAGGTTATGATCCGCGCCGCCCAGGATCAGGGCGTCGCCGCCACCCGGGATTCCCGCAATATCGGCGTCTGGGTGAATGGAGAAAAACTCGGCAGCATCGGCATCGCCGTCCGCCACGGCATCACGTTTCACGGGATGGCTTTGAATGTGAATCTTGATCTGACACCGTTTCACTGGATTCACCCGTGCGGATTGAAAGAAGTCTCCATGACCTCCCTGGCGGTTTTGAAAAAATCGGCAGTGAACATGTCCGATGTGCGCAGCAATATCGAGCGTCATTTGCAGAGCGTCTTTAAAATCGGCTTAAAGCCGGTCCCTTCCCGGTGGCTGGAACAATTTGCCGGTATGCAGGTGCTTTGACCTGTGCCTAACTAGTACTTAATTCTTAAATTAACGTTACATTTTATTTATTTTGTGTTACACTGCCCCAAAAACCAAAAGGAGGGCAGTGAAATGAAAACATCAAAAGTAAAGCTATCAATTACGGACAAGGACTTCAAGCAACTTGACACAATTTCTCGCAGCCGAACTGAATCGACAAGCCGAGTTCAGCGTGCTCAAATTTTATTAATGTATGCAAAAGGCGAGAGAATTACCACCATTACAAGACAACTGAACACAACTCGACCTCTTGTTTATCGGGCTATCGATAAAGCCTTAGCATTCGGTGCATTACAGTCTTTAGACGACTTGCAACGCTCAGGGCGTTCTCGCGCCATTGATGATGCTGCAAAACAATGGGTTCTTTTTATAGCGTGCCAAAAACCCAGCGATTTAGGTTACGCTGCAGAAACATGGACTTTCAGTCAGCTCGTTACACACCTTCGTAACAATGCTGCTAAAAATGGGCACCATTGCTTGGAGAAGATCAGCAGAAGCAAGGTGCATAATATTTTGAACGAAGGCGACATCAAGCCTCACAAAATCCGGTATTACCTTCAGCGGCGTGACCCAAAATTTGAAGAAAAAATGACTGATATCCTCCACGTTTATAAAGATGTCGAAATGATTAATCAAACCCCCGGTGACGAGAGAGAAAGCACCACATTATCTTATGATGAAAAACCTGGAATTCAAGCTCTCAAAAATATTGCCGTCCAGTTGATGCCTGTGCCGAACATGCATCCCACAATTTCAAGAGACCATGAATATAAACGGTTAGGGACTGTTTCTCTTTTAGGCGGCATCGACCTCCATACCGGCGAAGTGCACGCTTTAGTCCGCGACCGTCATCGCAGTCGTGAATTCATCGAGTTTCTTAAAATACTGGATGAAAAATATCCAGCCGACTGGATAATAAGAATGGTGTTGGATAACCATTCAGCCCATATTTCCAAAGAGACTAAAGAGTTTTTGAAAACAAAGCCCAATCGCTTTCATTTTGTTTTCACCCCTACGCATGGATCTTGGCTCAATCTTGTTGAGTCATTTTTTAGTAAAGTAGCCAGATCTTTTTTACGTTATATCCGAGTCGACTCAAAAAATGAACTGGTTGAACGGATATATCAGGGGATTGAGGAAATAAACAAATCTCCCGTTGTTTTTAAGTGGCGTTATAAGATGGATGAAATCGCCGTTGCCTAATGTTATATTATTTAAAGAACGCAATACTAGTGGCCTAAGTCCAATGCAGGTTTCAACGCTGGCAGTGAATGATAAAAATTCTGATGAAAGCCAAAATGAAGTTATTTCAAATGGGTTCAATGAGTTCGATGATGATAGCAATGTCGATCCTCCCAATATAGCAACTTCACAAGATTCAGATAATGACCAAAATAACGAGTCGTGTCAGATATCAAATCGACTCATTTCCGGTATATCTGATGATTCAAATGAACCTAAAAAAGATAACAAAATATGTGAATTAAATATGTTGCCAGAAAAA
>JALOPH010000194.1 GCA_025453995.1 Desulfobacterales bacterium
GATTGCATTGCGCCTGTTCAACAGCCGGCGTCATGGCCTTTCGAAGCCCTGAGTCAACGCCGGTAAAACCCATAAACGCCATGGCCAGAATGCCGGCAACGATCAATACAATGGCCGCTCCCTCCAGCGGTTTGGGGACATCGCAGAGATCAAGTTCTTCCCGGATGCCCGCCATGATAACTATGGCAATGGTAAAGCCGACCCCGCCGAAAAACGCCAAAATCAATGAACGCCCCAAATCCCAAGCATCGGCCGGGTTTTCAACGCCCGCCACATTGGTCATTATCGCCAGACATGCGAACAATATGGCGCAATTTGTCGTAATCAGAGGAAGGAAAACGCCAAAAGCCCTATACAACACCGGAAAAAATTTCCGTATATACATTTCAACGAATTGAACCGAAGCGGCGATGGCGAAAATATAGATGATATAGCTCAAGATATTCAAATCGATCTTTGCCGCCGCCTCAGGCTGCATGAAAAAACCGCCGATAAATGAAGTCAGGGGCGCGCCGGGAATCAGCACCATGGTGGTGAATGTCCAGCTTAAAAAAGCGGCGATCACCATAACAAATGTCACCGCACACCCCATGCCGAATGCCATTCCGATATTTCTCGACACGCCGATAAACGAACAGATGCCGACAAAATAATAGAAAATAAAGTTATTAATGATGGCGGCGCCCAGAGCGATCAGAAATATATCTACAAAATAACCCATACGTTTAAATGCCTTTACGCAAGAATGGTTCTGACAGATCGGATCATCGCCGGACGGACTATCCGGAGATTCATCCGAAATAACATATCTTTAATTTTTCACGTTCCTGCTTTGCAGCCAATTCACGCCCCCTATCAGCAGGCCCAGGGTTAAAAAAGCGCCCGGCGGCAGCACCATGATCACCCAGTCCGGCCACGCCGCAGGCAGCACCCGCCAGCCTAAAAGCATGCCTGATCCCAGGATTTCACGAACTGAGGCAATGCTTGCCAGCGCCAGTCCGAAACCGATGGACTGGCCAACGGCATCGCATGCGGAAATCCATACATTCTGCTTGGAAGCGCATACTTCGCACCGGCAGATGATAATGCAGTTGACGATGATCAGGGGTATATACGGGCCGAGGGTTTTGCTCATCTGATACATATATGCGGCCAGAAACCGGTCAGCCACCGTCACAAACGTCGCGATGGTCAGTGTGAATACGACAATTCTTAAATGGGGCTTTAAAAGATTCCGGATCAGACTGGTGACCACATTGGCGCACACCAGAACAAACGCCACTGCGCCGGCCATGGTCAGCGCAGACTGAATCCCATTGGTCACCGCCAGGGTGGGACACATGCCCAGCAATTGTCTATATACGGGATTTTCAGGCAGGATGCCTTGAATCAGCCGCTCAAGTGCTGTAGGTTGGTCGGCCATTGTTATTTTTCCTTCCCTTTCTGTTCTACATCCATCACCAGGTTATTTTTAAGATCATTTACCGAGGTATTCACAATATCAGTCACCGACCTGGATGAAATGGTCGCGCCGGTAATAGCATCAATGGTATAAGCATCCGAAGCGCCTCCCTTGATGACCCGCAGCGGCTGGCTGGTTGATTTTCCTGAAAACTGACCGCGCCATGCGTCTTCTTCGATTTTGTTGCCCAGTCCGGGCGTTTCTTTCTGGCCGAGGATAAATATCCCGGTCAGATTTTCCGCTTTCGAATCCAAGCCCATCAGCAGTTCAATCTTATCCGCATATCCCTGGCCTGTAACCTTGGTTGCCCAGCCGGCAACCCGGCCATCTGGATACCTTGCTTCAAAAACATTGTAGATCTTTGTTTTGCCCTGCTTTTCAACCGAAATAAATCGACTGTCAATGGCCAGCGATCCACCGCCGCCAGATAGTTCCTGAGCCTTGGACTTTCCCAGGATCACCTCCGGGACCTTTTCCCTGGTTTCATTGACTTTGTTGGCTTCAATCTTCGGCCCGAGGGTGGCCTGAACCCCTGCAAGAATAAACCCGAAAAGGGAAGCCAGCAATAATACCAGCCATGCCTGAACCAGATAATTATTCTGAAAACGGTTGCTTGTGGATGTTGTTGTCATTTCGATATTCATAATGTAGAAAATATACCCTTTTGATTTGCAATATTAATCCTCGCCCAGGGTTTTTGGGATTGTCCATCGGTTGATGAGCGGCGCTAAAGCATTCATTAACAAGACGGCGAACATCACGCCCTCCGGATACCCGCTGAAAAGCCGGATGATCATGACCAAAAACCCTATGCCGACGCCGAAAACAAATCTTCCTTTAGGCGTCACCGGGCTGGTCACCGGGTCTGTGGCAATGAAAAACGCGCCGAACAGCAGTGCGCCGCCCAGAAAATGGTGCAATACAAGATATCCGGAACAGGGACCTGCCAGATCGGCGATCCCGGCAAGAACCAGGACCGAAATGATAATGCCGGCGGGGATTTCCCAGCACGCGGTTTTGCGGATGCACAGGTAAATCCCTCCGATAAGGCACAGCAGCGCGCTGGTTTCCCCGACAGATCCGTTGGTGAGCCCCCAGAACATGTCGTTTAACGGGACCATGCTCCCGGCCTGCTTCAAGGCAGTGAGCGGCGTCGCGCCGGTCATGGCATCTATGCCAAGGCCTGGCTGCTCATACGCGGAAGCGCCCATCAGGTTGGCGAACGAGATCATGACAAAGGCCCGGCCCACCATGGCGGGATTAAAAATATTCATTCCCAGGCCGCCGAAAACCACTTTGCCGATGCCGATGGCGACAAAAGAGGCAATGGCGCCGATATACCATGGAGCGGATGCAGGCAGGGATAAACCGAGGATGATGCCGGTGACCGCGGCGGAACAATCAGCCAGGGTGGCGCGTCTGCCCCTCATGGCGGCAAAGAGCGCCTCCGCGGCCATACAGCAGCCCAGACATACTGCAATCTGCCTGACCGCATGCCATTTAAACAGATACACCGACATGCACATAATGGGGAAGAGCGCGATGAGCACATCCGCCATCATCCGGGTGGTTGTGGCGCTGGTGCTGGCAATATGGGGAGACGGGGCTACGTGAATCAGCGGCTTGTCCTCTCCGGCAGGAATATCCTTTATATTTTCCAGACTGGTTTCATTCATATTCAATACACCGATTATTTTTTCTGGCTCGCGATAATGAGCGCCTTTCCCGACCGGATCAGCTGCACCAGCCGGATATGGGCCGGACAGACATAGGTGCAGCATCCGCATTCAAAGCATGCCATCATGTTGTATCTCTGGGCCACCGGCAGATTCTTGTATTTTGCCGCCAGCGCCAGCTTGGTGGGCACCAGCCGCATGGGGCATACATCCACGCACCGGCCGCACCGCACGCAGTTGGTCTCGTTTTCCCTGCGGATATCGTCATCCGTCATGGCAATGATCCCGTTGGTCCCCTTGGTCACCGGCGCGTCCATGTCCGAAAAGGCGAATCCCATCATGGGCCCGCCGGCCACCAGCCGGACCGCCTCTTTCTTCAATCCGCCGCAGTAAGCGATCGCCTCTCCCATGGTCACGCCGATGGGAACCAGGAGATTTTTAGGCGAATGAACGCCTGCGCCGGTAACTGTGATGATCCGGTGTGTCAAGGGCTTTCCCCGGATCACCGCACGTCCCACTGCCGCGATGGTCGCCACATTGCTCATGGACACGCCCACATCCGACGGCAGCCCGCCGATTGGGACTTCCAGATCCAGCACGGCCTTGATCAAATGTTTCTCACTGCCCTGGGGATATTTGGTTTTGACCGAAACAACCTTGATCACCGTTTTCTTGGTTCTTTCTTTTAATATTTCAATCGCCTTCGGCTTATTGTCCTCAACACAGATGACGATCTCCTGCGCCTGGGTGGCGCGCCCGGCGAAAAGCGCGCCGGAAATAATCGCATCCGGCGCTTCCACCATCAGCCGGTAATCAGCAGTCAGATAGGGTTCGCACTCGCAGCCGTTGATCATGAGGGTGTCGATCATCTTCTTATCATCCGGCGCCAGTTTGACGTGGGTGGGAAACGCCGCGCCGCCAAGCCCAACGATGCCTGCGGCCTGGATTTCATCGGCAATCTGTTGGGCATGAATCACTGCGGGGCAGTCCCGCGGCCAGTCACCGCCGTAGACATCATCCCAAAGGGCTTTTCCTTCCAACTGCTCCCCTTCTGGCTTGATAAAAACCGCCTGCAGATGCCTGCCGTTGGGCAGTGTCATCATTCCGATTTTCTGGACTTTTCCCGTTACCGGCGAATGGAGGGCGGCCGATACATATCCTTTGCCTTTTCCGACCAGCTCGCCGGCTGCGACTTCCTGATTTGCTTTGACGAGCGGTTCGCAGGGCGCACCGATGTTCTGGAGAAGGGGGAGCACAATTTTCTCCGGGGTCGGCATTACCTCTACAGGCAAATCCGCAGAATATTCTTTATTTTCAGGCGGATGAATCCCATTGGCAAAGCTTCCCCGGCCCGGAAAATCCTTTAACTTAAACAATCCCATTTATTCACCAAAATTTGATAATCTCAAAAAAGCTTTATCGAATTCCATCAAAACTGTCGCGTAAAAAAAAGATGGACGGATATCACGCCGTCATCTATCGCGTCAATCACTTTTTTAACTGGAGTCAACCACGTAAAAATTCAGATCAGCTCATCACCCATACGGTCAGATCGCCGGCCAGTTGAAAAATCTTATTGCCCACCCTGCCCACAAAGAATTCCTTCACAACGGTCATCCCCCGCCGGCCGATGACAAGGGTCCCGAATTTGCCTTCCTTGGCCCGCTCCAGCACGCCGCTCGCCCGGCTTATTTTGTCCGTCAGAAACTCACAGGATACATTGTTAAACGGCACCCCCGCGTCAAAAAGGCATGCTTTAAGTTCATTGAGCTTGGGTTCCATTCTCTCCTTTTCCATTTTTTGCCAGATCACTTCATCCCCTCTTTGGAATATGCTCTGGGACCTGAGCACATGGCACAGCATCACCTTGCAATCGCCGGCGTTCACCACCTGGCCCATATGCCTGACAGCCCTCATGATCTCTTTTGAACCGTCAAATGCCACCAGAATTTTATTCTGCCTGGAAACGCCTCCCACCACAATCAAAGGAATGCCTTTAATTTTGCCGAGAAGTTTGGTCGGAATGCTCCCAAGCAGGATATCCTTGAGTTTGCTGGTCCCCGTCCTGCCAACGACCAGGGCGTCATACCCTTCCTGAGCTTCCCGGATGATGTCTCTGGCGATCCCGATTTTCTTTTCCTGGATTTTTGTGACAATGGCGCTTTCCGGGAATCCCGCCTCACGAAGCTCCTGATAAGCTTTTTTTAAAGTCTGGTTAAACGCCTTTCTCTGCTGGAGAAAAAATGCCCGGGCATCCGACTTCTTGGACGGAAACCCCATGTCGATGCCGCGTTCATTATGAAATTCCGGCATCTTTGTCTCCACATGAAAAAGAACCATCTCGGTCTTGGATGGCTGAACAAGTCCGGCCATGTACCGGACGGCCTGCAACGCCAGTTCAGACCCGTCAAACGCGATCAATATTCTAAGCTGCTCTTTTTCCATTTTTCCATGTCCTTATATTAAGGTGTTCATGCCCAAAAAGTCAGACCTTCATAGCATTCAACGCACCGAGGTGTCGATCAATAATTGAGTGAATATCAAACCCCGGGACAAGCAACTGCAGCATGTTGAAGAATTTAACTACATCATTGGATGTTGAGTATTCGATATTCTACGGTTATGGAAACCGTCAAGATATGCTCTCAAATTTCAAAGATAAAAATTTATCGCATTTATAAGACCCCATGTCAATCCTGATAAAAAGACGCGGATTTTAAGGATAATTTTTCTTGTTTATTTAATTCATTCTATTTAGTTTATGAGACGAACTGCTATGATATGCCTACAGGATCAATACTGATTATGTCGTTACGAAAAGACTTGAACCTCCTGGATGTATTCAGCATCACCATCGGCGCTGTCATGAGCACCGGAATCTTTCTGCTGCCGGGCCTGGCTTACGCCAAGGCCGGGCCGGGGGTGCTGGCTTCCTATTTTCTGGCAGGCATATTGGCCGCCATCGGTTTGCTCAATCAGGCGGAACTGGTGTCAGCCATGCCCAAAGCCGGAGACACCTATTTTTACGTGACCCGGTCCATGGGCATGGCGGTGGGCACGATCTATGGGCTGATCACACTGACCGCCCTGTCTTTGAAAAGCGCTTTCGAGTTGACCGCCATGGCCGTATTTACCTCATTGATCATCAATATCGATGTCCGGATCATCGCCATCATCTTATGCCTGATATTTTTAACCATTAATCTGCTGGGGGCCAAAGGCGCCAGCAGACTCCAATCCGGCATGGTGGCCGTGATTCTGACATCCCTGGCCGTATATTTTGTCAAGGGCCTTTCATTCGTTCATGCAGCAAACTTTGAGCCGTTCACACCCCATGGCGCCAATGGAGTTTTGGCTGGAGCCGGTTTTGTGTTTGTCTCTTTTGGCGGTCTTTTAAAAGTTGCCAGTCTGGCCGAAGAAGTGAAAAATCCCGGGCATATTCTTCCATTGGGAATGATCATGGGCCTGTTATCCATCCTGTTGATTTACCTGCTCAATATTTTTATCACCGTGGGTGTTTTGGATCAGTCGGCGCTTGAAAAAACCATGATGCCGGTTTCCGACAGCGCCCAGACAATGTGGGGGCCATGGGGAAAGATATATTATGCCGTTATCGCGATTGTCTCCTTCATGTCAGCGGCCAACGCCGGCATCATGGGCGCATCCCGGTACCCCATGGCTTTGAGCCGGGACGGTTTATTGCCTGAATTTATCGGTCGCATCCAC
>JALOPH010000195.1 GCA_025453995.1 Desulfobacterales bacterium
ATGGATTGTTTGATTTCAAAAGTCATGTCGCCCTCCCATATTTTTTCCCTTTGGGAAAAAATTTTATTTGAAGAAATTTTATCATAACATAAAGCATTGATGCAATAAAACAAACCCACACCAGAACATCGCCGTGCCGGGTGTAAGGCGTCTGACAGCTCCGGATTATGGGGAGTTTACGGGTCATGGCCGCCTCTTTGAACAGCCCGGTTTGTCCCAGTATCCGTCCGGATGGATCGATGAACCCGCTGATGCCGGTATTGGCGGCCCTGACCAGTGACCTGCGGGTCTCAATGGCCCTGAACGCGGCCATGATAAAATGCTGATACGGCGCGCCGGTATCCCCGAACCAGGCGTCATTGGTAATGCTTACTAAAAGCCCGGAATTGTTCTGAACCAGTTTTGCCGCAAGCCCGGGAAAAATAGCTTCATAACAGATCAACACTCCCGTGTCAATTTGTCCCCATTTCAGGGTGCTGCCGATTTCCCCGGTGTTGAAATCGCCCACCTGTTCCACGATTTTGCCGAGAAAGGGAAGAAATTTTTTAAACGGCACATATTCGCCGAATGGCACCAGATGGACTTTGTCATACCTTTGCAGGACCCTCCCGTCAGGCGAGATCATATATGCGCTGTTGTAATACTGATCATTTTCTTCAATAATTTCAAAAGTCGGCGCGCCGATCAAAAAATAGGGGCCCATGTCCCGGATGCCGCCTACCACTTTTTCCGTTAAGTCCGCATGGTATCCGAAATAAAACGGGGCCGCTGTTTCCGGCCAGATGATCAAGTCCGGGTTGAGTCCTAACTCCTGCCGGGAGAGCCGGAAATAAGTATCTATCGTTGCATTACGAAACTCAATATCCCATTTGACATCCTGGTCAATATTACCCTGGATAACGGAGATAGTCATTTTTTTGGCATGCTCCGTCATTTTATCGATGGATGCTAAACGATGATGGCCATAAAGAGCTGCCCCGGCGGTGAGAAATATGGTGAAAGCCGCAGATGCCGTCACAAGAGGCCATCCCACTGATTTGTTGAACCATTTCCGGCCGGACAGACAGGCAAGTGTAAAAAATAAAACGCAATTCGCCAGCATGATCAGAAACCCAATCCCATAAACGCCGAAAATATCGGATATTTGGACCAGTTTTAAAAAATCATATTGGGAATACCCGATCAATCCCCATGGGAACCCGGTAAATAAAACCCCCCGGAGATATTCAAGGCTGACCCACAAGGCCGGGATGATCATCAGGGATGCTGCCGGTCCCATGCGCAGCCATGCGATGAGAAATGTAAACAAGGCAGTGTACAGGGAGAGATAAAACGCAAGAAGGATCAAAATGATGACGCTCAGCCAGACGGGCAGATACCCGTATCTATTCATGGTGGGCACCAGCCAGAAGAGCAGGGAAAGGTAATGGGAGAGGCCCGCGATCAGGCCGGCCTTCAAACTCTTTGCTGCGTCCAGATCGCATATCGCCCAGAAAAGCAGAACAAATGCCGCCCAGGGCGCGGCAATCCATCCCACAGGCGGAAACCCTGCGGTCAGCGCAAGTCCGCTGAGAATCGCCAGCGCGATTTGCTGAGTGGAAAGGCCGATACCATATGACAGAGTTTTTAATTTTTCCAATGATTCATTTCCCGAAAAGATTGATATCCTATGGATAAAAGGAGTTATAAGTTAGCATGTATTTGACGCCTGTCAACAGGTTTTCCAGCATAGAGTTCCCAGCATCTTTTTGATTTTATTGTATAAGTATTTTTATATTTGTTTTTTTTTTGCTGATGATATAGCGGTAATTTTAATTTTGTTTTTTTAAAATTATAAATTTTTATACATAAAAATTTAAGGATTATTATGCTAAGTTTTTTGCCGGCTTTCATCCTGGGGCCTCTATCATCGGGAATACTGGTGATTTACACGATTTGTTGGTGGACCGGGTTTTTTCTATTCGGGTCGCTGAAATACTGCATCCCGAATGAGAGGTTCCGGAGATTCTGCACCCGCATATTGATCCTGCTTGGCACCGGGTGGATAGACTGCAACCGGTTTATCATCTGGTTCACCCAGAAAATAGACTGGGATGTTACCGGCTTAGACAAGCTTCCGGGCAAAGACAAGTGGGTCCTTGTTTTTTCCAATCACCGGTCCTGGGTGGATATTTTCATTGTCCAGAATCTGTTCAACCACCGGATCCCTTTTTTGAAATTTTTTCTCAAAGAAGAATTGCGCAAGGTCCCGCTCATGGGATTTGCCTGGTGGGCGCTGGATTATCCCTACATGAAGCGCTATTCTAAGGAGTTTCTGGAAAAGCATCCGGAATTTAAAGGAAAAGATCTGGAGTCCGCCAGGGAAGCCTGCGCCCGCTTTAAAATCACGCCGGTATCTGTGATCAATTTTCTGGAAGGGACCCGGTTTTCTCCTGAAAAACATCAGAAAACCAATTCGCCGTATCGCAACCTGCTGCCTCCCAAGGCCGGCGGCGTCTCCATCGTGCTGACGGAAATGAAGGACTATCTTGCCGGCATCGTCAACGTCACCATCGCCTATTCACCGGAAAGAGTCACATTCTGGGACCTGTTTTCCGGACGGGTCAAAAAAGTAAAAGTCAGGGTGGATTTTTTCCCTGTTCCGGAAGACATAACCTCCGGCGACTATGCCAATGACCCGGTGTTTAGGGAAAAATTCCAAATATGGCTTAATTCGCTGTGGGAAGAAAAAGATAAGCTTATTGATGAGTTGAAAAAATAATTTACTTGAGCTGGCTGTCTTTGCTGCCGCGTCGATTGAACAGTTCAGCAGCTTTCATGTTTTTTTCGAGTTCCGATTGGCACTCCACACAATACCGCACTCCGGGCATGGCGTTTCGGCGGGCTTCCGTGATGGGCCTGCCGCATTCCTCGCAATGGGTTGCGCTTTGGCCTTTGGGCAATCTGCTTTGAGCCAGTTGGACGGCTGATGCCACTGTGGCATCCATCTGCTCCTGTTCCGCCCCGTCTTTTGACCAGCCTGCTGCCATGACATTCCTATTTTACTATTATCTACTTGAAAATTTATTGAGCAAGACAACTTCCACCAAATGCCCTGTAAATGATTCTTTTCTATCCCGAGTTATGTTTTCATGGTCTGAATCAATCTTAAAAATTTCCGCTTGCTTTCGCGCGCGGCTCTGATGGTGCATTCTCTTCCGGTCATTCAACCGCCGTCCTCAGGGACTTTATCATTCGACATTCGATATTCTGCGGTTCCCGAAACCCGCCTAATCCGCTCCTTTTGTCTTTTTCCGCTTATAATGGTCAAATATGTAATCCAGGCTGCGGCTGGGCTTGAAACCAAATGTTTTTGCAAACAGGCTGCCGTCGATGACCGCCGGGTATTTGAAATAGTTGATGAGATAGGGAGGAAAAGATTTGAGGTTTAATATCTCGCAGATGACTCTGGGGACAACGGGCGGGATGGAGGGGATCGGAATCCGCGTGCATCCGCAGGCCAGAAGGGCGTCCTGATATCCAACCCAGTCATGGGGCGCTACATTGTAGATTCCCGGCTTGTTTTTTTTATAAGCAACCACAATGGCGTCGGTCATATCGCCGATGTGGATGAACTGCATCATGGGCGAAAAGCCGATCAGCACCGGCGCCCTTTTGCTTGAAAGAAGCAGGCTGATGGAATTTCGCACACCGGGCCCCACGATGTTGCAGGGCCGGAGGATGGTGATATTCAATTGGGGATGTTTCCACATATAGAGCTGGGAGAGGTTTTCAAGCTCAACCGAATCCACGAGATTCTTGGTCAGTTCCGAGGCTTTCAGCGGCGCGTTTTCATCTAACGGCGCCGGATTATAGGCGTTTGCGCCATAGACAAAAAAAGTCGAGAGGATGAGCGCTTGCCCGACCTTGTATTTTAAACAAAGATCCAGCAATTTCTGCGTGCCCAGAACGTTTGCATTGTAGCGGCTGAACCGGTCCTCTTCATCCGTGCTCATTCTGCCCAGGTGGATCACGCCGTCAATTTTGTGTTCACGGAAAATGTCTTCAAACCCCCGTTTGGTGATATGGACAAAATAGCTGGGAATGTCGCTGTCCATCACCACCCTGCGCCTGAAGTCCACGATCACCAACTGATACTGATCCTTCAATCGCGTGATCACCTGCTGGGCCAGGGCGCCCCGGGCGCCGGTGATCAATACCTTTTTTTTAGCGGCTTTAGCCATAAAAGACTCCTTTCCGCTCGGAGAGGCCCTTCTCAATGAGTTTCCGGATCGCAGCTTTGACCTCGCGCACCTTTTTGGTCACGCTCTCCTCGTTGTCAATATCCCCTTCAAACATCATGGGCTTCCCGAAGTTGAGGAACACCTTTGCAGGCAGGGGAAAGGGCACGGTCACCGGCACATAGGGCACCCCGATCAGTTTGGCCAGGGGCTTGATGTCGGCCATCGACGGCATGGTCTCTTCACATCCGACGACTCCGACAGGGATAATCGGCGTTTGGCAGGTCATGGCGATATGCATAAAACCGTTGCCGAAACGCTGGAGTTGATAACGCTTTTTATAGAGCTTGCCCGAGCCCCTCACCCCTTCCGGAAACACAATGACGATTTCCTCGTTCTGGAGCATTTTGATGCAATTGATCGGGTCGCCGATGACAGCGCCGACCTGGTTGATTAGATTGCCGATAAACGGAACCGTGGGAAAGAATCGCTCCGCCATAGCCCGAGCAGCCCTGGGGCCGTCGGGATTGGTGGCAATGGCGATGCCGATGAGCACGCCATCCATGGGCAACTGCCCGCTGTGATTGGCAATCACCAGTGCCCGGCCTTCCTTCGGGATATGTTCCAGGCCGTGGGTTTCGACTCTGAAGTATTTATCGTAAAGCTTTTTAAATAAGGCCATGCCGATCATAAAGCTGTCGGTATTATAGCCCCAGGGATCATACCCATAAACACCCACCGGCTTTTTAATTTCATTCAACTGCGATTCCAATTCCTTTGAAACCAGCATTTTTTTCAAAAGCGATCGGAGGATCATAAGTTTTATCTCCTGAAATTCATATCTTCTTCCCCGTCAATTCCTCAAATATCAGGCTTGCTGTGAAAATTCCAGCCGCAATGCCGGGGCTGTTTTTGGTGGCCGATACATTGTAGAGATTGTCGGGGCAATTTTCTTCCTTTATGGGGCCTTTGAGCAGCTCTTCCACCGTCAGCCGACGGCCGTAGGCATTGCCGAATTCGCCGCCCATATCTTTTTCAATGTCCATGGACGATATGATGTCGGCAAAAAAAATTCTGGATTTGATTCCGGGAAAAATGTTTTCCTCGAGGATATCGACGATATGGCCGGCAAGATTCTGCTTGAATTGTGACACCGCATCCGGCCCATGCCGGTAGATTTCTTTTTCCTGGGCATAATTGCCGGGGCAGAAAACAACCAGGGCGTCATGATCGTTTTCAGAGGTTTTTCCGAATCCATTGGCCGTGGGCGATCCGATAAACAGCATTTGCGGGGGCGCCAGGACGTCCGGTGCATGATAGTTCACCTCTTTTCCGTCCTGCCACCAGTAATTCCGGCCTTTCATGCCGGCGATGGCGTCCAGTCCTCCTTTTATGCCGATGCAGCAGGCAGGGATGCTGTGGGAGGGTGTATAGTCAAACAGATCCGTTTCCCTGCCCAGAAGAGAGTATGTCAGGCGGGGGGAGATGTCGGAAAAGAGAAAATCGCAATCATAGGAGGAACCGTCCGCACAGATCGCACGGGTGACGATGTCTTCTTCGGTTTGAATGCGGACAACCTTTTTCCCGGTTTCCACGGCCCCGCCGGCCTGTCTGATAACAGAAGCCAGGGAGTCAAAGAAATGATGAAAGCCGTTTTGGGGATACCATGCGCCGGCGTGATAATTGCCAGTTCCCACTATGTAGGCGATGGTGGACATCTCGGACTCATTTTCCGCGAATATCCCGCCGTGTCCGTAAAGAATGCGCCGGATAACCGGAGGAATATGGTGTTGATCGAAAAATTCCCTTAACGGTTGATAGAAGGCCCGCCCGATTTTGAGCTTTATGGACATGGAGACTTTTCCTGCCAGAAGAAATTTTGTCGCCAGCAGAAACCGGCCCTCGGTGGCGGAATGTTTTTTGAAAAAAGTTTTATACGTGTCAAAGATGGAGATCATGTCATCAAACAGGGGATTGAGGTTGTCGATTTCTTCCGGGAATAGAGAAATCAGCTCCCTGCGGAAATTTTCCAGACCCTGAGGCACCTTGAATTCCACGCAGAAATAATTGCCGCTTGTGTTTTTTCTGCGGATAAAAAGCCGTTCAAAACCGTCGGAAGCCATCGGGATAAAAGGGTTCGACTCCTTGATGCCCAAAAATTTCATGAACCGGTCCCCGATCATCCCGTCGCCGAATTCCCAGACGTACTGGGGGCCCATGGAAAATTTCATACCATGCCGGGTCAGGGACCTGCCATGTCCGCCGATGAGTTCCTTGTTTAATTCCAGGACGGAAACGTTATGGCCGGCCCTTGCGAATAATGCGGCGGAAGCCATTCCGCCGATCCCGCTGCCGACGACAATGATTTTTTTGGGATGGCCGTCCCAGAGGGCCTGCTCTTTTGTCCTGAAAAACGGGATCGTTAGTTGTTCGCGGAACTCTTTTAACTTGATTTCTGATTTTGTTTTGGGTTCATTCATGATTTAAATGAGTGAAGATTTTTATTTTTTTCTTTCAGTGGTCGTCAATTTTGGATATATTGCCGCAACCAAAACTGATACGGATAAAACCATATGATACACAAACCACATTATAAAACCATTTTGCTTTCGCATGAAGGGAAAATACTTATCTGGGCGTTTGT
>JALOPH010000028.1 GCA_025453995.1 Desulfobacterales bacterium
AAATAGCACACCTGTAACTATACGCTTCAATGACGGCTTGACGGAATCCCCTAACTCGTAAAATTGCTTCTCTCGTTGCTTTGGTCACTTTCTTTTCTGAATCAATTGGATTGTAATTAACTGGTCTTCGAGAATCAGCAAGTCTCTTTGCAATCTTCTGACCTTCATATGATTTGATTGGGAGGGAATCCTTTCTTGAGATGGGAATATTGCAGAACTTCAAGGCTTGGTCAAAGCCCTTTTCCGTGAGCATCCATTCCCTTTTATTGGTAAGTTTAAATGTTTGGGTTGGTCGTGATACAAGATTGTCTCTTGCCAGGGAATCTGCGGCACGAAACAATAACCTATGCCAAAGGAGAGATTTCTTGATGCGATTTTCTTTACGGTATATTGTTTGCAAATAAGCAGAGCGCTGATGCTCACTCAAGCCAAAATCATCCGCTATTTCATCGACGATTTCTTGTCCAGCCCCAAACTCTTTAATGACTCCTCTATATTTTAGCAGAGCTCGAAGCAAAGCTCGTTCGATCTGTTCTCGAGTTGGCATAGCCAACTCCTCAAGCATCTTACGTTCATAACTCATAGCCATTCGATCATCACGCGACTTCACGCATAGTAGCGCTTCCTACTTTTGAATTTTCACGGGATTTATCTGCGTTACTCAAGTTTCTTAGCCTGTTTATAGCCCAGTCACCCATTGGTACCATTACAGATTCCTGAAACATCTTAAATTTTTTGTTCTTATTAAATTGAATCAACCTCTCCCAATTATCCCTGAACCTGTTGGGCCATTTTCCAGGATATGAATTTTTTTTATGCCAAATAAATTCTTCTGTCCAAAGCCAGCCCTGTTCCCGCATTTTTAATATGAGTTCAATTACATATGTATGTCTTTCGCCATCGACAACCCGTTCTTTGATATTTAAAATAAAACTGCCTTCCGGTTTAAGAACTCGTTTAAATTGTTCTGTCTTTGGCAAAAACCAATTCACATAATTATCCGGGTGAATCCCACCATATGTTTTTTCCCTCTGATCTGCATAAGGGGGGGATGTAAAAATTAAATCAACTGAATTATCAGGAATCTGTTTAAGAATCTCCCCACAGTCTCCTTGAATAAATTGATTTACATAATCCATTTCAACCCCGCAATAGTTTACATCGTGTCCATTCAAAAATAGTAGATTTTGGTTCAGGCCAAGGCCGCAGTTATTTTGAAACCGGAGGCGTAGCGGTGCTACGTTGAGGTTATCAAAATAACGAGAACGCAGGCATGGGCCAAAAGATGCTATTTCTGAATGGACACTATCTCAGGTCCTTGACTCCCTGCAACAAAATATCAAAAAGCTCCTGCACGTCTGATTCTTCAATGGATGAAAACGCCACCCGGATGTCCGCATCTCCCAGTGCAATGACGCCCACACCGTATTTTTCCAGCACATGCTTCCTTAAAGTTTCTGATTTAACTGATTTGAGTCTGACGCACATGAAATACCCGGAATTAAAGGGATACACGTCCCAGGCTTCCGCATATTTGGGATTTTTCAATACGGCTTTGACTTTTTTCGCCCGGGATTCCAGGATTTTATATTTATCCTCTTTTTCGGCCATATACGACTTGCTCATCATGGATTCATACACCAGCCGCTGGCTTAAATGGCAGGCGTTGGAGATATTGCCCCGCACGCATCCGGCGGTTTTGCGCTCCAGCGCATCATAAACAGGCGCCGGATCGCCATTGATGGGGCAACCGTAAGTCATAAACCCGATGCGCAGACCCCACACGTAATTTTCCTTGGTGGCGCCGTCGAGCTTGACGGCCAGGAGCCTCGGGTGCGCGTTGCAGAGCCTTGAAAAAATGGACTCCTTCAGGGCGTCGGCTTCATAAAAAAGCCCGAAATAAGCGTCATCAGCCACCAGGATCACATTGGTGCCGGACTTGGCCACATCGGTCAATACCTGAGCAATACGGCCCGCTTCCTTTTCCGTGAGGGTATAGCCTGTGGGGTTGTGGGGAAAATTGAGCAGCACCGTAATTTTTTTATTCTGCCCGGCTTCTTCCCGCACCCTGGCTTCAAACGCCTCTGTGTTGTACCCGCCGTCTGCGGTGAAAATCTGATAATGGCTGAGCCGGGCGTGTTTGCGGACATTTAAAATCATGTTGTAATTGCCCCAGAACATGTCCGGCAGGATGACCACGTCGCCGGGGTCCAGCCACACATCGGCGAATACGCTGATGGCGTGGGTGATGCCGTTGACCGCAATGGGAAGGCTGATCGAATTCCCGGCCAGGGACGGATTTTTCTGATACTGGGCTTCCTTCCAGGTTTTCCTAAGTTCCGGAAGGCCAAACGACGGGGCGTAGGTCAGGGATTTGTCCGGCGTGATGTCCGCCAGGTATTTCATCACGGACGGCAGGGCCATGGCGCTGTTTCCTTCTTTGGCGATGCCGATGGTGGCGTTGAGCTTATGCGCCTTTTCCTTGGCTTCCGCGCTCTGGGTAAGAATACCCTTGGGGAAAAAGAGATTTTTGCCGATTTCTGAGAGCATTTCCATCAGGTGGGGATTGCCTTTTTCGATCTTTTCATTGAGTTCTTTTGCAATAGGGTTCATATTTGTATCCTTACGATAAAATTGAAAATGAGTTAAAAGACGGCTTGTTTTGAAGTTTAAATGTCATATCGTTTTTATCAAAAAAATGTCAAGATGTAGATGTTGAAAATTTAAATTGAAAACAGGATGTATCCATATTAATACGAAACCCAAGCAACAATGAAGACAAAATAACGCCTATGGCATTAAAAATCATAACCTACCTGATTGTTTTTTTATTTCCGGTTCTGGCCAATCTGGTCGAGCATGCCGGCAGCACGGTATTGACATCGCTGGTCATACTGGGTGTCCTTGCATGGATGACCCGCGCCGCCCGCCCTGCATTTGGCAAACCGGAAAAAATCGTCCTGTGGTCATTTGCGGTTTATTTTCTGGTGACTCTCTGCTTTTATATCGGGCACAGTTTTTCCAAGGAAAACTTTTCATTGTTCCAGGAACTGAGCCACTGGGAGCTTCGTCATGAGGTGCGGATGCTTTCAATGCTGCCTATCTTGTACTTGCTCCACCGTACCGGGTTAAAGCGATGGGTGCTATGGTATGGCGCGGCTCTGGCGGCCCTTCTCTCAGGCGCCTACGGCATCTTTGACATCTACGTGCTTTCAAAGGAAATGTTTACTATGGCCAAACTTTCAGAAGTGCCCCGTGCGGCCGGTTCATACCACCCCATTGCATTTGGGGATTTGTCCCTGGTGCTGGGTTTCATCAGCCTATCCGGCATCCGCTATTTCCGGGAAAAGCATAAGATTTTGACTTGTATTCCGGTGATCGCCCTGTTGGGCGGAATGCTCGCCTGTTTTTTATCCGGCACCCGGATAGCGTTTATCGCCATCCCCTTTCTGGCGCTGGTCTTTTTCTTTCAGTTGGGTGCGTTCAAGCATCCCTGGATATTCAGGAGCCTTATGGTATCGGCCGTTCTCGTCTTCTCCGTGATCTTTTACCATCTGCCCAAAAGCCCCCTTGAGCACCGCCTCAATGCCGGCATCGCAGATGCAAAATCATTTTTTGAAGGAAAAGACGCCGGCCGGTATGCGGTCCACCTGGGGATGTGGGCCGAAGGCTGGAAGGTCTTTTCCGATCACCCCATTGCCGGCGTCGGCAGCAAAGGATATAAACAGATAGTCCGGCAAAAAGCAGCGGACGGGCAAATACCGTCTGAAATCGGAAAATTAAGCACGCCTCACAACATGTATTTGGCAAACATGGCAGCCTTCGGCATTTCCGGGCTTATAATTCTGCTGGGGATTTTTATTTCTCCCCTGGTGGTCTTTTTCCCTGCCGCCCGAAAATCCGGTCCGGGCCAGGACATTGCCTATGCCGGTTTTATGCTGATTACCGGATTCATGTTATTCGGCTTGACCGAATGCATATTCTTAAGAAATATCAACATCAGTTTCTATATTATTATGCTGGCCGCCATTATGACGCTGGTCAAGGAATTTGAAATCCAAAATACCCGTGGCCATTCATGAAGTACAGGGTTTTGTGCATCACCGACCGGAGCGACCGGCCGGAAACCGAGCTGTTTGTCGGATTGAAAAAATCCGGGGTCGATATTTCGGTGATCGGCAACCCCACCGGCAAGCATTATCACCGGCTCAAAGAATCGGGGATTTCATCCCATGACCTGATTCTCAAAAGCCGGTTTGATGTTAAGGGAATCCGCTTCATCCGGAACCTGCTTCAGCAGAACCATTTTGATATTCTCTATTGCTTCAACAACCCGGCTGCTTCAAACACCCTGATCGCCTCCAGGGGCATGGCGCACCAAATCATCACCTACCGGGGCACCATCGGCAATGTGAGCTATCTGTCCCCGGCCTCCTGGACCACCCATCTGCATCCACGGGTCAACCGGATCATCTGCGTGTCAAATGCCGTGCGGGACTTTCTGATGAATATGAAATTCCTCTGGAAGAGACTGCCGGCAGGCCATGCGCAAACCATTTATAAAGGCCATGATATCTCATGGTACCGGACACCGGCAGCCGACCTCTCCCGGTTCAATATCCCCGCACATGCATTTACCGTGGGTTTTGCCGGAAGAAACCGGCCCCATAAGGGGATCGACTACCTTCTCAAATCCGCCCAATGGCTACCGCCGGACGCTGCCGTTCACTTCATCCTCATGGGGAATCTTGACGACGCAAACCTTCGCGCCATGGCCCAAAACAGCCCGTTTAAAAACCGGATTCATTTTACAGGGTACCGCAATGATGTGCCGGCCATTGTCGCAGCCTGCGACGCATTTATCATGCCGTCCACCAAGCGGGAAGGTCTTTCACGGGCCGTCATTGAGGCCATGTCCTGCGGCACTGCGCCCATTGTGACCGATGTGGGCGGATTGCCTGAAATGGCGGTTCAGCGGGAAAGCGGACTGATCATTCCGCCTGAAAATTCTGCCGCCATCGCCCAGGCGATTCTGGAACTATATCAAAATCCGGACCTCAAAAAAAAAATGGGAGAAAATGCACGCCGCCGGATACAAACCCATTTCAATATTGAGACAACGGTTGAAAAGACAAGACAGTTGTTTGAAGAAGTGATCAGTGCAACTATCTGAATTGAAAGACTGGCGTCAGAAGCCGTCATGAAAATGAATGCCGGACAAAAAACAGTTGATGTTAATAATTTCAATGGGCTTTGATGAGTCAAGGATCATCATGGCAAAGCTTAGATGATTATTCCGAAACAACTCCAGCGCTTTTGCTTTTTTTAATTACGGCGCATTGTTCTTATTGAATCCGGCATGGGAATTTGAAACCAGCGCAAGCCATTTTTCTTCAAACATGCTTTCCTTGACATGTTCAAACATGAGGCGAATCAGATCATAGGCGGTTATTTTAGAATTTTTTAAAGCCAATATATTTCTGATATCATTATTCTTTGCCCCGACGCCGGAGTCACTGAACATTTTTTTCGCGTTCTTCAAAAGATCAACTTTGACGGTCGATAATATGGATTTATTGGCGGTTATTTTGAACTCGAACTCCTTGGCCGCATTCGGCCAGAACTTTGCGCCGGCTATTTTTGCAAACTGTTTCATCTTTGACGGATTATCAAAAAATGCGGGGAGTTCCCTGCCCAGGGAAGAGATGATTGCCCCTGTTTTGCGAAACAGTTTTTCCCCGGTCACCACCTCGTAGCATATTGCCGAGACAGCGAACCAATCCTGAAGCTTCAGGATATTGGCTGCGTCATCATACAAACCTTCCAACACGCTATTTAAAAACATGTGGGTGGGAGTGGCGTAAAACGGCGTCCATCCGATCTTCGGCTGGTCGATGGTTTTGCCTGAACCGACAAATGCGGCTATTTCAACATCGATCAGCCCCAGTTCAAAACCGTCGGCCGCATTTAAAAACTGCGGGAACCTTTCCGGGTCGCCGACGACAAGCATGTTGTCCGGTTTTAAATCCCGGATGGCAACGTCTTTAAAAAACAGCCATGCCAGCAGTTCCAATATTTGCGAACAGATACTCTGGATTCTCGGGATGTTCTGCCTAAAAGTTTGTTCATGGGCAGTCTCCTTGAGAATTTGCCTATAAGCCGCCAATGCCTCGGCATGCTGATCTCGAATCCTGACCATATGATCAACTGCTTGAGGAGGAATTTTTGGGGTTTCTCCATTCGGGGCATTGGCTGTAAAAATATATTTAAACCATGTTTTTTTCTGAAATTCCGGCACTGACAGACTGATGAGTTGATCATCAAACCGGTTAAACATATTCTGAAGTTTAAAACAAAGATCCGCCGCATCTTCACCATACCGGTTTACAAATGTATCCGGATTCCAAATCAACTCCAGATGGTTTTCCAGTTCTTTCTCTATCAGCCCGCTGTGGTCATGGCAGTCTTTTAAAACCTGACCCAGAAAAAAAAACTTCGAAAGATCCATAAAAAAGGCGAAACTGCCTCCGATTTTTAGAAATTCCTGAAACTTCGGCGATGCCTTCAATATGGCTACGTATTTGTCTTCCTCATCCCCCTGAAACTGTCTGAACGCATCGGCAAATCCTGGAATCCGATTAAGAACAATGCCCAATCGCGCCACCAGGCATTCCCGCGGGGCGATAATTGCTGCGATTCTTCTGTCCGCATTGATGTTCTTGATGTATTTGTCAAAATCAGCAATGGGGTCCGGGGGAATTTTTACGACAATATGGTCATCATAGATTACATAGAAACATTTGCTGCGGGCGCTGCTCTCTTCGCCAATACGCCCCATGGAAATTCTCCGGGTCAGCTTTTGTTGGCCTTTTTTAATTCTGAATTCATAAACCGAAGTGTCCAGCGGTCCTTTGAACTCTAATTGCCGGTATTCGTATTTGTCTTTCTTGCCGGTGTTTGTCTGCAATAAAAACAGATTCAGAAAATAGAGAAGGATCTTGTTAAAATCCGACAACTGGGAAGAAATATGTATGGCACGGACCCCTTTCTGATCATCTTTCTTCGGGTCCTTAAAAAGCGTATGGTTATGAAAATATCGGTGAACGCTGACCGCAACATATAATCCGAAACCCAGGAGAAGGATTCCCCAAAAAATCATTCGGATTGATGATAAATCGAAAACTCTGTGGAGGCTGCTTATTTCGTGGGCGAGGAAGGTTTCCCAGTCGTAAACACTGGAAAAATTTGCGCTGATGATCTGGTCCACCTGATTTAATTTCAATCTTTCAAGGGTTCCGTACCCTTTCTCGTAATATACATCCTCCAGAACAACCCAGACTCTATCTGCTTTAATGACTTCTCCAGAAGATAAATAGATTAAATGCTTATTCCAATTGATAATGATAATCGCCGCCAAAAGGGCGATAAAAAGACCGGAAATTGCAAAAAACACATGCTTTTTATTCATAAGTCTTCATCTTGCAACACAAAAGGAAGCTGTCGGGCGGCGGTTCTGTCTCCTGACCCTATTATTTAAAACCGATAATACCCCAGCTGCTTTCTGATTTTAAGCCGCCGCATGAGATTGATCGGCTTTTGCTTCAAATGGCCTCTCCCCCGCTCGACAAGACTGTCCGCAGCTTCAAGCACCCGGATACTGGATCGGCCGTCCCGGTAAGGATGAATCCAGTCGGAATATGAGCGGATTTCCCTCATCAGAGATTCAGGTTTGCCCAATCCGGTTTCAATGGCGGATTCAAGTTCAAACGGGTCTGTGATGTTGATCAGATGGGAACCGGGACTCCGGTTGTTGAAGGTCACCACCGGCTTGTGAAGGAGTATGAACTCGGATATCACGGAGGATGTGTCGGACACCATGAGGTCGGCGGATTTTAAAAATGGAATGAGGTCGTCGGTTTCAATAAATCTGAGGTTGTCGTTTTGGATGGATTTATAAGCATTGACAACATCTGCATCCATTTTGGGATGGAAATTGACCATCCATTCCCACTTTTTATTTTGTGCCAGCCTCCGAATTGTTTCAAACACTACCGGCGCGGCGCTCAGCCGGGGGGTAAATGTGGAGGTCAGCAGAATCACCGGCCTGGCCTTGGCCACAGCCGTGGCCGCACCTCCTGAAAACAGAGGGTCCATCTTGGGCCAGCCGGTTTCCTTGACTTCAAAAAATCCCAACTTATCGGCCAGTTGTTTAAATGTCCCGGTGGTGTCCGGCCCCTGGGTGCAATACAGATCAAAAAAATTCCGGATCCTGAAATGGCCCCGCTCGTTGCTCCGCTTGCGGGCATGAAAGCCGTGAAAAAGCTCGACTTTTATGCCTGGAAAGAAATCAGGGACCTCGTTGCCGGGAACAAACACCACTGCCGGCTGATACGATTTGACCTCAGGGACTGTCTTTAAATGCGTCTCATCCGGTCGAAGATAGGGCGACAGCGTTCCGGGATCTTCCAGAAACCATGCCGCATGGTCCCCCCTTGCGACGATGGCTCTCTGAACCGGCCGGACAATGGAAAATGAATACAACTGACTGATGTAAAATAGGTATTTTCTCAAATGGTTCTGTACTCGTAAAGGTTTCTGCTGGTTCAAATCGAATGCTGGACAGAAGGTATTAAACCACCATCAATTTAAGCCTTCTAAATTCTTCAATCCTTGTTAGAAACAGATCGTTTGTTCTGGCTCCTGACTCCTGGCTTATGGCTCCTGAATTCCCAAGTTTCTTTTTTCCTTATCTTTTTCCTCCTGATGCAGCGCCCAGAGCCCTGCGTATTTGTTGAAGCTCCCCTGGCTGTACATCACTGCAGTGAGAAACCCGGGCCGGCCATCTAAAAATCCCAGCCTGATGATGTAAATCAGGAAAAACGTCCACAATGCCCTCATCGACGCGCCGGTCAGGCCGAATCCTTTTTTACCGGCTGCAAATCGTTTCTGTGCGCCCAGCCAGGCATATTGGCGGTTTTTTTCTAAATAATGAGCAAAATCCCGGTGGGTGTAATGGAAGAGCCTGCCTTTAAGTTTTCGGATTTTGCCGGATGGAAGCAGAATTCTTTCATGCACCTGGTCGTTGGAGAAGCGGGACCCAGAACGCTTAAACAACCTCAGCGGCGCCCGGCCGCTTCTGCCATGCTTTAGAACCCGGCCGAAGGCTATCACCGCCCAGGGAAGTTTAAATCCAACCACCGGAGGATTCCCTGCCAGTGCCACCTTGATTTCATCACGCAATTCAGGGCTTAACACCTCATCCGCATCAATGGAAAGCACCCACTCCCCTGCCGCCTTTTCCAGGGCCCGCTGCTTCTGGGGCCCGTATCCCGGCCAGTCGGTCACATACACCTTATCTGTGTATCTCCTCGCAATATCAACCGTCTGGTCAACACTGCCGCTGTCGAGCACAATGATTTCATCGGCAATGGGCGCAACAGACTTCAAGCACCGCTCAATCCGGTCCGCTTCATTTTTGGCGATGATGATGACGGATAAGGAATATGGGTTCATTTGTATTCCACGTACTCTTTTTCCTCCACGATGCCGGAGCCGTATTTGATGTTGACCTCGCGCTTGACCATAGCTCGTTCATCGTTTGTAAAATAGACGCTCCGGGCAAGGGCGATGAATGCTTCATCAAATTCTTTTTTCGCCTCTTTGGTGCGGATTTGATCTTCAATGTCCCAGAGCTTGAGGTTGATGGCTTCCAGGCGCTTAAATTCATCCGACCCGGGAGAAAATCCTGTTCCTTCCATTGCTTTAACTAAAATATTGTATTCCTTTTGGATATTGGCCAATTTACAGGCATCTTTTATTTTTTTCAATTTAATGGAGAGAATCGACACCTTGTCGACCAGCTCGCCGATGGACACTTCCACTTTCATTTCCTAAAATCCCTTCCCGGACAGTATTTTTCAGTTCAATGTTGAAGATAATAAATTGATTTTTTGAAAAAAACCATATATTTTTTGTGTATCTCCAATAATGATCCGGATATAAAATAATGATAACACCCACAATGTCATTAACTTAAAAATGATTTGCTTTAAAATCCCCCTTTGAAAAGGGGGATTTTAGAAGCGGTACATGAAATCCCCCCAACCCCCCTTTGAAAAGGGGGGCGTAAGTTGATAGCATTGATATCATCCATGGGATGCTCCCGGTGAATTCAAGGCAAAAAAAAATTAAAATCGAAGCAAAAAAAATCTGCCTCATCCGCACCTCAGCCCTGGGCGATACGGTTCATGCTTTAGGGCTTGTCAATGGCCTGCGAAAAGGATATCCGGACGCCCACCTGACCTGGATTCTTCAGCCGCTGCCTTATGAAATGGTCAAGTTTCAGAAAAATATCGACCGGTTCATCATTTATGACCGCAATCAAGGGGTTGCCGGATGGCTCAACCTGATGAAACAATTGCGAAAGGAATCTTTCGACCTGCTGCTGATCCCCCATGTGAGCGCCAAAGCCAGTGCGATTGCCTTGTGTGTCCGGGCAAGGATTAAAATCGGCTTTGACTTCAAACGCTCAAGGGAATTCCACTGGCTCGCGGCGAACCGCCACATCCCCCATCATCCCATGGGCCATGTCCAGGATCAGTTTTTTGAATTTTTGGATTTTCTTGGAATTACGGATTATCCGGTGGAATGGAACTTTGAGTTCAACCGGGAAGAACTGGCGTGGCGGGAATCTTTTTTTCAAAATATCAAAAGGCCGGCGGTCAGTTTCGTGATATCATCTTCAAATGCCGAAAAAGACTGGCATCCTGAAGGATATGCGGCTGTGATGGACCACGCGGATCATGCCCTGGGCCTCCAGCCTATGATCATCGGCGGCCCCAGCGCGGCAGAGCATATTGCGGCCCAAAAGATCTCTGAATTATGCCGTTCTAAGCCGATCATCGCCCTGGAAAAACCCATCCGGCATACCATGCTTCAGATTTCCGGCTCACGGCTGGTCGTATCGCCGGACACCGGACCGCTGCATATGGCCGTGGCGTTCAATGTGCCCACCATCGGGCTCTACGGATATACAAATCCCCGTCGATGCGGACCGTATCGAAAATACCGGGATTTGCTGATCGACAGATTCAATGATCCCGGTGAGGAAAACGCCCCCATCACCCGGGAAAACCGCTCCGGGCGGGTGCAAATGATCACGCCGGAGATGGTGATTTCAAAAATTGAACTGGGCTTGAAGAATTATCCGGTCGTATGAAAAAACTTCAATATTTCCAATCGTATCGATTTGGCTCGGATGTTTTTCTCTCAGAAAAGCAACTCAGCCAGATCGTCTCCTGCTTTTATGAGCCCCTGCGAAACGTCGGTCTTAATCTCGGCGGACGGACAGCGGTCTGCGCCATGGAATTGAGCGGAGTCGGCCCCGTAGTGGTGAAACGCTACACGCGGGGCGGAGTGATCCGGCGCTTTATCAAAAAAACCTATATCCGGATTGGGAAGACACGGGGCCAGTCCGAATATGAACTTTTACAGGAGTTAAATCGCATGGGCGTCCATGCGCCGGACCCGGTGGCCTTTGCTTTCAAAGGAAGCATTTTCTACCAGGCGTGGATCATCACCCGTGAAATCAAAGACACCCAGACCCTTTCCGCCTTGAGCTTCAGCAATCCCGTTCAAACCAGGCTGGCCATGACGCAACTTCGCGACCAGGTGCAGCGGCTCATTGACAACCAGATTCACCATGTGGACCTTCACCCCGGCAATGTGCTGGTGGACCGTTCCGGAAGCATACATATCATCGACTTTGACAAGGCGAAAACCGTCGCCCTCCCCGGCGAACAATTGAAAACCAGATACATCCGCCGCTGGCAGCGCGCCGTGGACAAACACCATCTTCCGAAGATGATCCGGGGGTTGTTCTGAAAAAAAAACCGGCCCTGGATGGCACTCCAGAGCCGGCAGGCAGAATCATGGTTTTTTTTACTTCTGGCTTCGTTTGGACGCCTTAATCGGATTCAACTTGGCCTTTTCCTCTTTGACGGTCAAGGTGATATGGGTGGCCAGATTGCAGTTGCCGTATTTCCATTTGGTGGCCGGGTCCGGCGCCGCCGAGCAGTACCAGCCGGTCTGATATTCTTTGCTGCGATTGCATCCCTTGCAGGATTCAATCACCGCATTACAGCTCCCCCCGTTAAATGAACACCCTTTGGCGGTCATGAATACGCATGCTTCCCCATTTCGAACTGTTGTGCAAATCATTTCTAAAACCTCCTAAAAAACAATCATAAATATATAACAACGGCGCCCAATCTGACCGGCGCCGTTTTATATTTTCATATAACGCGAAAGAAAATAAATTCTTTAAATTGGATTGCCTGTATAAATAAATATCATCCCCCTGTCAATATTTTTTTGATTGATGTAATTTGCTATTTTTACTTGCCAAATGATAATAACCGCGATAATCAATGCGTTTTAAAAAAAGACCGAATTTCTTATACCGGTTGACCGCGGCTTATTCAAATAATGGAAATTAATAAAATGAAGGGAACCATCACAATTACCGGCGAATTCTGCAAAGGCTGCGAATTCTGTATCGAATATTGTCCCAAGGATAAAATTCAAATCACTGAAAAAATCAATTCCAAGGGTTATTATACGGCCGGCCCGAAAGAGGATGTTGAATGCAACGGGTGCGGGCTGTGTGCATTGATGTGCCCTGAAGCGGCCATAGAGGTGTATCGTGAATAAACAGTTGATGTATGGAACACATGCCGTTGCTGAAGCGGCCATCCAGGCCGGGTGCAGATATTTCTTCGGATATCCGATCACGCCCCAAAACGAACTGCCGGAATACATGTCCATGCGCATGCCCCAGGTGGAGGGTGGAGTTTTTTTGCAGGCTGAAAGCGAGGTCGCGGCCATCAATATGGTGCTGGGCGCGGCGGCCGCCGGGGCGCGGGTGATGACGTCATCTTCCAGTCCGGGGATCAGCCTCAAACAGGAAGGGATCTCCTATATGGCGGGCCAGGAACTCCCCGCCGTCATCGTGAACATCGTCCGGGGCGGACCGGGACTGGGTCATATCTCCTTCTCCCAGGGCGATTATTTTCAGTCCACCCGGGGCGGCGGACATGGCGACTACCGGACCATCGTGCTTGCGCCGGACTCGGTTCAGGAGATGGCGGACATGACTTATGAAGCGTTTGATTTAGCGGACAAATACCGGAATCCTGTGATCGTTCTGGGCGACGGGATCCTCGGCCAGATCATGGAGCCGGTGGTCATGCCGAAGCCCAGGAAAAAACTGCCGGATAAAAGCGATTATATCGTCAATGGGCGCATCGGCAGGCCGTCGCGCGTGATCAAATCCTTTTTTGTGGCCAATAAGGATCTTGAAGATCACAACTGGAAGCTTTTTCGCAAATTCCAGATGATCGAGAAGAATGAGGTTCGTTTCGAAACAGAGAATCTGGAAGACGCGAAAATGGTGGTGATTGCATATGGCACCGGAGCTCGCATCGCCAAAGGAGCGATCAAGAGGCTCAAAAAAGAGGATGAAAATATCCGGATCGGATTGATCCGGCCGACGACCCTGTGGCCCTTCCCATCAAAAATCATCAAGGATACATCCCGCAGCATCAGTGATTTTTTTGTTTTTGAGCTCTCCACCGGGCAAATGATCGACGATGTAAAGCTTGCCCTTGAAGGAAGCGGACATGTTCACTTTTACGGCCGGCCGGGTTCGGTGGTGCCGGCGCCGTCGGAGCTCGCGCGCGTCATGGCCCGTCAATATTACCAGTTGCAGAAGGCGAAAAGAAAATGAAGAAAGTATATTCCAGGCCGAAATCTTTGCATAACGTCGCCAATCATTATTGCCCGGGCTGCGGGCACAGCATCATTCACCGCATCATCGCCGAACTCCTGGATGAAATGGATCTGCAGGGGAAAGCCATTTGCGTCCCCCCGCCGGGCTGCGCGGTGCTTGCGTACAATTGTTTAGACATAGATATGGTGGAAGCGCCTCATGGAAGGGGCGCGGCCGTGGCCACCGGCATCAAGCGGGTGCAACCCGACTCCCTGGTGTTTTCATATCAGGGCGACGGCGATCTTGCGGCCATCGGCCTGGCAGAGACCATGCACGCGGCCAACCGGGGAGAGAACATCACCGCCATTTTTGTCAATAACGCCGTCTACGCCATGACCGGCGGACAGATGGCGCCCACGACATTGGCGGGCATGAAAACCTCCACCTCGCCTTACGGCCGCAACCCCCAAAATGAAGGCCATCCCATCAAGGTCTGCGAAATTCTGTCAATGCTCGACCGGGTGGCATACGCCGAACGGGTCGCGGTCAACAGCCCGGCCAACATCAAAAAAGCGAAAAAAGCCACCAAGAAAGCTTTTGAGCACCAGTTGAACAAAACAGGCTTCTCCATTGTGGAGTATCTTTCACCCTGCCCCACCAACTGGAGAATGGGAACGATAGAGTCCTGCAAATGGGTAGATGATGTGATGGCGAAAAATTTTCCGCTTGGAGTGTTTAAAGAGGTCAAATGCAAATAAAAACGATATTTTCAGGATTCGGAGGCCAGGGTGTGCTCTCCATGGGGCAGGCCATCGCCAAGGCCGCCATGATGGAAGGAAAGCATGTTACCTATATGCCGTCATACGGCACCGAGGTCAGGGGCGGGACAGCCAACTGCACCGTTACTGTTTCCGACGAGGAGATCGCCTCTCCCATCGCCTCTGAGCCGGAATTCGTTGTGGCGTTAAACCAGCCGTCCTTTGTCAGATTCCAGAGCCTGCTGGTGTCGGGAGGGTTTATACTGTATAATTCCTCACTGATCCAGCCGGATTCCATCCGGAGCGACATTGAAGCAATGGGCGTACCGGTCATGGAAATGGCCAGCAAGCTGGGAAACGCAAAGGTCGCAAACATGATATTGCTCGGGGCTTTTATCAAAGTGAGCAACCTTATCAGCCTGGATAATTTGCTGAAAAACCTTCCGGACATACTCGGCGCCGGTAAAGCCAAGCTTTTAAAAGTCAATGAAGAAGCCATCAAATGCGGATACAACTACCTAAAGGAGTAATACAATGGCCATCAAACAGCTTTCCATCAGCCTTGAAAATGTGCCCGGAGCGCTGAGCAATATCAGCCAGATCCTGGGAAAAGAGGGCGTCAATATCAAATCGATTTCAGTGGCCGATACCGCAGACATCAGCACGGTCCGGTTTGTGGTCGACGACCCTGCAAAAGCCGTCAACATACTAAAAGCCAATAATTACAACGTCAGGGTAAAAGACGTGATGGCGGTGGAGACTCCGGACCATCCGGGTGGATTAAACGCCGTGCTCATGCCGTTGAAGGCGGCAAACATCAATGTGCTCTATCTCTATCCCTATCTGGGCCGATACAACAACCAGGCCATCGTGATTCTCGGCGTGGACAAGATTGAAGAAGCTCATAACGTGCTCAAAGACAACTGGGTGCATACGTTTGGCGAGGAAGTGTATAATTTTTAGATTCTTACTCGTTTATTATGAGGTTCTATCTCTCACATACATAACCTGTTAAAATTACATTTATATAAACCGCAGAATATCGAACAAGGAATGTCGAATTTCGAACTGATGTTCCTTCTTCTGCGGTTCGAAATCCCTTGATCGATATTCGACATTTCAAATTTCTTTAGATAGTTTTTTTGACGTCAAAATACCGAACTCGGGATCAAAAGCTTTTTAAGCCCCCCTTAACTCTTCACTTGATTTATCATTAAAAAACTGTAACCTATCGGCAATGTCCCTTTTAATATAGCAAACGCTATCTGGCATATTAATCCGATTTCAAGCACCCGCGGGAAGATCATGACCATTGAGCAAGCCAGGGAAGTCCTTAAAATAGAAGCGCAGGGGATTTTAAGCCTTGCCGACCGGATCGACGACAATTTCAGAAAATTGGTGGACCTGATTTACCAGTCCCGGGGCCGGGTTATTGTGGCAGGAATCGGGAAATCCGGCATCATCGGCCGAAAAATCGTCGCCACGTTGAACAGCACCGGCACCCGCGCCATATTTCTACACCCGGTGGAAGCCATGCACGGGGATCTTGGGATTGTTTCCAGAGACGATATTTTCATCGCCCTGTCCAACAGCGGGGAAACCGATGAACTCAATATTCTGATTCCCAGCATCCGGGCGACCGGCTGCCCGGTCATCGCATTCACCGGCAATAAAAACTCGACCCTGGCGAGGCTCGGCGATATCGTTATTGACGTGGGCGTTGAAGCAGAGGCCTGCCCCCTGGGGCTTGCGCCCACGGCAAGCACCACGGCGCTTCTGGCCGTGGGGGACGCCCTTGCGGTGGTGCTCATCAACCGGCGCAAGTTCACGCCCGATGACTTCAAAAAATTTCATCCCGCCGGCAATCTGGGGAAACGGCTCTCCTATAAAGTGGAAGACATCATGCTGATCGGCGAATCCATACCCAAAGTTTTCCATAACGCGGATATCGATACCGCCCTTGACGTCATGAACAGCAAAAAATTGGGGGTGCTTCTTGTTGTATCCGGCGATGAAACCCTGATGGGCATCATCACCGACGGGGATCTGCGACGCATGATCATCAGCAAAGTGAAGATTTATGAACATAAATTGGAATCATTGATTAAGCTGAATCCAAAGACCGTTAAAGCCAAATCAGCCCTTTACGAGGCATTAAACATCATGGAAATTCATCAGATCACCGTGTTGCCGGTGGTCGATGACAACGGCAAAGTATGCGGCATCCTCCACCTCCATGACATCTTGGGCAAAGGGACCATCCATTTCAACGCCGCGCATTAATGCCGAACCAACTCGAAAGCTCACTAATATATAAAGGTGAAATATGAAAAACTTCCAGCACTTCGATACAACCATCGAATCCATCGGTGAACCGAAGATAGACTCGCCCATCCTGAAAGAACCCGGAGGGGTCAGTTTGGAAATATTCAAGTCCGATGAAGACAGGATACTTATTGATGTAAGCGCAATAAACAACATGGAAATGATCAAGTCGGGCAACACCCCGCCCGCATTTGAACTGGCAGGACCCAGAAAAAAAATTTTTTTCGACACCAGCAAGCTCAAATGCGCCATTACCACTTGCGGAGGCTTATGCCCCGGGCTCAATAATGTTATCCGCGCCATTGTATTGGAGCTATATTACCGATATAAAGTCAGACATATTTACGGCATCCGTTACGGTCTCCAGGGATTTATCCCCGAGTTCGGCCATGAACTCATGGAACTCACCCCGGATAGCGTTGTTCACATCCATGAAATGGGGGGGTCGATCCTCGGATCTTCAAGAGGCCCCCAGAATATTGAAGCAATCGTTGACTGTCTTGAACGGCTCAATATCGGCATTCTTTTCATGATCGGCGGCGACGGGACCATGAAAGCCGCAACCGCCATCGTTGAAGAAATAAAGAAGCGCAACAATAAAATCAGCGTGATCGGGATACCCAAAACCATTGACAATGACATTTTCATGGTGTCCCGATCTTTTGGGTTTGATACAGCCGTTGATATCGCCACCGAAGCTATCAAGGGGGCGCATAAAGAGGCGGAAGGATATCCCAACGGCATCGGGCTGATCAAGCTCATGGGTCGGTATTCAGGCTTTATTGCTGCAACAGCGGCGCTTGCCCAGCAGGATGTTAATTTCGTTTTGATACCTGAGATTGAGTTCTCTCTTGAAGGGCAAAACGGTTTGCTGGCCAAGCTGGAAAACCGCCTGCAAACCCGCAAACATGCGGTTATCCTGGTGGCTGAGGGCGCCGGCCAGATTTTCTTTGAACAGGCGGAAAAAGCCTATGACGCATCCGGCAATGTCAAGCTTTTTGATATCGGGATTTTTCTAAAGGATAACCTCGGAGCATATTTCAAATCAAAGGGAACCGAAATCTCTTTAAAATATATTGATCCGAGCTATATGGTCCGCAGCCTCCCCGCCAATGCCAATGACCATGTGTATTGCGGATTTTTAGGGCGGGATGCGGTTCATGCCGGCATTGCGGGAAAAACCAACATGATCATGGGGCACTGGAACAATTTCTTCGTGCATGTGCCCATGCCCATGGCGGCAGGAAAAAGAAAACAGGTCAATCCCAACGGCAAACTGTGGCAGACGGTTCTGGAGGCCACCGGGCAGGGAACATTAACAAACAAATAGAATCCAATAAGTGATCTATCCCTATTATTTATAATAAATCTCAGCGAATTTGCCGCTGATGATTTTCAAAAGATAGATATCCTTCACCGCCTCGCCGTTCTGGGAAAAAGAGGTCAGACCCGTCACCCCCGGATACGGCGGCATGGCCAGCATTTTTCGCTTCATATCCTCCGGCGTTTTCACGTCCGGCGCTGTGGCCAGGTTAAACAGAATCATGGCCGTGTCATAGCTCACCGCCTCAATAAATCCCGGCCGGTATCCATATGCGGCTTCAAATTCCGCGACAAACCGCGACACGTTTTCCGATGCGGCATTGTCAAAAAAGCCGTCCGGGATCACGGCCCCCTGGATCTGGGATTCGGTCATCTGGATCATTTTTTCGGAATGCCACAAATTGGTTCCCAACAGGTATATGTTCCGCACGCCGTAGTAGGCAAACAAAGGAATAATCAAACCGGCTTTTTCAGGTGAATCCGGAATAAACACCGCGTCGAAATTGACGTTCGGCGCCAGTTCTTTTTTTCCGTCCTTTCTGATTTCCTGGTCCAAATCCGATTCATCCGGCGTTGCATCCGATTCGATCGGGCTGGCTGCCCTCATGGTTTCATCTTTCACCGCCCAAACATTTTGCCCGATCAGTTTTTTCACGTGTGCTTCAAAATCATTCGTACCCGGCCGATAGGCTTCTATGCCTGAGACCGTGGCGCCCGCTTTAAGGGCTTCATCGTTAAACAATTTCATGAAGGCATTCCCGTACCCTTCATCGGGATACAGGATGGCGAAACGGCTGATGTTGAGCGTTCCCACTGAATACTGAATCAGTGTTCTAACCTGCATTTCCGGCGTCAGAAAGTTTCTGAACACATAATCTCCGATATCCGTAATATTGGATTTCTGCGTCAGGGTGACAATGGGGATCTTGAGTTCCTGGGCTTTGGCCGCCGCCGCTTCAGACGCCGCCACAGGCCCGATGATGGCGGTCACGTTGCTTTCCTTGAGCTCCTTGATCATCTGCTCCGACGTGGCCGGCTGGGATGCGGTATCCTTGATGTGGATATTGATGGACACTGCCCCCTGCTCCTGCCCAAAAACAGTCAATGCGAGTTCGACGCCTTTTAACGCCTGCTGGCCGAAGGCTTCATATTTTCCGGAAAGCGGCAGGAGGCATCCGATAGATTTCTGCTCAATCGGCTGCAAGGGCGTTTGCACACCGTCCACCATCTGCCGGGCCTGGCCGGCGTATTCATGATCAGGAAATTTTTCAAGAAACAATGCCAAGGTCGCCATCGCCTCGTCTTTTTTTCCTTCTGCCATATATTGAAGGCCCAGTTGAAACATCAGGTACCCCGCTGGCGGCCTGTCGCCCGACTGTTTCAGCTCAAACCGGATATCAGCGGCGGACAGAAGGGGGATGACAATTTTAAACCGCGACGTAATTTGTCCGGCATCCTGGGGCGCGGCATTTTTCTGGGCGCTGATAAATTCCTTATAAGCCTTCAGCGGAGATTTCATCGCCAGATAGGAGTCGCCTACCACCAGATGGAACCTTACCGACTGATCAGCGGATAGTTCTGAAGTGAAAATCTTGTCTGCGCCTTGGATCACTTCCTGATATTTTCCGGCATAATAAAGCGCCCGCAAACGCTCTATCCTTGCTTCCTTGGACGACGCGCTGGCAGGAAATTTCTCTATGACCCTCTGAAAAGAAAGCAAGGCCCTGGCATATTGATGAGACTCCATCTGAATCTGTCCCATCCTTAAAAAAACCTGGGGCGCCCGATCGCTGTCGGGAAATTTTCTGGCGTGTTCCTCATAGAGGGATAATGCCTCTGTATAAACCTTGCGGTGATATTTTTCTTCAGCGGATTGAAAAAGCCTGGCGTCAGGCGACTCGGGCGCGGAAAATCTCTCCTTTATCTGCCCGCAGGCAAAACTCCCCGTAACCATCAGACAAACCAATAAAAGACTTTTCAAATACTTATATCCTATCATTTCTCATCCTGCCTGATCGATGTCGCCGCTATCGCCGGTCAAATCCATATCAATGGTCCAGAGGCCGGAGTTTTCCATGACGAATCTTGTGATGCGGACATTAATGTGATTCTTGACACATCCCCTATATAGGATTTATAGTGAAAAATCAAATGATGCATTTTCTCATTCTTCATTTTTTTAGACACAATAGAAAAGGGGTTGACCCATGATGAATCATAAAATCTGTATCGTCGCCTGCAGCATGTTTGCGATATTTTATTGCGCCCCGGCCAACGCGGTTTTATACAAATATACCGACAGCAAAGGGATTGTTCATATTACCGATAAGATTGCCACGGTTCCTTCAAAGTATAAACCTCAAATCGTGAAAGACGAAAAAGTCGCCGCTGGAAAAGAAAAAAAACCCCTACCCCCCGCCTCAGAATCGTCAGCCCCCGATCAAAAGGCAGCATCATCTGAATTCCAGCCCGCTCCGGCGCCTGCAGCGGCCGTATCGGAAAAACCGGTTGTCTCTGAATTCTCTCTTACTTCACCGGAGGGCAAAGACGTGGTTGAGGAGCCGGTTGAATCCGCAAAAATTAAGTCTCCGGAAAAACCATCCGAATTCCAGCCTGCTCCCGTCGCCGTCAAAGAGCCTGAAAAACCGGCAGCCTCTGAATTTTCCGCCCCGACGACCAGGGACG
>JALOPH010000196.1 GCA_025453995.1 Desulfobacterales bacterium
ATCCATTGGGGACGATTCTCATTTCCAATTTTCATTGCAAGCCTTTCATGGACACCTTCATATACGCCTGTGCACATGAGATCGTAAAAAGGCGCAAGACGGACTTCATTTGGGGTTAAAAGCAGGGATAGATTTTTAGCGTGAGCATCAGCATTATGAATGAAACAATTAAATACAGTCCAATTGAGAAGCGACTTCCGGTCAAGGGCCGGATTGGATGAAAATCGATCGATCAAAGAAAAACAATCAGCCAGAGACGGGCCCCCTTCATTTTCATATTTTGTTTCGGCCATAAGACCAATAGCCTGGCAGAAATCTTCCTGATGAATTCGATGCACAGTTCCTTCTTCATCATAATACCGGTCGTATCGTTCGACCACGTAGACTTCTTCGGGTATCTTCATGATATTTACTTCGGGCACAGTTAATCCAATTCTTTTTGCAAGCGTCATGCAAAAGGTTTCGTTACGAACACTCTCTTCTATGCCTTCAATATTTGGTTTGACGATATGAGAACTCGGAGACGAACCTAGTGGCAGAAAAACACGTGTATCTTTCAAATAGACTGGCAGTTTGTTTTGAGCTCCGGCCAACGATAAACGGATTCCTTCCTCACCAGCGAGAAATGGCTTTTTAGGAAGCGAGTGAATAATTTCACGGAACCCGTCAGATGAAAGTTCCCTGAATTCTGAACGCTCTAACGGCGTTTCTCCGGGAGGAAGGAGGGTGACTGCGCCAGCACATTCACCGCCAAGAGCTTCAAGAAGAGCGAACTCATTTCTCAGTGATATTCCTAATTTTCTTGCAATCGATTCGCGAACCGCGGATTCGGGAAGGAGATTCGTAAAAAAAGGGCGAGCTTTTTCATCAGGATACAGCTCTTCTTGAAACGGTAATGAAAGAGAGAGAGGGGGTACATTTTGTTTTTTAATCCATTTATGGTCGTATTGAAATGAAAACCGTTGCTGTTTGTCACATGACAAAACGCCCACATATTCATTGCATAAAAAAACCGATAGTCGAGACATTATCGCTTAACCCCTTTGACTGTGATTTGGAGCTCCAAACCCAACCCATTTAATATAAGAAGCACTTTGCCGATTTGGGCTGTTGACTTGCCATGCTCTAATTCTCCCAAAAACCGGGTTCCGACGCCACAAAGCGCCGCTGCTTCAGCCTGCGTGAGGCTATCTACCTTACGTTTTGCTCGTATCACGTTCCCAATATCCGCTGAAGAAGAAATACTCCCGAACGGTATTTTTTTGCTTTGCATACAATCTCCTTTAAAAAATATTCCTTATCGGGAATAATATCATAAAAAATATGAATGTAAATAAAAATATTCCCGTTAGGGAATATATCAGGAAATCCTCCAAAATCATTTCTTATTGAATGTATTTTATTGAATGCGGATAACTGTCTATTCAGGATCGGTTGTTTTAATCTTCAAACCCATTTTATGGCAAAATTTTTCGCCAGCAGGAATCACCGACAGGAGAATCTCTGGAATCTTTAGGTGGAAGGGCGATCATTCGTCTATTACGCATTTATATTGCATTATAGACGAAATGATTTTTCGTAAAAGCCGCTTCTCAGTTTCAAATTGCCCTGTTTACGGCTGCAATACAGATTCATGAGCGACTTACACATGGATATTATTCAAGATGCCTGAATATCTTTCAGAATCTGAGCGGCCCAATCTGGCAAAGGATTGCAACTCCACGTGCATCGGCCTTTTTTCACAATGGCTATGGGCCGGAATGGATCATTTCTGAGTGAGTTGTCCAAAATCCTGGCCTGGTCGACTAAAGGGAGAGCTGTAGAGATATGTTTCATAGTACGAGGAAGGCGGCTGTGAATCTTTTCAGCCGGGACAGTATGGCCTCCCTCGGAAACCCGCTGTTTGACGCGGGCCTCGTTTAAGCCAGGCGTATCCAGGTGGATGTATACAAGGATTACAGTATAGCCCAAGCCTTTGGCAGTCCCGATGAAATCAATCTTGGATGGGTGTGAAAAAACGGTCTCGAAACAGAAACTTATCCCTTCCCGCAGAAGTCGCTCCCGGATGATTTCAGCTATACTTGCCGCTTCATAGCTGACAGATTCCGGCCTTTCCGGGGCGATGATCCTGGCGATAAGGTCAGCATTTACAAGCTTCACGCCTCGTGGCCCCAGGAATTGCCGGTAAAATGTTGATTTGCCCGCCCCGTTGCCGCCGGCCAGCAGCCAAATCTGCTTTGGCTTAATCATTTAATTACCCTGAATTGCCCATTCTGAAATCTCCCGGTTCTGCGCTTGCCGGTCGTCGAATCCACCATGTCAATCATGCCGGGATGACTTTGACTGGTTTCATAATAAATGGAGGCTGTTGTAACATTTTTTGCCAATACACCGTTTCCCCGGGTTCTTTCCAGATCGGCAAAAACATCGTCCGGCGTCACTGTTGGCGATTCTATGGGTTCGATGATGATTTTCTTCAAGCCTTGGGTCACGGCAATGACATCACTGTAGTCGATTACGCTTTGAAGGGCTTTGCCCAAGGTTGCCCAGAACTCAATCTGTTTAGGAACGGACCGTTTTTGGATCAAGGATTCCCGTTCAGCGGCCTCTAATAACTCCGAACTCAATCTCAGAGGATTTGCCATGGCTTAACTCCTTATGCTGCTTTTTGCTACAAATGTAGAGCATGGCTGCTTATCTGTCAACAAGAATCTGTAATTTCAACACCTTTATCCAGAAGGGCATGCGAAAAGTGGGATAAAAATACCTATATAAATGATTAATTATAGATCAAATTATCCGATAACAATTCTATTGATTCGTTCCAAAATTACTCCCAACCGTGCCTGACTTGCCATATCGGGCGGCAGATGTCCTGGTAGCGATTCTTTAAATTCGCGGCAATTCAATAAAAATGTCAGACGTTCTTTAAGATATAATTTCAGGTTTTCTTCAGCGGATTGAATTTCAACAACAATTTCGGGCCGACCATCAATAACTGTAATAATATCTTCAATATCTCTACTTAAAAGAAAATCGGTTTTGCCTCTGCCATCGAATGCTTCAAATTTTGTCGCCAGAAAATATGGGGCAGGCAATATTTTGATATTTTTCCCAGAAGGAAGTTTTGTCCATTCTGATGCAGCAAATGCAGGTCTAAACCATTTGTTCCCAAATCCCAAGATTTCGGGATTGGTCGGCATTACATCCAAAACGATATCTTGAAACGTCCACCTGCATATTGGCGCTTCCGGACGTAAGTCTTCAGAAAATCCCAGAGATCGAAGCTTCTCTGATATTGAGTGGTATTTTCTGACAGAGGATACCTATGTCAGTACATCAACATCCAACGTTATCCGGATCGGTGGGACTCCAGGATCTGTGATCAACAGTCCGGTTGCACAACCTCCTAAAAAAACGACATCTTTGATAAGCGGCTCAAGTATTTGAGCCACTTTTTCAAGCATGATAATATTTGGGTTTCTTTGAACAATCATTATTTCAGCCGAAGTTTTAACTCTCGAACAGCAATATCTTTTTCTCTTGCTCGTCCGTCACGAATCGCATCGACCAATACCAAAAGTTCATACAGTTTCTGATCTTTTCGAGCGGCGTTCGGCGCAGATTTATAAAGTGGCGAAAATGATTCCCCCCTCATTTCTCCCATTGGATCAGGCCAGACAGGCGGCAACTCGTCTGATGGAACAAATAATCCCTTTAATGGAGGTGCGGCATATCCAGTCGGCATTCCTCTTGAGATTCCCCCCCGATCTGGAACAAAAACATACTTGAGGCCATGAATAATAAATTCTTTCAGGCAACTCAAATTGACTTCAATTCCTTTTTCGAGTTCGATTGCCAGAGAAGAACCTCGCGCTCTTTTAATGGCCGCATGCACCTCTGATGGACTCATTTCTAAATCAATAGCCAATGCATTATAAGTCCATTCTTGTTGTCCAAGGGCGATGATTTTAAGCATTACAAAGATATCTTGGGGTTTCAAAATCATTTCCATTCTCCATTCGTGATTCGCGAATAGAGAATAAAACATCCTAAAATATCTGTCAATTTATTTACTGGACAGTGCTATGTTCTGGTCATGCGGCCATTTTGAACCCCGGCAATCTATCGTAATCGGCATGATCAAGGATGAATTTCTTTAAATCAGAATTATCCGTATTGTTCAAGAGAAAATCCGGAAGGCTTCTACGTAGGGCCTGAGCCACAACCATCTCCGAAGGAACCATATCCGTCTTCATCGTTCGCAACCAACTGCCGAAACTTGCCCAGACCTGTGTTCGGTAGCCTATCGCCAGATACTGCAGCAACCCCTGGGCAATACATCCTAACTGAACATACCTGTGATAGGCCCCCATTTTTCTTCTGACCTTTTGCCTGTATTCAGCGGATTTCGAAGACAGGTTCTGGTTGCCGGAGCCCCGTTTGATCGGTCGCATGGGCATCATCCAGAAATGATACGCATAGGCGCCTATGGTATGAAGCGCCTGCTTGAAGGAGACCTCGATTTTAAACCGCAGGCCATATAGCCGGATCACCGTTAAGGGATCGAACGTAAGCGCTGTACAAAGCAGGATCATGTTTCCACGCGTGGGATGTTTGACCAGAATAAACCGGATCATTCGGCCGATGGGTCGCCATAAAAGGGTAATGGCACGATACTGGATGAGGATGTTTTTTTCACCATAAACAGGGCTGGGTGCAGAAACGAACAAATGATCCGCTCCAAACAGGTTCCTCAGGCGTATCTTTTTGCCGTAGATTCGCGGTCGTCCTCGCCCTGGGGTATCTGAATGAGGGGCGGGAGCAAACGCCACCCCGTTGGTTTTGACCCGGGAAATCAGATGATGCCCTTTTTCAAGCAAAGGCAGGATGATATTGCGGCTTGCATAGTAGGCGTCGGCGACAAGCACCGCCTTTAAGGAATCAGACCGCAAAACACCCAGAAACATCCCCGCCAGTTTGTCCAGAAGCGATTTTTTCGTTTTCGAATGCCACACGATACCCTCGCAGATGCGGGACAGGATCGGCACGGCGAACATCTGATCCCCGAGGCCCTTTACCAGCATAGCGATAATCTGGAACGAATGTCCCATAATATAGGGTGGTTTGGAATTGTTTGCTGATTCTTGGTGCAGGCTTTTGACGGCGGGCATCTTGCGTCCTTCCTTGGCCACTTTCAAGCCATCGGCGACCATGACCATGAAACCATCGACGAAAATAGGCTGAAAAATGCGTATGGCCAACCGGAACCACATGGCGCGGAGCGCTTCAATATTCAAGGCGTTTGAGTGAAAATGGTGAAGAAGTCTCCTGTAGCAAATGCTTTGCAGGAATGCGGATCGGATGAAGCTGGTCACGCCCAGGCATTCAATTCGAACGCTCATGGCGGCCAACACGATCGCCATCCAGACAAAAGTACGCTGCCTTGAACAGGCCCCACGCAGTTCCCTTACACATCCAAACCATTTTATCCAGAGCTGCATGATTTTCTCCTTGATTTTTACCGATAGCTTTAATATGCTATCGGAATGAATACAAAAAGAATTGCAGCATTGCAAGAGCTTATCCGGCAGATCAAAGAAAAAATCCTGGCGATTGAACAGATGCGTCCGGGGAGCCTTTCCGAACAGTTCAATGTGTGTGGGAATCCGAACTGCCGATGCAAAGATCCGAATCATCCGAAAAAGCACGGGCCCTATTATCAAATCAGCTATACCCGTAAAGGAAAGAGCACGACTGAATTTGTCAGAAAGGAAATGCTTACGAATGTAAAACAGGAGCTCAAAGCCTATCAGGAATTTAAAAAACTGACGGATGAATGGATTGATCTGTCAATAAAGATTGGAAAATTGCGCCGACAAGAGTATAAAAAGAATAAAAAATGATCTAAGAACTTAGCACTGTCCAGTTATTTAATATAATATCAGATAAACCATCTCGTTTATTTATATGTGTTTCATATCAAATTAAAGGGATGATGCTGGTCAAAAAGTGCAGATTTCATCGTTAATTATTTTTTATGTTTTTAGAAAATCATGATTGTATTTGTTTTGTCAGCATAATGGTATTACGAAAAGTAAGGGAGAAAATAAAATGGCGAAACGAACCAATCGATTAAATGTCAGGGTAACGGAAGCACAAAAAAGACTGATCACCCGTGCGGCAAAATCCGCTCATTCCAATGTGTCAGATTTTGTTTTACGATCGGTTTGCCGTGCATCTGAACAAGTTTTGGCGGATCAAACGACTTTCTTTCTTAAGGAAGAAGATTATAGGGCATTTCAAGACGCCTTGAACAGACCCGCCAAACTTAACCCGAAAATTGAAAAAGTGATGAAGGAAAAAGCCCCATGGGAAAAATAACTACTTTTCGTCCCATTATTTTAAAGACCGTTACAGCCGCCAGTCCGGGCCGTGGACCCGAATCACCTGACCCATTCTTGTGATCCTGGAAGAAATACATTCACCAATTTGATCGGCAATATCATCAATTGAAAGGTTGGCGGTAATGATGGTCAGTTTAAACATGTTGTCGCGTTCATAGAAACCTGGAGGAGTATACCTATAAGCAGCTTTGGGAGATGTATCCCGATGACTTCCAGGAATTGTTAAATACATTCATGAAAAAGGCGGTCCAGAGACCGGATGAAAAGACCGTTATGGATTATCTGGTCATGCAGGATATTGCCCGGCGCAAGTCTTTGGCCTTTGCCAGCGTCATGTCCTATGTGGACCTGCAACATCAGGA
>JALOPH010000029.1 GCA_025453995.1 Desulfobacterales bacterium
CGACCTGGGTCTATATCCATTGACGCCATCCTTGCGGGTATGCGTCGCCGGCTTCCCGGAAATTTAGGCCGCTTTGTTCCTAAGCGCAGATTTCAGAGCAGTGCAGATCACTGCGGCGCACATGATTTATCCTGCCTTTCGGAGCAGGTGTTGGCCAAAGATTATGCGAGGCATATGGCAGGCGGTGATCTGCTCTTCGACTGGTCCGTCAAACACACCACTCCGGATCAAATTAGAATTGAAAATGAATTAAGAAGACTGCAATATGCCGGGGCAAGGACATTGCATGTCGGGATCGGCAATTCAGAATTTGCAGGGCGCTGGCACTCTGAAATGACGGAAATTTTGGGGATTACCATAGCGCCGATGGAGAAACGCCATGCTGACGCACTGTCTTTGCCCAATTATTCCTGTTTCTTAATGAATAAGTATGATCCGGCCCTTTCCTGTTTGACGGAAGGGCTTGACTTTATCGTCGATAATAACCCATCCATTGCCGCTTGCTGCAAGTTCCATTTTTTAACAATGTGGAGCAGTTACAGGATGCTACTGAAACCCGGTGGAATGGTGCTGACGGATCTGGAAGGGATGAAGTGGGTGATTCCCGGCGGGGACCTTCGTTGGAGTTTGGACGATGCCGATATTTCCTGGATTGCTGATCGGTTCGGTTTTGAAATCGCATCAGGTTTAAACGATTCGCGTGTGCGTCTGCTCATACGTAAAGACTAACAAATCGGAACCGAGATGTTGATGGTTTTTGCGCTTATTTTTACCATGCTCTTGTTGGCCATACTTTTGGCGTATGATTTCTGGGTGCGTTTCGGGATGCGCTTTATCGCCGACGTGTGTCTTCGAGACTTAAGGAGTCAGATCTTTCTGAGCTATGATGATGGCCCGGCCTCTTCTTCTATGGCATGGGGAGATTCTATCAAGGATGCCCAGAGATTAAAAAAAACCATTCTTGATATTGATCCTGGATGGCGCTTCGAGGCCACTACAACGGCTAATTTGGCAAGGGTGCTGGCTGAATTCGATCGGCGCGCTGTTTTTTTTATACACGGCGAAAACTTAGAAACCGACAGAAGCACGCATGAGGTTATTCTTGACCTTCATCATGCCGGCCATGTCATCGCCAACCATTCTTTCAGCCATACACGGTTTATGCATCTCACCAAAGAGCAATGCATTGATGAAGTGCGCCGAACCGATGCTTTGTTGCGGGGTATCACAGGGCAGGCCCCTGTCCTTTTTCGTCCACCCTATGGACAGTGGCATTTCAGCCGGACACTTCAGATGTGGCGTCGGCCTTCATTATGTAACTATGCTCTGCCTCTCGGCTGGAGCCATGCGACGAGAGATTGGGAAATGACATGTGCCGACCTATCATATGAGAAAATAAGGGATAAAGTAACGCAATTCCTTGATAATGTGCGGTCCGGCAATTCCGGCACAGTGCTTTTGCAGCACGATGTCTGGATTTATGCAGTGCTATATACCAAAGTGCTGCTGGAAGAGCTGTGCAATCATCCGGAAATCCGGATTGGAGAGCCTTCTCTCCTTGTCGACCATGCCCAACGCATCACTGAATCCGCAAAGCGATGGGGTGGCCTGCCTTATTATTTGAAAGAACGAGGCCTGCTGCTGAAGGGCCGCCTGAGATCAGTTTCAAGGATTCAGAGATGACACTCTCGGTAGTTATTCCTGTTTACAATCGTGCGGAATTAGCGGCTGAAGCGATCGCTTCGGTCGGCCCCGGCGCAGGGTCCGGCATGGAGTATGAGATTGTTGTGGTGGATGACGGTTCTGTTCCGGGCGAAGCCGAAAAGCTCAAAAGATATTGCGGTTGCTTCAAAAATTGCCGGTTGGTCCGGCTTGAGCATAATCGAGGCGCCCAGATTGCCCGCAACGCAGGCCTGGATAGATCTATCGGGTTATACATCAAATTTCTGGACTCCGATGACATCCTGTTGCCCGGATCACTGGCTCAGGAGACTGCGGAGATGGAACAGAAATCTGCCGATTTGGTTGTTTCAGGATGGCTGCGCACTGATGTGGCGGATACCCGGCTTGATCATGCCGTTCTTTATAGACCGAAAGAGTATGCCGGCAACCCTTATGATGCCATTCTCGCGGGATACGGCGCGCCTGTCTCGGCGGTTTTGTATCAGAAATCAGCTATTGGGGAAATAAGGTGGGATCCTGTCATACGTCATCCCGACGATTGGTTTTTTCTGATTAAGGTGCTGCTTTCATGTCCAACAGTCGTGACGCGCAACGAGCCTGCATTTGTTTGGCGGGATCATGCGGGAGCCCGCGCCAGCAAAAGTTCGCTGATCGAATATGCGTATGCGCGCTTCCATATCCTGGATTATTTATACCAGGTCATGAACCAGCGTGGGGAGCTGACCCCCCAACGAAGGGTTGATTTGTGCAATTATATATACCGCGATATTTACGTTGCTCACCGTTTTGACCTGAATCATTACCGGCAAATTTTAGAAAGGATCGATGAGCTTGTAACGAATTACAGGCCCAGCGGAGAGGTCGAGAATCACATGCTAAAGCGAGTGGCTTGCCGTCTGCTGGGTTGTCGCACATATGTGCCCCTGCATAACCGTCTGCGTTTGCTTTTAGGGTATCGGTAATCAGAATCATGAAAAAAATAATAATTGTTCAAAATAAGCCGACGCAATTCGATGCTCCCTTTTATGCCCTGGCGGCCCGGGAAAAGCTTTTTGGATTGCATGTTTTCTATTCCGAGGGGCATCAAGACTCGGTTGACCCTGAAATCGGCCGGATGCCGGTTTGGGACCACCTGACATCGGACGGTTATCCAAAAACATTTCTATCCGAATTAGAAGCCGGTGATACTCAAAATGTCTGCCGCCGTATTCTAAAAGAAAAACCGGATCTTGTGATTTTATGCGGTTATTTTCCGGCGCTGCATGCCCGCCTGGCGTGGATGCTCAAGAAAAAAGGGGTTCGCATCGGTTTGAGATCGGACAACACCAGGCGCCACAGCAATTTGAAAGGCGTCAAAGGGATCATCAAACGGCTGGGACTCCCCTTATGGCTGAGGCGATACAATACCTGGCATCCGGTGGGCACGCTGGCTGCTGAATATTTGCGATGGATGGCAGGGTCTGAAAAACCGGTTTATTATTTCCCCTACAGCGCGGATAACGCCTGGTTTGAGAAATGCGCCAAGGAATGCCAAAAAGACAGGAATCATATCCGGCAGGAGATGGGTTTCCGAAATGATGATTTTATTGTTCTGGGTCTCATGAAATGGACCCAACGCGAAGATCCGCTGACATTAGTTGAATCCATAAAACAGGTAAAGCATCGAGGGGGCGCTGCAAAGCTCATTCTGGCCGGGGATGGGCCATTGCGCCCGAAGGTTGCCGAGACCATGGCGGAAATAAAGGAAACCATATATTTGCCCGGGTATTTGCCATACAGTCAACTGCCGAAATACTATGCGATTTCGGATCTGTTTGTTCATCCCGCAGTCAACGAACCCTGGGGCGTTTCAGTAAATGAAGCGATGGCCTGTGGTGTTCCGGTTTTAGCCGCCGAAGGGGTGGGTTCCGGAAGGGATCTTATTGTTGAAGGCAAGACAGGTTATACGTTTCCGGATGGGGACAAGGATGCATTGTCCGATCTTATCCTTAAATTGTCGCAGGATAGAAATCGAATGCATGCCATGGGACAAGCCGCCAAACAGAGGGTAGACGCATGGAGCTATTGGCTGACCATGCGGGAAATGGCAAAAGCGCTTGAGGATTAAAGTGGATTCAGCATGAAAATCAAGTTAAAAACAAGTGTTGTCATCCCAACGTACCGCAGGGAAGGGGTTCTGCTGGATACCATTGACAGCTTGCTGAAGGTGATGGGCAACGCCGATGGATCTATGGAGCTTTTAATTATGGATCAGACCGAGTTGCATGATCCAGCCACAGACCGGAGGCTCGAAGAGTGGAGCCAATCCGGAAAAATCAGGTGGTTCCGTCTGGACCGTCCTCATATCACCCGGTCGATGAATATGGGCGTTCAAAAGGCCAAAGGAGATATCGTTTTATTTCTGGATGATGATATTGTGCCGGACTCGGCGCTTGTCAATGAACATGTCAATGCCTACGGACGTCATCCCGAGGCTTGGGCTGTGGCCGGCCAGGTCCTTCAACCCTGGGATAAGCCTCAACCTGTTTTGTATGCACCCAGGGGCGGCCGGCTGACCCGTTATCTGGATTTCCCTTTTTTCAGTTCGGATGGCACTTATATTGAAAATGTCATGGCCGGGAACCTCTCCGTCAGACGGGGTCATTTTATTCGCCTGGGCGGGTTTGATGAAAACTTTACGCCGCCGGTGGCCAGCCGGTTTGAAACGGAATTCGCCAAACGCCTTGTGTCTAAGGGAGGCAAAATCTGGTTTGAACCGAAAGCATCCATCCGGCATTTAAGGGCATCAACCGGCGGCACGCGGTCCAAAGGGAATCATTTGACTTCAATGAGTTCCATTCATGGGCTGGGAGATTATTATTACGCCTTGCGATGCGAAAACGTAAAAGGAGTTGAACGTTTTTTTTATATTTTTAAAAGACCTTTTCGCGAAATTCGCACCATGTTTCATCTCAAACATCCTTGGTACATACCTGTAAAGTTTATCGGGGAGATCAAGGCACTGATAAAATCATTCATCATTTTTTTCAAGCCGCCAAAATTTTATCATATTAATAATGATTAACTGCGATAAACCAACTGGTTACATTTATCCATTGTTGCCTAAAACGGGTTTGGCAAATATGCTTTTTGTCTGGGGCAGGGCCGAGGTTGCAAGCATAATTCATAAAATGCCGGTCATTGCCCCTCAGTGGATCAAGATTTTTCGATTCGGTCCATGGCGAAGGCGTGAAAAAGATAAGCGTTATTATTTCCATGATTTCGTAAATGATAAATATATTGGCGGGATAAAAAGATTGATTCTGCTGGCATTTAGCAAAAGACTGCCGGAAGAATTTTTGTTTGATCCCCTTCATCATAGGAAGTGCCCTTCGGTTTTTATATTTGAAGGATTCAAAGAATATTTCGAACCCTTGCTTCTTCATGGCGATTTTCTTCATGCCAGACTGCTTGAGATCGCAAACCCGAGGATCGTGGAGAGCGTTAATAGCTGTACAGAAAAGTTTATGGGTGTCCATGTGCGAAGGGGGGACTTTAAATGCGTCAATCAGGTAGTTCCAACTGAATGGTATGCCAATACTTGCAGAAAAATCAGAAAGCATTTCGGGCTTCAGCTAAAGATCAAGATATTTACAGACGCCCAAAGAAATGAGCTTGGCCCATTGCTTGAGCTGCCGGATTCAGAGGTTGTTGATGGGAATACCGCCATTCATGACCTTCTTATGCTGGCAAAAAGCAGAGTCATTATTGGCACAAGCCTATCAACTTTCAGCTTGTGGGCCTCATTTTTAGGCAAATGCCTGACATTCTGGCCTCCCGTAAGTCCTGGCGTATATGGATATGGCCTTCATACAAATCAACATGTTATGACTGATTGGGACGGCAATTATAATCTGGAAGATCGCATAGATGTTCCGGTTCGTGTGAGGTATGATTTGCGCCAACAAATATGAGCATGTTTACGTTTAAAGGAAAATATATTTCGTAAATTATAAATTCCAAACCTTGACCCAGAAGCATACTGATGACAAGTGGGCTGTGACAAGTATGCCTGACTATGGAGGGGCAATTGAAAAAATGCCTTTTATGTGACTCCAGGGCATCTCAATATGGTAAATTGAGGTTCCATAATGTGGATACAGTGGCTGGCGTTAATTCATCAACCTGTATTGATAAGAGTTATACGCTATACAAGTGTAATAGATGTAACCTTCTTTATAAAATGCCATTGCCGCAAGAAAATTCTTTGCGACTTCTCTATGAAAAATCAGGAAAAGAAGAATTTTGTGGAGCTGCATTTCAAGAACGATTAGATCGTCGTTTTGATGAAATTGAAACAATTGCTTTATCTCTCTCCCGCAGAAAAAATGTGTTGGACATTGGTTGTGGTAATGGCTCAATGCTTAACGGTTGGGATGATTGCTGGAATAAGTATGGCGTAGAGTATTCATTGGCGTCCTCGCGTGCCGCAGTGAACCGGGGTGTTAAAATAATTGGAAGAACAGTTTCTGATGCGTCCATCAACTATAAATCTTATTTTGATGTGGTTACATTAATTGATGTGGTGGAACACATACCCAATCCCCAGGAATTTTTCAGGGACTTATTTTCAATCATAAAAATGCAGGGGATAATTATTATATTAACAGGAACCACGGATTATTGGTTTTGGCGGTTCATTAAGTCGGGATATTGGTATGAATCTTTTCCTGAACATATAGCTTTCTTTTCCATGAGAACCTTTCAATTTCTGGCGAATCAATATTCTGGCAAAATTGTTTTTGAGAAAAGAGTTACCCATACCAAAAAAGAGGGAAAAAAAAGGATATATTTTTTGCAGTTATTAAAAAATATGCTCTATTACGTTTTGCAGTCAGAATGTGCGCATTTTGCTGTGGGTAAATATAATTTGAAGCGGGGTTATCCCTCATTTACTGCGGCTAAGGATCATGTGATGATTGCAATAAAGAAAATTCAACCCGCTTCTATAAAACTTAGGTTCGAATAGTTAAATGTGTGGAATTGCAGGTATAATCAATTTTGATCCAAATAGATGTGTCGATCATGAAGAGTTACATGCGATTCGTGATTATATGTATCGACGCGGTCCTGATGGTAAAGGATCTTGGTTTTCGCCAGATAAAAATGTCGGGCTTGCACATCGCAGGCTATCCATTATCGACACATCGAAAAATGCGCATCAACCAATGATATCCTCTGATAAACGTTATATTATCGTATTCAATGGAGAAATATATAATTTTCATGCATTACGCAACTTGTTGCTATCCGAAGGGTATCGATTCAATTCAAATTCAGACACCGAGGTGTTGCTAAATCTTTTTTCATTCAAGAAAGAAGCAATGTTTGATCTTCTGGAGGGGATGTATGCTTTTGCAATATGGGATTGCAAGGATGAGCGGATATTAATTGCTCGAGATCCTTTTGGCATTAAACCATTATATTTTTCTGAAACCAGTCATTCTTTTTACTTCGCTTCCCAAGTCAAAGCCTTGCTTGTGGCTAAAGATATTCCTGCTGAAAGAAATCCCGCGGGCTATGTCGGGTTTTATTGTCTCGGGCATGTTCCAGAACCTCATACACTTTACAAACAAATCAAGGCGTTCCCCCCGGGGGAATATATGTACATTGACCGTTATGGCCATAAACGTAACTTTATTTTTTGTTCAATAAAAGATGAAATTCAAAAATCGGGCGAGAATGCGCGGCTGAATTTTAATGGCAACAAAGAAGTACTTTATGAGGCATTGTCTAACACCACCAGAAAACATCTTATCTCCGATGTCCCATTAGGGGTTTTCCTTTCTGCCGGGCTTGATTCCTCCACAATCACGGCATTTAGCCGAGAGCATAGTGCCGATCTTATAACCCTGACTCTCGGTTTTTCCGAATATGCGGGAACGGAAAATGATGAAAGCGCCATTGCAATCAAAACTGCTGACTATTATCAAACACGGCATCATACCATTTTCATTTCAAGTAATGCGTTTCATGAAAACCTTGATCAATTCATTAGCGCCATGGATCAACCCAGTATTGATGGGGTGAATAGCTTTTTTATCTGCCAGGCGGCGGCGAAAGCCGGATTGAAAGTAGTCCTTTCCGGGCTGGGTGGCGATGAATTGTTTTGGGGCTATCCAAGTTTTTCGCAGGTTCCGAATATGGTCCAAGTCTTCGGATGGTTGCAACATTTCCCAAAAATCGGAGAGTGGTTCCGAAAAATGAGCCTCCCTTTTTTGGGGAAAGTGACCTCGCCAAAGTACGCCGGCCTGTTGGAGCTCGGAGGGTGTTGGGAAGGGGCATATTTCCTGCGCAGGGGTCTGTTTATGCCATGGGAGTTGGATAGATTTATGGAACCGAAACAGGTTCTTGAGGGGTGGGAGAATTTATCGCTATTCCAAACAATGGCTTTGCATCATAGAGGTATAAACTGCGCGCAGTTAAAGGTGTCATCGCTTGAAATGAACAATTATATGCGAAATCAGCTGCTAAGAGACTCTGATTGGGCCAGTATGGCTCATTCGATTGAATTAAGGGTTCCTTTTATCGATCTCCCATTGTTGAAGACGGTGATCCCGTTTTTGGTGCGAAACAAGATCAGAAATAAAAAATTCCTGTCGGAAATGCCGCCAAAGCCTCTTCCGGGAAACGTTGTAAACAGGCGAAAAACCGGGTTCACGGTACCTTTCAGAGATTGGTTTCTGATGCGGGAAGGCTCGGCAAATTATCGGGGCCTTCGTGGTTGGGCGGATTATATTATCAAAAGATTTGACGGTTAGGACAGGGGAAATCCAATTGACTTTACCAGGAACGCGAGTCCAATTTTGTGCAAACTCTTTAAATCATGGGGATGGAGGGATTGCTTATGTCGCCAGATTGACAGCCAAAGTTTTGAATGAAAATATGCAAAAATACTCTATTGCAGTTTCAGGGTTAACTTTCAGCGATATAATGAATCATGGTGAATATGACTTCCCATTGTATTCTTGTGGCCGTTCAAAGCTGCTGTTTGCGGTAAAAAATTTCTGCGCCCATTTTCGAAAGTCAATTTTTATCTATGATTCCTGCAATTTAGCCCAGGCTCATTTGGGGGGATGGGTCAATCGCCCATATGCGGTTTTTGTTCACGGGATTGAAGTCTGGGAAAATGCAAAAAAAAGTTGGATAAGCGCATGCAGGAACGCAGATGTGTTGATTGTCAATTCAAACTATACGTTAAGACGGTTGGTGGCCAATCATGGACCATTTAACAATGCAAAGGTCTGCTGGCTGGGAACTGAAAATGAAAATATCCCTGAAATAAAGGTCCCTATAGAAAAAAGAGGGGACAATGTTTTAATCGTCAGTAGAATTGAAAAGTCAGAGAGCTATAAAGGCCATATCGAGCTGCTCAAGGTTTGGCCCAAAATAATTACAAACGTACCTGAAGCAAAACTTCACGTCGTCGGGGATGGAAATGGCCTTGAGGAGCTGAAATCCATGGCGGATTCCATGAAGCTCAATAAGCATATTGTATTTCATGGGTTTGTGCCGCATTCGATGCTTGAAGAATTATATAGTCGGTCAAAAGTTTTTGCCATGCCAAGCCGGGGTGAAGGGTTCGGTCTTGTTTATATTGACGCCATGAGATATGGTATTCCGGTCATTACATCAACGCATGATGCGGGATGCGAGGTCTCTCTGAATAATGAAAATGGTTTTTCCATTGACTTGGATCAAAATGAAATAGGCATCGCCGAGAAGATAATTCTTTTGTTAAAAAATACCGAACTTAGCAAGCAGCTTGGTATTAATGGCCGGCAAAGATGGCTCAATAATTTTACCTACACCCATTTTGAGCGGCGCTTACTGTCAATACTTCTGCCCTTGATTGCTTGATCTCTGGTTGAATATATCAAATTGATATAAGCTTAACACATTTGACTTCATGAAAATCTTACATTGCATAGCTTCCATTGATGAAACTGACGGTGGCACTTCGAGAAGCGTGCCTCTTCTATGCAGTGCAATAGCCGCAAAAGGGCATCGAGTCGAACTGGTCCATACGAATTCCCCTTCACCGGTTTCTCTTTCTGAAACGGATTTTTTTAAAATCAAAACATTTAATCAGGATCTATGGCTGAAACCGCTTAAAGGATCTAAAGCGCTTAGAGGCTATGTTTATGCGGCAACGCCAGATCTTTATCATGGTCATGCACTTTGGCAATTTCCGGTTCATTACATGGCAAGGGCGGCGCAAAAAAAAAAAATTCCTTATGTTATCAGCCCCCGGGGGATGCTTGAGCCGGGAGCCTTGAAGTTCTCAAGCTTCAAGAAAAGAGTTGCGGGGGTGTCATTCCAGAATAAAAATCTCATGTTGGCAGAATGCTTGCACGCCACTGGAGAGCTTGAAGCAAAGAACTTGAGACGTTATGGCTTGAAAAATCCGATTGCCGTTATACCGAATGGCTTGGCTGTCAATAAGTTTAATGAATTTTTGGAAAAAGGTAAATTCACTGGAAATCATACCATTTTATTTTTATCTCGGATTCATCCTAAAAAGGGGGTGATGTCCCTCATAGAGGCATGGGCGGAACTGGAAAGCATTTACAAGGAATGGATATTGGTTATAGCCGGGAATGATGAAAACCAGTATGAGAAAAAGTTGAAACTTCAAGCACGGAAAATGAATATTGCTCATAGGATTCGTTTTGTCGGTCCCGTTTATGGCGATAAAAAAAAAGAGTTGTTCAGAAACTCCGACCTTTTTGTGCTGCCTTCCTTAAGTGAAAATTTTGGAATTGTAATTGCCGAGGCCCTTGCATCAGGAACGCCTGTGATAACGACCCAAGAAACGCCTTGGGAAGACTTGGTTCGATATAAATGCGGCTGGTGGATACAGGCTGATAAGAATGCCTTGGTTAATGCCCTTAAAAATGCCCTGTCATTGGAGTCTGAAGAGCGTCTGGACATGGGGCGCCGCGGGAATCAACTGGTGATGAGTCAGTATTCTATTTCGAGTGTTTCAGACAAAATGATTCTTTTATATGAATGGATTGTCAATAAAAGCAGGAAGCCGGATTTTGTTTATTGTTAGGGGATTTCTCGTGCATGGGAACGGCAAATCCTTTAAGATGAATGGTTTGTGTGCGGTATGCTATTGTATGGTTTTTTCATTTTTTTAATCGTTGCTGCATTTCTTGTATTGCAGGACTGGCGGCGGGGGATTTTCTTTATGATTCTTATCGCGGCCATACAGGACCCTGTAAGAAAGATGATTCCGGGGACGCCGGGCTACCTGACTCTTTCCATCATGCCGGTATGGTTTTCGATGATATTCAAGGCAATGCCGTTTCTCTCCGGTTACAGAAATGAATTCAAGCTGAATTTTCCCCAATTAACATCAATCGTAAAAATTTTTATCCTGTCCATCATTCCTGCGGCTCTGATTTCCGCATCCTATGGACCGGGTTCATGGCAGATAACCATCATCGGACTGATTTTCTATTCAAGTCTATTTTTTGGCGTACTGTTCGGCTATATGTTTACCGCAAGGGGCGATGAGATTTTACAGAGGGTTTTAATCTTTTATTGTCTTTTGACCGCCTTCATGCTGATTGGAACGCCTCTTGAGTATTGGGGACGTTTTCATTATTTGAAGGTATTGGGAACATCGGCTTTTGATGCGCTATGGATTCGGCACATGGAGCATGGAATGGTAAAACTGATATCCGGATTTTACCGAAGTCCGGATATTATGGGTTGGCATTCCGTGACAATGACGATGCTGTCATTGTTGCTGGCACTGCAAAGCAAGGGGAAAGAACGGTATTTCTGGATCGGTTTGGCCGGATGGGGTGTTGTTGGCGTCATGCTGTGCGGCCGGCGAAAGATGATGTACATGCTTCCGATTTATGGGTTTGTATTGTCGTGGCTGCTGTGGCGCGTTCAGAGCAACCGGTTTCAATTTAAAAAGATGTTTGTTGTCATTTTATTAGGTATATTTGCCGGATATGGAATATATGGGATCGTGGGGTCCTCAACGGATGTTGAAAATTATTATTTTAAAGGGACCGGGGATGATCCTTTTGAAAGATTTAAACAGCAGGGTCTTAACGCACTCATGGTCACATATCAGCAGTCAGGATTCTGGGGGGAGGGGTTGGGAACTGCCACCCAGGGGATTCATCATCTGAACGTGGCAAGGCCGCGGACCTGGCAGGAGGGTGGGTTGAGTAAAGTCCTGGTGGAATTGGGCGTCCCCGGGTTCCTCGGTTTTGTTCTGGTTTTTGCAATCCTGATAAAATCAATATGGACAATGATTGCCGTTAAACTGGATAAGAATTCCCCATATTTTGTTTTTTGGGGAGGTCTTTTCGCCGTTCTGTGCGGGAATGCCGTTGCCTTTGTTGTTTCCGGGCAAATCTTTGGCGATCCGTTTATCACCATTTTTATTTCGTTCATTTCCGGCGTGATACTGTCACCTGCCCGAACTGTTGGGCAGACAGCGGAAAAGGAATACAAAGCTGCCCCAAGCCAGGGCGGATCGATGAAAAGAACCATCAGGTCAAGGGTATGAACTCAAATTTGGATATCAGAAGGAATCGGAAATCACAAAAATATTCCCCAAAGGAACTTTTTGCCCGGATACTATGGGGGCTTGCGCAGCCTTTTTTTAAGTACAGCCCGCGGACATTTTTCGGGTGGCGGCGGTTTTTGCTCCGGCTGTTCGGCGCAACGGTCGGCCGTCAAGTGAATATCTATAACTCAGCCGTCATCTATATGCCATGGAACCTTGAAATAGGCGACTGGTCCGCTATCGGCGAGCATGCCTGTGTATATAACCTCGGGAAAATCGCAATCGGGGAAAAAGTTACCATATCTCAGAGGGCGCACCTTTGCGCAGGGACCCATGATTATACGGACCCTTCCATGCCCCTGTTAAAGCCGCCTGTAGAAATCAGGGATCAGGCGTGGGTGGCGGCAGACGCGTTTGTGGGGCCCGGAGTCGTCATCGGCCAAGGGGCTGTTGTCGGGGCAAGGGCCGTGGCGGTAAAAGATGTCGAGCCGTGGAGCGTTGTTGCGGGCAATCCCGCAGTGGTGATTAAAAAGCGTATTATTAAAAGATAAGGTATTTTCATGGAATATATTCCAGGACATAAATAGTGTTTCAAAATTGTTATGGTCAATATCAAACTCCCCATATCCGTCCTTATTTTAACATTAAATGAAGAAGATAATCTGCCGGTGTGCTTGGCGGCGCTGTCCTGGTGCGATGATATTGTTGTGCTGGACTCCGGAAGCACGGACCATACATGCATAATCGCAGAAAAATTCGGAGCCAGGATTTATTCCAGGGAATTTGATACTTTTGCCAGCCAGAGAAATTACGGCTTAGAGAAGACGGATCTTAAACACGAGTGGGTTCTCCATCTGGATGCCGATGAAGTGATGACCGGGGACCTGCTCCATGAAATCAAATCAAAGATTCAGGAAGAACGTTTTGATGCCTACAGAATTCCATGCAAGATGATATTTTGGGGCAAATGGCTTCGCTATTCGGGCATGTATCCGACGTATCAGGTGCGGTTGACCAGAAACAGAGGCTTTCGTTTCAGGCAGGTGGGACACGGACAGAAGGAAGATATGGATCTGGAAAGAGTCGGGACGCTGGAAAACCCTTATCTCCACTACTCCTTTTCAAAGGGTATCGGCGAGTGGTTTGATAAGCATAACCGATATGCCGGCCAGGAAGCCGATGAGACCATACGGCAGATCCGATACGGCAATGTCGACTGGAAAAGTCTTATCTCCCGGGATGCATATAAACGACGCATGGCATTAAAACAATTTTCATACAGATTGCCGTTCCGGCCTTTTTTCAGATTTGCGTACATGTATTTTTTGAAAATGGGTTTTTTGGACGGCATTGCAGGGTTTCATTACTGTTGCATGGTGGCGATTTATGAATATATGATTGTTTTGAAAGTCAAAGAAAAGCGGCAAGAACAGTCCAAAGCCGATTTGACTTCCGGCGGGTGTCCCAAAAAGTAATGATACAAGAGGAACAGGATTTAAATGGTAAAACTGTCAGTCATTACACCTGTTCTCAATTCAGAAAAAACCATACGCGGCTGCATGGAAAGCATTCTGAGCCAGCATGCGGATGTTGAACATATAATTGTTGACGGAAAATCCAGCGACAGCACTTTAAAAATTATCAAAGAATATGACGTCCATGCTGCCGGGATCATTTCAGAGCCGGACAAAGGCATATACGATGCGTTAAACAAAGGGATCGCGGCTGCAACAGGAGATGTCATCGGCATCCTTCATGCGGATGACTTTTTTGCATCTTCAGAAACGCTGGCCCGAATTTCCGATTTTTTTGAAAAGTCCTCAACGGATTCCTGTTACGGGGATTTGGTATATGTCGATTTTCATGACACTTCAAGGGTCGTTCGGTACTGGAAGTCCGATGAATTTAAAATCACCCGTTTTTATCATGGATGGATGCCGCCCCATCCCACTTTTTTTGCCCGGCGATGGGTGTATGAAAAATACGGCGGATTTAATTTAAACCTGGGGACCGCCGCAGACTATGAGTTGATGCTTCGGTTGCTTCTCAGATATCGGATTTCAACGGTTTATCTTCCGGAAATCATCACCTGTATGCGGGTCGGCGGGGCGAGCAACGCTTCATTGGCAAACAGGCTCCGCGCCAATTTCAACGATCGGAAAGCCTGGGGGATCAACGGATTAAAGCCATATCCCTGGACCCTGGCCATGAAGCCTTTGCGCAAGGTTTTTCAGTATAGAATAAAGGGCTGGTTGAATTTATGAGAACGATCCTCAGCATTTTTATCGTCTCCTTTATTTTTGCCATGGTGCTGACGCCCATCGTGATCCTGGTCGCCAGACGGTTGAACCTTATGGATGACCCGTCTGAGAGAAAAATTCACTCCACCCCCATCCCCCGCGTCGGGGGCATTGCCATTTTTCTTTCATGCTATATCGGGCTGTCCGCCTGCTTTTTTTCTGGAACACTGGTCACCTGCATTATTCTGCAGGAACCTCGAATTCTCTGGCTGGCTCTCGGATCTTTGCTGATATTCGGGCTTGGTTTAATTGACGATATCTGGCGGCTGGGATACCGGGCCAAATTTTTCTTCCAGATCCTGGCCGGGGTTATCGCCTATGCCGGAGGGCTTCGAATTGATCTGATATCATTTCTCCCCGATCACTCCCTTGTCCATATCGGTCTTTCCCTGCCGGCGACGGTGCTGTGGGTGGTTCTGGTCATCAACGCGATTAATCTGATTGACGGCCTGGACGGGCTTGCCGCCGGCGTTGGCTTCTTGGTGTGCATGGTGCTTCTGATTCTGTGCGCCCTGGGGGACAGATTTGTTCCAGCCGCGGTTTTAGCTGCTTTGGCCGGCGCATTGCTGGGTTTTCTGGTGTTTAACTCCAGTCCGGCGTCTATTTTCATGGGGGACAGCGGCAGCTATTTTATCGGATTTGTCATCGCCGCTGTGAGCATGATGGGGTCATTCAAGGGGCAGACGGCTGCCAGCATCCTGATTCCCATGATTGCGCTGGGCTTTCCGCTCATGGAGACCATATGGTCGACCCTGCGCAGATTCATTTACGGCCAGAAGCTCTTCAGCCCGGACAGGGATCACATTCACCACCGGCTCGTGGCCATGGGGCTTACCCAGCGAAGGGCCGTGTTGATTTTATACGGCATCACGGTGATCATGGGATGGCTTTCCATCGCAATGGTTTATACCACTGACAATAAAACCGCCCTGCTTCTCCTGCTTTTTGGGGCGGGGATCATCATCGGGATGCGTAAACTCGGATATTTTGACTTTTTTCGCGGCTCCAGCCTTTTAACATGGCTCGGTGATGTGGCGGATGAAACAGGCCTGTCTTTTGAAAGAAGAAGTTTTTTGAATTTTCAGATGGCGATTCAAAATTCAAAAGACATTGAAGAAATGTGGAAAAATCTTTCCAAGTCCTTGCAATGGCTGAAATTCGACCTGGTGGAATTGCGGATTGATGATAAGAACAATCAAAACTCCCGGTTTCTCTGGTGGAACAAGCAGAGAAACGAAGATAGCGACGATGATTGGGACTCCTTTTTAAAGCGCGGAACCCTCATGAAAATGGAACTTCCCCTGACGTCAAACAACAATACCTACGGCACGCTCTGGCTGGTCAAGGATTTAAAACGCGAGCCGCTGAGCCATTATACGATCAGACGAATTGAACACCTGAGAAGGACAGTGATCAAAACCATCGAGAAGTTTGTTTAGATAGAAGCAGTATGGATCATGTAAATAGCCGGAACACCAAGCCTGAAATTTTTTCAAAATGCTGGTCCATTGTCACAAGCTCTGCGCCGGTTTCCATTGTTTGCGCGGCAATCCATATGTCATTTGTGGGAATCGGAGTCCCCTGTTTTTTTAGAAGGGCAGCGATTCTTGAATACCTGTCTGCCGTAACATCGGTGAGCTGAATAGCTTCAACCGCCTCATGGGAGATGAATTGATTGAATTCCATCATGTTTTGATCAAAGCGCAATCCATTCCGGAATCCAAACAGCAGCTCACCGGTAACAATGGGAGATATTAAAATAACATCCGCCTTTGTCAGATAATCAACTATCTGAGCATGCCCTAATTTAAAGCCGACGTAAGCGCTGGTGTCTAAAAGCAGCCTCATTGCCACATGGACTCATCAATTAGTTCACAGGATTTTATGGAAAGGTTAAAAGCCGCGGCTTCTTTTTTGCTCCAGCCGCCGGCCAATTCCTTTAAAGTCGATGCGTTGGGTGTGCGTTCTTTTTTTTTAAATTCTTTATGAATGATTCCCTTAAGGACCTGGTTGATGGATTGGCGATTGGATTTGGCAATTTGCCGGATTTTTTTTTCAATTTCAGGCGCTATGCCCCGAATGGTTACTTGCTGCATGATTCACCTCATAAACCTTTTTGAGTCATTATATGCATCACAAGTTGTCATGTCAATGAAGAACCAGAAAGAATCAGAGGATTGCGGTCATCTCTCAGGCAAATACTATGTTTTTGGCGGCGATTTTTTAATTGGGAATTTTTTTATGGCGTTTCTACTGGGACTTTAATATTTCAGCCTTGCGATATTCTTCCTCAGCCCTGTAATCGATACCCAGGTCTTTATACAAGTCGCCGGCAGTGCGATGCAGGCCATGATCATCCGGAAAATATCTGATCGCCCTGAGGATGACCTGCAATGCATTTTCATCCATATGGTGGCGCTGATAAAACAGAAAGACATGGTAAAAGTGGTTTTTTTCGATCTTTGCTTCATTGGCGAGCTGCTCCAGCGCCAGCACATAAAACTGTTCCGCCTTTTCTTTTGCTCCGGAAGCATCAAAAAAATCACCCAGCGTCAGGTAGGGTTCCACTCTGTCCGGCAATGCCCGTCGCATCTCATCTTCGTCTATATGATAATAAACCATCAGCGCAAGACTCGCATCAGTGATCCGGATATCTGCCGATATCGCCTGCTTTAATATGCGAAATCCTTTTTCAGCCTGATTCAGCCCAAACAACATGTCCGCGTATTTCAAGTATGCCGCCATGTTTGTTCTGTCGTATTGAATGCTGAGGCCAAAAAGGGTTTCCGCCAAATCAGGCTTGTTCCGGCCATAGGCAAAAGAACCGGCATTCATCAGATACCGGCTGTTTTTGGGGTCCTGTCGAAGTGATCTTGCGTAATATTTCAGCGCATCGGAATCTTTTCCCAGAAGGGACGCGGCCTGCGCCCTGATATGGGAGTATCTGGGATTCAATATATCCCAGGCGGCCGCTGTTTCAGCCGCCTGGCGGGTTTCCGCGATTTCTGCCGCGGATAAGTCTGATGTCAGCGCCGTATTTCGATGATCATACAGACAGGCATCGGCGATCAGCGCGCCGCCGTAGGTATGAATGGCCGCCAGGAGCAAAAGAAGGGCGGCAATGCCGACGGCAACCGGCGGCGCTTTTGATTTGGCCAAATGGGTTGATGCCATGCCGGGCCGCATGCGGGTGTTTGCCGCGGATACCGCCAGCGCGAGAACAAGAAAGAAATAAAGCCCGTTGGCGCCGATCTGCATATTAAAATCAAGCAGCGAATGGAGTAAAACGGCGCTGATGGATGTGATGCAGCCGGTAAAAAGAAGCAGGCAATACCATTCCCTGCGTTTTAGAAATGTCCGGCATGCGGAATATAAAATTGAAAAAAGGCCCCACCCCATCAGGAGCGGCAACACTATGCCGCCGGCGCATAAAAATTCGAGATAATCATTATGGGCGTGTTCCACAAGATCATTTCCGGGGAAAGTCCGATAGAGAGGGTAGATTTTTTCAAAGGCCCCGCCGCCGGCGCCGACCCATGGAAAATCCCGGATAATTCTGATGCTGTCCTTCCAGAGGATCAGCCGGTCGTCATATAGCAGGCCGGACTGATTCCGGATCGCTTCAAATCGCTGAAAGATCGCGTCCCATCCGGAAGTCCCGGTCAGAAACAAAACAATGATGACAATAAAGCCGATAAACAGCCCTGCTTTATGTTGTTTGACTTTGAGAATCAGCAGGATGGAAAAAATAAGCATGGATAAAGACAGGGAGAGAATCCCGCCGCGTGAAAGACTCAGTAGAATGGAAGTCGCGATCAGGACGGCGGCCGTGCCGAACAAAAAATGCTGGTTGACCCGGCGGTGGTTGAAAAAATCACTGACTTTTCTTTTGAAAGAAATCTTCGTCATGACCGGCCGGTATGCCAGAAACATGGCAAGCGCCAGCGGGAAAATCATTTCCATCAGTCCGGCATAATGATTGCGGTTCACGTAAGGGCCCACCGGCGTGCCGCCGTGGGTCAATTCCTTCATCCAGAATATCTTGTGGTGGGGAAAGGGATAGTTGAGGCTTTCGGTGACAAATTCAATGATCGCGATCAGGGACAGAACTGAAGCAAATCCAATGACAATGGCAACGGTTCTTTTTAAAAGCAACTGATCAGAAAAAAATTGCAGGGAAACCGTATAAAAAAGCACATAGCAAGAGAACCTTAATAATTCCATCAAAGTGGATCTGGGATAAATTGAAAGTGAAATCCAATCCATTTGTCCGGTTAAACTGAATACCCCCTGATAAAGATCGTAAGTTGAAGGGGACAGAAATTTAACCAGGTTTGCCGGAAGGGGGATAATCTGGAAGAAAAGAAAGAGAATTGACAGCAGCAGCGGGATGATTCCCGGGGCTTTATAGAAGCTGCTCCCTCTTGATGAAACGGTCATCAGCAAAGCGCCGGCGCAGATGATGGCCGTCATTGTCAGGTAGGACCAGTTCTCCACGGTCCCGAACGCCAGCGGCGAGAAAATTAAAGAGGTTACGAAAAGATAAAAAGCTGCTTTTTTCATTCTTCATCCCGAAGAATCTCACGGCCCGTTAAAACAGCTTCAGGATTTGTTTGGAAAAGACGCTCGGATGCTTTTTCGCCGAAACGCCTGGCTGTTGCTTTTTCTGCGCGGGAGAGGACCGGCGCCCGGAATTTTTTCGCGTGGGCGTCGGAGGCAATGATATCCACCTTGCCGGATTCCATCAAAAAATGAGCGCAATATTGAATGTCCGGCCCGAATTCTCCGGTGAGGCTGTCCCCGGTGATCTGGACGTAAATATCTTTATTTAAAAGGCGCAACAGGGTTTCAGGTGACCGGATGACGGAATGGTTGCGTTCCGGATGGGCGATAATCGGTTTGAGTCCTTTATCGGAAAGCCACTGCAGCAGTTTCCCGGCATGGGCGGGGAGGTGATCATGGGGAAATTCGATCAGAATATAGGGCGTGTCCTGTATGGCGTATTTAAATAATATATGGGGATCCATGCCGATGAAGACTTCGGCGCCGGGATGCACCTCAACAGGAATATTTTTTTGGGTGAGAAGGCGGTTGAGCCGGTCGACCCTCTGGGCAATTTCTTCAGGGGAGTATCGCATGTCATAAATATGCGGCGTGGCGATGATCTTATTTATTCCATCCCTGGCGGCGATTCTGGCCATTTCAACGGATTCTTCGGCGTCCTCCGGTCCGTCGTCTATTCCCGGCAGAATATGGCAATGTGTATCAATCATGAAGCAGGGGGCGAAGATGGTGTGTAATCGTTTTTGTAATATCCGTAGGGTCCGTAATGCCGATAATAGTAATAATTTTCTTTTTTGACATCCACCGCGTTGACGATGATTCCAAGCACCGTTGAATGGATATTGGTCAGCATCTGATGGGCCCGGGCCACGGATTCATAGGTAGAAACACCGGAGCGGGCCACCAGGATGGTTTCTTCCACAACCTTGCTGATCAGATGCGCGTCGCTGACGTTGAGCAGGGGAGGGGAGTCCATGAGAACAAAGTCATAGTCCTGTTTGGCGGACCTTATAAATTCCCCCAACCGCGCGGAGCTTAACAGTTCGGAGGGATTGGGGGGCGTCGGACCGGCCGGTGCGATATCCAGGAAATCCTGAATGCCGCTCGGGAAAGTGACGATTCCCGACTGGCCGGACAGGTAGGTGCTCAGTCCACGGGTATTATCAATGTTAAAAATTCTGTGAACCCTCGAGCGTCGCATATCCGCATCGACCAGAAGGACTTTTTTCTCCGATTGGGCCAGGGCAATGGCAAGGTTTAAGGTCGTGACGGTTTTTCCCACTCCCTGGTTCATGCTGGATATCAGAATGATTTCAGGAGAAGCGTCCGGTGAGGATAAAAGCACTGCCGTGCGGATGGCTTTGTATGCCTCTGATATGACAGATCCGGGTTGCTTTGAGACAATGGTTTCAATGTCGGTTTCATCTTCTTTTTTGATCATCGGGATCATTCCCAGAATGGGAAAGCCCAGGCGCTGTTCCGCGTCTTCGGCGGTTTTGACCGTATTATCCATATAATCCAGAAAAAACGCCACGCCGATGCCCGCGTGATATCAAATTCCTTGATCCTGCTCAGCAGCCTGTCAAACAAAAGGCGGTGGACCTCCACATCCCGGTTCAAAATTTCATACTGAATAAGCTTGTCGCTCATCAGGGCCGCGTTCTGCTTGGATTCATCCAGAAGGCTCTGCATTTTGAGCGCCTTTTGCCGGGCCAGCTCATACCTGTTTTTGACCGACTGGATCACATCCTTGACTTCCGTGTCGAGCTTTTCCCTCAGAACATTGAGGTCTTTTTCCGCCAGTATCATTTTCGGGTGCTTGGGGCCGAGGCTTTTCGATAAGGTGTTATATTCCTGTTCCTTCAGGATGACCTGCTGCCGCAAACTGTTTGCGGTTTCGTTGGCAACGACAATGGGCAGATTCATGGCGTCTTTGAGGGAAAGACGGTTGATTTCCTGGTATATGGTTTCCAGTTCATTGACGTCCGCCTGGGCCTGGGTCAGATTCGCGCTGATCTGGGCGATCTTTTCAGGATAAATGGCTTCCTTGTCGTTGACCGTGTAGATGTCGTGTTCTTTGGTATACTCCCTGAGTTTGCGTTCGCTGGCTTCCAGCTGGGCCCTTTCCGAATCTGCGTTGGATTTCATCCATTCAAGCGTTTGGGAAGTGGTTTCCATTTTCATTTCCATGAGAAACTGCTTGTAGGCGGATGCCACCGTATTGACAATGGCTGCTGCAAATTCCGGGCTTGTGGACGTAAAACTCACGTTCACGAGATTGCCTTCTTCAATGTCGCTCTCAATTAAAATGCCGTCCCGCACTCTTTGCGAAAGCTCCAGCTGTTTTTCCTGTTTGATCTCCGGGTCAATGGCTTCGGCCTTGCCGGAAGACAGGGCTTCGGAACTATTTTCTTCAATCTTCTGGGCTTTGGGCCCGAATGAAAAAAGGTTTTGGACCCAATATAAAAGATTTCTGAAAGTTGAGGATGAAGATTGCTGGCCCTGGAAATACCGGTCATATGTTTCATCAAGCTTTAAGGCGTCCACCACCCTGGCGGCGACCTTGCTGCTTTTGATCAGCTGGGTCTGTGTTTTAAGAAAATAGGGGTCATAATTCATTTGATAGGGGGCAATCAAAGCCGGGTCGTAATTTTTTTTAATCAGGAGTTTGGCGGTGGCTTTATAAACCGGGGTGCCGGAAAAAGCTCTAATCAAAATAAAGGGAATGCTGACCAGAAAAATTAACGCGATGACGTTTTTTCGACGGTTTAAAACATTCAGATATTGCTTGATCGGGTTCTCATCTTCTTTATACATCAGCAGTCACTCGCAAGGTGGTTCATAATAAGGATTGATTCGCGGTCATGGCCAGCTCCTGCTTCATTTATAGCGCTCCCGCCCGCAGGAGCGGGCCATGCCCGCGATAACTTCCTTTTTACGGTTGCATCAAAAATAACTTTCCGGCACGACAATAACGTCATTGGGCAGGATATGTTCATCCATGGGCACTTGTTTCAACAACTGCTCTTTGCCGTCAATGGTTCGGATGATTGAAATCCGGTTTGGCGCGGCCATTTCCGTAAAGCCTCCTGCTTTGGTCAAGGCCTGAATAACGGTGATCCCCTCTTCATAAACATAGACATTCGGGCTTTTCACTTCGCCGGTTATATAAAAGGTCTTTTTTTTGGGGATATAAATATGGTCGCCGTTCATAATGGCCGGATTCTGGGCAGCCTGCCCATGTTGCAACAGTTCATTGAGGTCGATGGTGAGAACTTCTTTTTCCTGGGAGTCGGAACGGTTCCGTTGAATAATCGCCTCATTGGCGGCATCTTCCACCAGTCCGCCCGCTTTGGAAATCAGTTCCAGAAGCGAGGTTTGTCCTTTGAGTTCGTAAAGGCCGGGCGACCGGACGCCGCCGAGAATGGTCGCCTTTAAACTCCTGAATTCTTCTATGAAAATTGTCACCTGGGGGTGGATCAGATACCCGTCGGCCAGGCGGGTTTCGATTTCATCGGACAGTTGTTCAACGCTCAGGCCGGCGGCATGGATCTGACCGATCAGGGGAAGGGTGATCATCCCGTCGCCGCTGATGCGGACAACGGATTTCAGGTCCGGCTGGTCATAAACCGTCACCGTGACCACATCCCCCACGCCGAGAATGTAGTCCTGCGGAACAGCAGGCGCCGCCGCGCCCGCAATCAGGCAGCAGGCTAACAACAATGCATTGAATAATTTAAACATGTCTTGGCGTTACAGGAACAGGCTGGCAAGAATAAAAAACGTGTGATCCACGTAATCAACGGCCGGATAATTGGAGATGTGATCCGTGTATATATATCCGCCATTGATTGAAAAATATTTGTTCATATCATACTTGACGGATGGCGAAACCGAAAATTCCGTATCTTCACGATCCTCATCTTCCCCGCCAATGCTGCTGTTGCGGCTGTTTTTAAAATCATCAAAGAAAAGAGAAGAATCCAGGTTCAGATGAATGTTATGCTTGATTTTCCGGCTGAAATTGGCGCCCACATAATGGGCCAGGATGTAGTCCGCGTAAAAATCCTCGTACCGGTTGTAATCATAGCGGTGCTCCAGGACTTCATCATACCGGCGATACGCATTGAGGGTTAAGTTGGTGCGGGAGTCAAAATTGTGATCCAGCTGGATGGCGGCCATCCAGTTGTCTTCGGATACATCGGAGATGTTCACATCAGTATCGATCTTGGACGACTCGTCCGATTTCTTTTTGCCGTATCCGCCTTTGATCTGTCCGCTGGATTTTCCGGTCATTTCCCACCGAACCCCTCCGTAATAACGATGTTCATGATTGTCCCTGTCTGATGAGTCATACCCGATATCCGCATAATCATATTCCACAAAATACGACAGCTTGCTGGTTTGACGGAAATACAGATAGGCGGAATAGACGTTGTCCTTCCGGTCGTCATCGCTGTTGAAATCGTCATCATAATTCAAGTTGAAGTTGGAGTAATCCAGCCTCAGTTGAATTTTTTCCGTTGCATCAAAGGTGTTGGCGACAGTAAACACATTGGATCTATATTCGTCATCGGTCCAGTAGGCCCGCTCTGAAAAGGCGTCATAGGAAATCTTGTACTGGTCCATGGCCCTTATGGCCAGCTTGTTGCCCGTATCATAATGGATCATGGCGTCAACGCGGTGGGATAACCGGTCAAAATCATCATCATCGATTATATCGGCGCTGGTATCCGGGGGCTGATGGGCGCTCAGGTTCTCGTCATGGTAGATTTCCAGGCTGGGGCTATACAATGCGTATACCTGAAAATCCCGGAAATCCGCCGGGTTGAAGTTGTCAATGGCCAGCCCGCCGGGGGATGCGTTGGCGGTGATAATATCCACGCTCCGCTTCATGTTGGAAGGATAGGTCGCCCAGATGCCGGGGGTGATAAATGTCGCCCAGCACGATTCAGGATCTGCGTCCATTTTATAAAGGTTGGTTGTGAACTCCCTTTGGCCGGAAAGAAACGCATGGAGATTCCGGTATTTTTTTTCAAAAATATCGCCCGTGATGGTCAGGTTCGTCGCCACAGCCGCAGAAGCTGTCTGGGGGGTTTCTGTTTCGGCAAATCTCACCAGAACGATGCTGTCAATATCGCCGTCCCCGTCGATCACATTGTATGTGTTCACCCCGTTTCCATCAATAACGGCCTGGGTTGCCGTGTATGTTCCCGTATAGGTCCAGGTTTCATTGACATCCAGAACCCCGGGCGTTTCTCCGTCGCCTTCAGGTCCTTTGAGATCTTTCAGCAATGGCGCGGTGATGTTGATCCGGGTCAGGGGGAGATTGCCGGTATTTTCAATCCCCAGGGTCCAGGTGATGGTTGCCGGGGCATCCAATTTCTGTATGTCCGCAGTGTATGTCACCGCAAACCCTGGAGCCTGACCCTGTGTCTGATCCTCTGTTTTGCTCGTATCTTCTGATTCGGATGTGTCGTCAGATTCGGATGTATCATCCGATTGTGAGGTGTCATCAGATTTTGACGATTCATCGGATTTGGCTGAATCATCCGATTGTTCAGAGGCCGGCCGGGTTTCCCCCGGTTTTTGGGCGCGCGTTTCGGATGCGGACGCTTCAGGCTGAATGGTTTCTGTTTTCGCGCCGGCATTTCCTGTCTCAGATACATTGAGTGTATCAGGTGTCTCAGCCATGCAGGGGGCTGCGTTGATCGTGAATAAAAATAAAATTAATAATATCAATGATTTTAATGCAAAAAGATGCGTTTTCATAGGGTGATTAGGGTCCTGAATCTGCGGGTCATTTTTTTTATAACAATTTGATATATTTTATTTTTATAATGTTGATACATAAGTGTCATCAAATCCGTTCCTGTTTGCAATCTTCGGGGCTTCATGAAGCCGGTCAGGGTTGGCTCGGACTGATGACCCCGTTTCCCCTTCCCGCGTCATCGCTTAAGGTCTGATGGTCAACGCCGATGACAATATAAGCTTCCTGGGGAAGTTCGCGGCTGATATAGACCTGCCCGAATTCAGCGTGGCTTGGGCATGCTTTAACGGCTATGGATTGGGGCACGTCAAATCGTTGAATAACAGCCGCCATGAGTTCGTCGCTGGCGTCCGCTTCGCATAAAAAGGTCATGACCTCAAGTTGGGAAAATTTTTTTTCTTCCATCATGCTTTTGCACACCCGGAGCATGATCTCAATGTTTGCTTTTCGGGTCTCCTGGTTGTAATCCTTTTGTCCGAGCTCTTCCTCGTTTCTCTCCATGAACATGAGTTCTTTGACTAAAAATTTCAGAATCTTTTCAGGAGTGTAATGATATTCATCACTGATTTTTTTAGAATCAAACAAAGCCTCAGGCGGCGCATTGTTTAAAACCGCCGCAATCATGACGTCCTCGCAGGACAAATTCGTGTCAATCAGCGCCTCAATGACGGGCGTAAACCCGTATCCTTTTTCCCTGGCTTTGTTGATGACATCAGCTACCGGGAAGTTTTTGTCATTGATCAGAATGGCAACCGCCATTTCCAGAGAATTTTTTTGAAAAACAAGATCAATGTATTCTGAAAACGAAGAATCAGCCGCCGGAGCCGCGCCATGGGCGGGAATAAAGGCGATCAGAATGAAAAAAACGCAGAAGGCCGGTAATATTTTTATTTTGGCCATGACTTTCCCCCAACTATTAAATGGTAAAAATTATAATCTAATAATTTTATTGCCTTATAAGAATTATTGCTCTATAAGTCAACAAAATTGCTGTAATTCAATCAAATTGTCACATATTTGAAACATTCATTCGGGATAAAAGGCAAATTTGTTTCATCCCATCATATTTTATAATCTCATTGCCCGGCCTGGCGTATGATTTGTTTTTTGGGCGCTGATAAACTTGGCAAATGCTATGCAAAATCCATACCTATTAAAAATTTCGAGGTTTTTTGCCCTAAGCAGCATTTGCAATGACAAAAAATTGTCATTCTTCTGACAAAGTTTGTCATCAGGGGGCAGGAAATCTTCCTGGCGTGAAAAAAGACTGAACGTATCATAAAAATTCTGAAAAACGTGGGTTTATCATTGCGAGTGCAGCGAAGCAACCTCATAAACAATTGGATTTAATCGGATTGTTTCGTATCTCCACTACTCAATAACCCTCGGCGACTTCCAAGGAAGTTATCGCGGGCATGGCCCGCTCCTACGGGCGGAGGCACGATAAATGATGTAGGAGCGGGCCACGCCCGCGTGATAAATTCCTTCCTGTGATCACTCCGCGCCGCAGGGTCGGGAGCTTTTTACGAGTGTAAAATAGGGAGGCAAATGAATCGCACGTAATGTGCGGATTTGCTGGGGGCG
>JALOPH010000197.1 GCA_025453995.1 Desulfobacterales bacterium
ATTTGGTAGATGTTACTGGAACTATCACGTTGATCGAAGTGGAAGCGTCCAGCACCAGCTGGGACGGGATCGCCATATATGGGTGTCAAGGAGAAAAAACCATCACCCGATGCACCGGGCACAGCTCATATGATGACGGGTTCAGCATATCCTCCAGTGATGAGCGGGATTCGACCGGAAACGTCACCATCACCGACTCCACGGCATATGGCAATAATCAGGACGGCTTTCAGTTGAATATGCAGGGCGATGTCAGGGTGGAAGACTGCCTTTCGGAAAATAATGATGACCCTGAAGATCCGGATAATGACGAAGATGGATTTCAATTCTGGGTCGACGGCAATATCACCGTTGACGGATGCACAGCCCGCAACAACGGACAGGAAGGCATTGATATTGAATACTGTGCCGGTGATGCGGTTATCACCGGCAGCACCTCCCAAAACAACGGCGGGGAAGGAATCGACACAGATGTACTCGGATACAGCCTTTTAATTGAAAGGTGCCGGTCGCTGTCCAATGACGGCCAAGGGATTCAAGTCGCGGAAATTGGAGCCCCGGAAGGCAGCATCACCATCTCCTGCAACGACATCGTAGGAAACTATGAAGGGCTTAACCTGTATCAGGCGGCTACTGTTGAGGCGATCAACAACTGGTGGGGCGACATTTCCGGGCCTGCTGCTTACGGCAATCCGGGCGGCACAGGAGATTCCATTGTCATCGAGCAGGGCGGAACAGTCAATTATAGCCCCTGGCTGACCACTGTATTCTCAAGATCTGAGACCTGCGGCGGTTCTCAAAACATACCGACGCTGTCAGAATGGGGCATGATCACCATGGCGATTCTGCTTGCCGCAATTGCCATGAAATTCATGGTTCGCCGCCGCCAAGCTGTTTAAACAGACTTTTATCTTTTCAGAACTGAGAAACGGCAAGGGGTAACAGAATTTCACCTCTTGCCGTTTGCCATTTTATAACGAGTTGCAATCAAATATGTATCAATAAATCTCCCCTAACCCCTCTTTGCCAAAGAGGGGAATAATTTCCACCTTGGACAAAGAAGACTTCAGGGGGATTTAAAATACAATGGGCAATAGTATTTATTAAATGAAATTCTCTATCATGATCGGGCGTCTTCCGGTAAGCTCGGCAATGAACAGGCGCAGGATATATTACCCGTTCCGCTCAGACAATCCAGCACAGCGTTTGCAAGCTGTTCTCCCACCATATTCTCTTCATCAATAATCAGATGCGCGCCGGCTTTTTCGATTTCCCGGTTGTGGATGTGATACCGCCCACGGGCGATAACCGTAGCCCCCGGCGCAATTCGGCGGACGGTTTCCACAATAAAACGCGCCGCCCGCGGGTCGGGAATGGTGACCACCACCAGGCACGCTCCGGTCACACCGGCATGATTGAGCACATCTTCGCTGGCAGCATCCCCCATATGAACGGTCAAGCCTCGTTTTTGGGCCATTCGGGCGGTTTTGGGCTTCATCTCAATGACCGCCGGCGTCATTTTGTTTTCAAGCAGCGCGTCCGCAACTTTCTGGCCGGCCGGACCGAACCCGATGATAAAAATCCGCTCCGGCTCGCGCTGCTGCTGCATGTCAACATCGCCTGGAAACAGAACCAGGTGGCGCGACATCCGGGTCAAGATCCCCCTTGAAACGCTCGTCGCATGGGTGACCATGAAGGGGGAAATCAATATGGACATGATGGTCACGGAAACAATCCATTTGAACATGTCATCCCCGAATAGCCCGAACCCATATGCGGCCGTGGCCAGCACAAAGGAAAACTCCCCGATCTGCGCCAGCGTAATCCCGGTGGCCAGGGACTGAACCGGACTGCATTTAAAAAGCCGCGCGATAAAATAGACGATGATGACCTTGCCGATGAGCATGCCCGCCAAACCTGCAACAATCCAATGGAGGTGAGTGATGAACCATTGCGGATCGATGAGCATGCCGATGGAGGTGAAAAACAAGGTCACAAACAGGGTCCTCAACGACCCGATATCAGATAGCAGCTGGCCCGCAAATCCGGATTCGGCCAGCATCATGCCGGCGATAAAAGCGCCAAGGGCCGGTGATAATCCAACCGCATGGGAGAGCCATGCCGATCCTACGGCGGCCAAAATGGTCAAGAGTATGAGCAGATCACGGCTGCCGTGAACCGTGTCCTTTTTTAAAATAAACGGAACCAGATAATGAAAAAGGATAAAAAACATAAGGATCAGTCCTGCACACGCCAGAACTGTTTTTACGAGTGTCGGAACAATGGCCTGACCGGATCCTCCCTGACCGATCATGGAAACCATGATCACCAGGGGGACCACGGCAATGTCCTGGAGCAGCAGGATGCCCATGGCATTCCGGCCCCTGGGGGAGTCGATTTCAGCGCGGTCCGAGAGCACCCGCATGACCACCGCCGTGGAACTCAGCGCCACCATGGCGCCCAGGACTGAGGATTCGCCAAGCGGCAGGAAATAATAAAACCCCAGGGCGAACATCAACATGGTGACAATGACCTGAAGGGTCCCGCCGCCCAGGGCGATGGCGCCCATTCTTTTGAGGCGTGAAAATGAAAACTCAAGACCGATGGAAAACAGAAGCAAAGCAACGCCAAGCTCCGCAAGCTGTGAAACCGCCTGCCGGTCAAACACCCAGGGCCCCATCAGGATGCCGGCCAGCAGATATCCCACAATCGGGCTTTGCTTGAGCCTTTCGGCGGCAATCCCGAGCAGAAAAGAGCCTGCCAGCAGGATCAGAACCTGTGTTAGTAAAAACCAGACTTCCATGAACAGACTTACCTTCTCATTTCATCGGGTATTTTCGCCACTGGAATCGGCTCCATTTTATGCCGGTTCATCCGGCGGAATTTTCGATAGATTTCGAGGACTTTTTTTTGCCGTCCGTCAAGGGTTCGTTCGTCCCCGCCTGAATTCGCAAAACCCATGGCCCATTCCAGCTCATCATAGGATGCCCCGATCTGGGATTCGTCGCTCCGGTTATCGTGCCACAGGCCGTCCGTGGGCGGCGCATTCAAAATGCCGTCAATAATCCCCAGATATCGCCCGATGGCATACACCTCGGATTTCATCAGGTCTGCTATGGGCGACACATCCACTCCGCCGTCGCCGTACTTGGTGTAAAATCCCACGCCGAAATCCTCCACTTTATTCCCGGTCCCGGCCACCAGCAGCCGGTGATGACCGGCAAACGCATACAGGGTGAGCATCCGCAGCCGGGCGCGTGTATTGGCCATGGTCAGGCCGTCCTGGACAGCACTGGGAAAAGTTTTTTCGATTGTTTGAAAGGCATCCGTCAAATCAATGTTCACATCTTCCACATGGGGATATTTTTGTTTCAGCCACGCCATATGCTGCAGGGCCAGATCCACCTGATGCGGGGCCTGATATATCTGCATATTTAAAACCAGCGTTCTCTTTCCGGTCGTCGCGCATAAAGATGAGGTTACCGCCGAATCAATGCCGCCGGAGATCCCCACCACAAAACCGTTCAGCCCTGCGCCGTCACAGGATGTATTCAGCCAGTTGACGATATAATCTATCACTTTTGCCGTTTGCATGATGCGTCCTTGTTTTCTCTTATTTCTTTCTTGCGCCTTATTTCTTCGATCCATTCAGCCTGCTCTTTCTGATATTCTTCCTCGGTCTGGTTCCATGAAGCATAATCCGGAGAATCGGATTTGGGTTTTTTAACCTTCAGACTCCTGAAAAATGCGATGAGTTTATCGATGCGATCCGAATTATTTTCTTGTGCGCTCATGGTTGTTCTGATGTATTAGAATTATTTCATTCTGCTTATTCATAACATTGGATTGCGAAAATGGGCAAGAGGAAATCCCCGGTATGATTCGCATCCATTTGCATTTTAAAAGTTTGGATCACTATACAATGAAAAATTTTAATCCGCCGGGTCTGCTCCGGAACCGCCATGTCCAGTCGATCCTAAACAGCCTCAAGCTGCGAAAGCCCATCGTAAAGCTCCGCGCCAAAGGCATGCTGAATGCCTCAAAGCAACATATCATCGATTGCGGGGACGACGTGCGGCTGCAAGGTTTTTATTCCGGCCGCAACCCCGGATCACGCGACCTTTGCATTTTGATTCATGGGTGGGAGGGTAGCGCGGACTCATCTTATCTGGTGTCTGCAGCCGGGTTTTTATGGGATAGCGGCTTTAACGTCTTTCGCTTAAACCTTCGGGACCACGGGGAGAGCCACCATTTAAACAGGGAACTCTTTCATTCCTGCCGCATTGCCGAGGTGGTGGGCGCAGTAAAGGCTATTGCAGAGACATTCCCCCACAAACGGTTGTTCCTGGGCGGGTTTTCCCTGGGCGGCAATTTCGCCCTGCGGGTGGCGATCCGGGCGCCGGATGCCGGCATACGGATAGACCGGGTGGTCGCGGTCTGCCCGGTGCTCAATCCGAATCACACCATGGAAGCCATGGAAAACGGCCTGTTTATTTATCACTGGTATTTCATGAGAAAATGGCGATGTTCGCTTGAAATCAAGCGAACATATTTTCCAGATATGCATATTCTTTCGAATATCCCGCGTTTCAACAAAATCAGCGAGATGACGGATTATTTTGTAAGACGATTTACAGAATATCCGGACCTTTATACCTATCTCAACGGTTATACCCTCACCGGGGAAGCCCTGGCCCATCTTCAGATCCCCTCCACAATCATTGCAAGCCTCGATGACCCTGTGATTCCGGCCAAAGATCTCCCGAAACTGGCAAAACCGGAATACTTGACGATTGAAACAACCCGGTACGGCGGGCATTGCGGATTCCTTGAGGACTTTCGATTGCTGAGCTGGGCGGATCGAAAAATGGAAAAAATTTTCAGAACCGGCTTTTAATTGACAGTGAGCGGGTGCTTTCTTATAGTCTTTTTACAATCGACTTCTATTAGGATTCACAGATGGATCATGGAAACACCTTTTATGAAATCGCTTCCATACTGAGTCTTGCGACGCTGGTCGGCATCCTGGGCCAGAAACTCAAGCAGCCCCTCATCATCATGTTTTTGGCTACCGGGATTCTGGCCGGTCCCTCTTTTCTGTCAATCATCAACAGCTATGATCAGATCGCCCTTCTGGCCCAGATCGGAATTGCGCTTCTGCTCTTTATTGTCGGGCTTAAACTCGATTTAAACCTCATCCGGACAACCGGCTCCATCGCCCTGGCAACAGGGCTGGGCCAGATTATCTTTACATCAGCCATCGGGTTTATCATCGCGATTGCGTTGGATATGTCCATGCTGAGCGCGGCCTATGTTGCAGTGGCGCTTACCTTTTCAAGCACCATCATCATCGTCAAACTGCTGTCGGATAAAAAGGAAATCGATTCCCTCCACGGACAGATCGCCATCGGGTTTCTGATTGTTCAGGATATCGCCGCCATTTTGGCGCTGGTGGCGCTCACCACCTTTGGATCTGAAGTTGCATCCGGGAATTCCACGTGGTGGATCTCGTTTTTAATCTTCATCAAGGGAATCGGCTTCATGGCGGTTATTGGTTTACTGGCGCGCTATGTCCTGCCCAACCTGACCCATCGACTGGCGAGCTCCCAGGAATTAATGATTCTTTTCGCAATCGCCTGGGCGGTTTTTCTGGGCGCCGGCAGCGAGCTTCTGGGCTTCAGCAAGGAAGTCGGCGCATTTTTAGCCGGCATCTCTCTTGCCTCCACCTCCTACCGGGATGCCATCGGCGCCCGTCTGACCAGCCTTCGGGATTTCCTGCTGCTTTTTTTCTTCATCGACCTGGGAGCGCGTTTGGACTGGTCCACCGTAGGATCGCAAATCTGGCCCTCCTTTATATTTTCGATTTTCGTTCTCATCGGCAATCCGCTTATTCTCATGATCATCATGGGCGTCATGGGTTACCGCCGCCGGACAGGTTTCATGGCAGGCTTGGCCGTGGCCCAGATCAGCGAATTTTCCCTTATTGTGGCGGCCCTGGGCTTGTCTCTCGGCCATATCAACCCCGAAACCATGGGGCTCATTACCCTGGTGGGCGTTGTCACCATTTTCGCTTCAACATACATGATCCTTTATTCCGGGCCATTGTACCGTTTTCTGTCGGATTGGCTGAAAATCTTTGAGCTGCGCAATCCGTACCGTGAATCGGCCATAACTTCTATTCCCACTGAAACAAACATTGATGTCATCTTGATCGGCCTTGGAAATTACGGCAGCGGAATAGCGGATTATTTATTGCGGCGGAACAAAAACATCATCGGCGTGGACTTTGATCCGGCGGCCCTCGATCGCTGGCGCAAACGGGGTGTCCCTGTTGTCTACGGCGATACGGCGGACCCGGAAATCCATGAGCACCTGCCGTTGAATAATTCTCGATGGGTGGTCAGCTCCGTTCGATCCAAAGAATTGAATCTGGCTCTTGTGCAATTGCTTAAACAACGTCAGTATAAAGGAAAAGTGGCATTAACGGCATCCAGCCAGGAGGAAGCCCTTCTGCTGGAAAAAGCCGGCGCCCATGTGGTTTTCAGGCCATTCAGCGATGCGGCCGAGCAAGCGGTTGACGCACTGACCCATGCCATGGATGTTCTGCCCGCCAATGTCGACTGGCCCATTGCGTTCAGGGAAGTCCGTATCCAATCCGGGTCTGTTTTTTCAGGCCGCAAAATCAGGGACATCCCGCTTAGAGCGGCGACCGGGGCTTCAATCCTTGCATCTCCCGTTA
>JALOPH010000198.1 GCA_025453995.1 Desulfobacterales bacterium
GCCCTGGGTCATCCCATCGGCGCCAGCGGCTGCCGGGTGCTGGTGACCCTCTTATATGAAATGATACGCCGGGACAAAAAAAACGGCCTTGCATCCCTGTGTCTCGGCGGCGGCGAGGCCGTGGCCATGATTGTGAACCGCTGATCCTGAGTCCGTCAAACCTTATTCCGGCCATAAAATACAAAGCATTAATTCGCCTTGACATGCTTTTTTTTTAATGCGATTTTGGTCGTCATCAAAAATTGATACTATCTGTTCTACAGCTAAAAGTTCCGTATAGCTTCGTATATGTTCGGCATTTAACCAAATAACAAAGGCGTGCTGAATCCTATGAAAAAAATAAATCAAAAAATTGCACGATTATACGCAACTGAAAGTTTAATCTTTTTGTTCTTTGTGCTGTTTTTTTTCACCGGTTGCAAAAAGGATCAACAGCCTTCAGCCCCCATCCTTCCCGAAGTTATCGTTTTAAAAGTCGTTCCCAAGGATGTCGCGGTGGCCGGCGAATATGTGGCCCAAACCCAAAGCTCACAATTGGTAAACATCCAGGCCAGAGTCAGCGGCTTTCTGGACAAACGCATGTACACTGAAGGGTCCCTGGTGAAAGAAGGCCAGGTGCTTTTCAAGATGGATGACAAACCTTTTAAAGCCCAGCTGGCGCAGGCCAAAGCCGCTCTTGCCAAACAGGCAGCAGCCCTGGAAACAGCCAGGTTGAATCTAAACCGGATCAAGCCCCTTGCCGAACAGAATGCCCTGTCCCAAAAAGACCTTGACGATGCCACGGGTCAGCATCAATCTGCCGCCGCGTCAGTGGAACAGGCCAAAGCCCAGGTGGAGACTGAAGAATTAAATCTTTCCTACACGACGATTACCTCGCCGGTGACCGGTGTGAGCAGTTCAGCCAAGCAGGCGGACGGCACTTACATCAATCAACAGAACAGCCTGCTGACCACAGTGGAGGTCCTCTCGCCCATTTGGGTGAATTTCAGTATCTCGGAAAATGAAATGCAAAAGTTGCGTAACCAGGTCGACAAGGGGCTTCTGGTTCCTCCCAAAGACCATAGTTATGAAATTGAAGTCGTCCTGGTGGACGGCTCGGTTTTCCCATACAAAGGAAGGATTACTTTTGCGGAGCCCTCATATAATGCCCAGACAGGAACTTTCCTCATCCGGGCGAGCGTGGAAAACCCCGACGGCCTGCTGCGGCCGAATCAATTCGTTCGCGCCCGGATCATAGGCGCGATCCGGCCCAACGCGATTCTGATTCCGCAGCGCGCGGTACAGCAGGATTCAAAGGGACAATTTGTATGGGTGATTGGGAATGATGATACGGCTGAAAAACGTCCGGTAATAGCCGGTGACTGGCATGAGGATCAATGGTTCATCACGGAAGGCCTTCAACCCGGCGAACAAGTGGTGGTGGACGGCGGGTTGACGCTTCAACCGGGAATGAAAGTGGCGGTGAAATCGTAAGGCGAATAATGATGTTTATCATGCAGGGGCGAACAAAATTATTCGCATAGAAGGGGCGAATAATTATTCGCCCCTGCAAACTTATAAGGAGTTCACGACCCATGTTCTCCAGATTCTTCATTGAACGGCCGATCTTCGCAACGGTCATTTCGATTATAATCTGTCTTGCGGGCCTTGTGGCGCTCACAGCCCTACCAGTGGAGCAGTATCCCACCATCACGCCCGTTCAGGTCACCGTTTCAGCAACGTATCCCGGCGCGGACTCCAAAACACTTGCCGAATCTGTGGCCGCCCCTATCGAGGCTCAAATCAACGGCGTTGACAACATGATTTACATGTCGTCATCTTCGTCTTCCAATGGCCAATTGACGCTGACCGTCTACTTCACCTTGGATACAGACCCCGACATCGCCCAGGTTCAGGTCCAGAACCGGGTCAATCTCGCCCTGCCCCAACTCCCAGAAGCCGTCACCCAGCTGGGCGTTTCAGTCCAGAAAAAGGCGTCATCCATCATGATGATGATTGCCATTTTTTCCGAAGGCGAACGCTTCAGCAGCGAATATATCGCCAATTATGCCAATGTATACGTGCTGGATGCCCTCAAGCGGGTTCCGGGGGCCGGCCAGGCCCAGATCATGGGGATTCCGGACCAGGCCATGCGCATCTGGATGAATCCGGACCGGATGGCGTCGCTTGGCATCACCACCAGCGATATCCAGCAGGCAGTTGCAAAACAAAACGCGCTATACGGGGCCGGACAGATCGGACAGCAGCCCAATGCCGGCCCTGTTCAATTGACGTTTCCCGTGGTCACCCAGGGGGCTTTCACCAACCCTGCAGAATATGAAAACATCATCCTGCGGGCAAGCCAGGACGGAAGCGCCATTGTACGTTTAAAAGATGTGGCCTATGCCGAAGTTGGACTCAGGCAGTATATCATTGACGCCAGCTTAAACGGAACGCCCGCCACATTTGTTGCGGTATACCAGCAGCCCGGCGCCAACGGTCTGGATGTTTCCTCTGCGGTCAGACAAACGCTTGAAGAGATGAAGTCACGATTTCCTGCAGGGATTGATTATGTGATTTCTCTCGACACAAACGACTTTGTCCGATTGTCCATTGATGAAGTCAAAAAAACGCTGCTTGAAGCGATTCTGCTGGTGGTGCTGGTGGTGTTTCTGTTTCTTCAGAGCTTTCGAACTACGCTTATTTGCATCACTGCGATTCTCGTATCGTTAATCAGCACCTTTACCGGTATGCTTGCGCTGGGCTTCTCCATCAATCTGCTCACGCTTTTCGGCCTGGTCCTGGCCATCGGCATGGTGGTGGACGATGCCATTGTGGTGGTGGAAAACGTCGAGCGCAACATGTCGGTGCATCACCTTGCGCCAAAGGAGGCGACCATTAAAGCCATGGGAGAAATTGCGAGCTCCCTTGTGGCGGTTGTTCTGGTCATGGCTTCGGTTTTCCTTCCGGCCGCGTTTCTGCCCGGCACCACCGGTCAGCTATACAAGCAGTTTGCCATCACCATCGTCATATCCGTGGCGGTTTCCGGATTTGTCGCCCTTACTTTAACACCGGCCATGTGCGGCGTTTTATTAAAACATAGAGCACCGCCGGCAAAAGGTTTCTTTGCCTGGTTCAACCGACAGGTGGATGCCATTACCCGGGGGTTCGGCCACGCCGTGATGTTTGTTATCAAACGAATGGCGGTTGCGTTCGGGATTCTGGCCGTGCTGGTCTGGATGATCATCCATCTTTTTCAAGTGCTCCCGACCAGTTTTGTTCCCAACGAGGACCAGGGGTATGTCATGGCGTCCATCATCATGCCGGATGCCGCCAGCCTTGACCGCACAAAAGCTGTCACCAGCCGCGTGGATGAAATATTTTCCAAGTTGCCTGGAGTCGACAACCGGACCCAGCTTGCGGGTTACAGTCTTCTTGACAACGGTTTTAAAACAAATTCCGGCACTTTTTTCGTTACTTTAAAACCTTTCGACGAACGGTACGAATCGATTAAAAAAGCCAAGGCCGAAAATGCACGCGCCGTCCTGATGGGAGTCAAAAACCAATCCGCTGACATAATAGATGGCCGAGTAATTCCCATCCCGCCGCCATCCATACCTGGAATCGGAACCACCGGCGGTTTTGAGTTCTGGATCCAGGACACAGGCGCCGGAGAATCAGCCAAATTGGAAACTCTGACACGGCAGTTCCTCGCAAAAGCATCTCAACGTCCGGAACTTACGGGGTTGAACAGCACCTTCCGGGCATCAACCCGGCAGTTGTTTGTGGATGTGGACAGAGATAAAGCCAACCTGCTCGGCGTACCTGTCCAGGATGTATACAATGCGATTCAAGCCCAGTTCGGATCTCTGACGGTCAGCCAGTACAATGAGTTCTCGCGGGTCTGGTGGGTGATTCTCCAGTCAGACCCCAAGTACCGGCAGAACCCTGAAGATTTGACGCGGCTGTATACCCGTTCCGCCCAGGGGGAAATGATTCCTCTGTCGGCTTTGGTGACGACCCGCTGGGTTTCCGGACCTGATTTATTAACGCATTTTAACGGATTTCCGGCTGCAAAAATCAACGGAAACGCCGGCACCGGATACAGTTCAGGCCAGGCAATTGCAGCCATGGAGGAGGTCGCCGCGGAGATTCTTCCCGCCGGATACACGTATTCATGGTCCGGCCTTGCCTTTGAAGAAAAAAAGGCCGGGGGAACCTCGGCCTTGGCGTTTGTCTTCGGACTGATCATTGTCTTTCTCGTTCTGTCCGCCCAATACGAGTCTTGGACGCTGCCCGGAACGGTCATGATGGCGGTGCCGTTCGGTGTGCTTGGCGCACTGATTGCCAACTGGCTGCGCGGCCTTGAAAATGATGTCTACTTCCAGATCGGCCTGCTGGTCCTTATCGGCCTGGGCGCAAAAAACGCTATTTTGAGGGTTTCTTTTGCCGTGGATCTTCGCAAGCAGGGTAAATCGATCATTGACGCCACCATTGAAGCAGGCGAGCAGCGGCTCCGGCCAATCATCATGACGTCGCTGGCATTTGCCTTCGGCGTGCTTCCTTTGGCTGTGGCCATGGGCGCAGGCGCGAATGCCAGGCATTCCATCGGCACCGGGATCATCGGCGGCATGATCGGCGAGACGACTCTGGCCATGCTCTATGTCCCGCTTCTGTTTTACCTGTTTGACCGGATGAGCGAACATTTTGAGGCCAAAAAAAAGAAAAAAGAATCGGCTCAAAAAACCGGTTTCAGCCATGATGCCCGTGAAGACGCGGAAACAGAAAAACAGGAGGCAATCTGACATGCGCCGGTTTTTAGTATTCATAGCTTTGCTCTATGCCGCTCTGATCCCAGGATGCATGATGGGGCCGGATTATGTGAAACCGGAAACTGATTCGCCCGAAACCTTCATGTATCAGGAGAAAGAAGCCACTGAGGCCGCAAACATTCAATGGTGGAAACAATTTAATGATCCGGTCCTCGACGGGTTGATCGCAGAATCGCTTGCCAATAATAAATCCGTTATGATTGCAGCAGCCAATGTGGAACAGGCGGAAGCTGTATTCATGCAGGTGCGTTCGCCCATATTCCCTCAGATCGGATACGGAGGATCCGGAACACGGCAGCGCATCAGCGAGTCCGGTGCCGGCTCCCTGCTGCGGGATAATCCTTATAATACTTACCAGGCAGCTTCCAGCGCGACCTGGGAGATTGATTTATGGGGCCGCATCCGGCGACAAACCGAGGCCGCCCGAGCAGACCTTCTGGCAACTGAAGAAGCGCGGCAGGGCGTCATTCTCTCATTGGTTTCTTCAACGGCAGCCGCCTATATTCAACTGCTCGGCCTTGACGAACAACTCTCTATTTCAAAGCAGTCTCTGGCCGCCTATGGTGAGTCAGTAATACTTTTTGAAAAGCAGTTTCAATACGGTCAGGTGTCCCAGATGACCGTTGAACAGGCGAAAACCCAATATGAAACCGCCGCTGCCGTCATCCCGCAAATCGAGCTTCAAATCGCCCAGACGGAAAACGCCCTTTCAATTCTTCTGGGCCGCAATCCCGGCCCTGTTCCTCGGGGCAAGACAATGGATGAAATCATGATGCCGTATGTTCCCGCAGGCCTCCCGTCGAATCTGCTTGTCAACCGTCCGGATATCCGCCAGGCCGAGCAAAACCTGATCGCGCTCAACGCGCAAATTGGCGCAGCCAAAGCCCTCTATTTCCCGTCCATATCACTGACCGGTGACTACGGTTATGCCAGTGCGGATTTGTCCGATTTGTTTCAGGGTCAATCCCGTTTCTGGAGCTATTCCGGGTCTTTGACAGGCCCGATATTTGCCGGCGGGGCGATTTACGGCCAGGTAAAACAGGCCGAGGCTGCCCGGAAAGCAGCTCTCCATAATTACGAGTTATCCATTCAAAGCGCTTTCGCCGATGTTGAAAACGCGTTGATCACGCGCCGGAAACTGTCCGAGCAGACGCAGGCCCAGGAACGTCTGGTCAAGGCCGGCAGGGAATATGCGCGCCTTGCGCAGCTCCAATATGACGGAGGATATGCCCCCTATTCCACGGTGCTTCAGGCCCAGCAGCAGTTATTCCCGGCTGAACTTTCCTTAGCCCAGGCCCGGGCCTCACTGCTTTCCTCATTGGTAAGTATTTACAAGGCAATGGGCGGCGGCTGGGTCACAGAAGCAAGCCTGATGACTGCGTTGCCGGAAAAGAATTGAATCGCGCCTGATAAAGTTGCTTCCTTGTGTGCAATCTGACAACATGGGGATGTGGCGATATCACGCCCTTAAATCCAGTTGCCTGGAATGTGGTCATGATCGAAGCGATTACCGGTCGGATGTATCCGGTGATACTTTTGGCGCGTTTAGTTTCACTGCACACCCATGAACATTTGACCAAAAACCGCAATCATTGAAATGTTAAAAATAAATGAAAGGAACCTGCGATGGATCTGATCAAAGAAATTTTTTCAAACGAAGTTTTCCCGGCAGTCGGCTGCACAGAGCCGATTTCCTGCGCCTACGCATGCGCGGCTGCTTCCGAGCAGCTGGATACCCCTCTGGAGAGGCTTGAGCTGATGGTTGATCCCGGAACTTATAAAAACGGCGCTGCGGTGACCATTCCAAACAGCGGCGGACAAAAAGGCAATGTGATTGCAGCGGCCATGGGCGCCGTGCTCGCTAAATCGAGTCTGCGCCTTGAAATATTAAAATCCGTCACCCCTGAGATTCTT
>JALOPH010000199.1 GCA_025453995.1 Desulfobacterales bacterium
GCTCATCGCTTCAAAGATCCGATGAAGTCCTGAATCAGGTGGAAGATATCGTGGACAGCACTGATGGCGTCCGTTCCGCCGTGGCACTGGCAGGCATGAATATCTTAAACTCGCTCAATGTCCCCAACGCCGCCCTCATGTTTGTGGGCCTTAAACCCTGGGAGGAGCGCAAATCACCGGATTTACACGCCAGCGCCATTGCACGGGAATGGAACAAGAAATTTTACACAATTCCCGGTGCCCGCGTCTTTGCATTCGGTCCACCGCCTTTGCCGGGGTACGGCAACGTGTCTGGTTTCACGATGCAATTGCAAGACCGGTCCGGCGGATCCATCGATCAACTGGCTGTTTATGTAAAACAGCTTATAGAAGAGGTTTCTAAGCGACCGGAAATCGGCCGTATCAGCACCACTTTCAATCCATCAACTCCCCAGGTGAAAGTGGAATTGGACCGTGAAAAGGCGCGCACTCTGGGAGTTCCGGTGGACAGTGTTTTCCAGACGCTGCAAACATATCTCAGCGGTCTTTACGTGAACGATTTTGTAAAGTTCGGAAAAGTGTATAAGGTGTTTCTCCAGGCAGAACCAGAATTTACGAACAAACCAGACGATATCGGCCAATTTTACGTCCAGAACAACGACGGTCAGATGGTGCCTTTAAGCACCCTGATAAAGGTCAGCCAGATGTCGGGCCCCAACCTGGTGACTCGATTCAACCTTTATAATGCAGCGGAAATGATGGGTGCACCGGCGCCGGGTTACAGTTCCGGCCAAGCCATCAAGGCCATTGAGGAGGTCATGAAAACCATGCCTTCTGAAACCGGGTATGAATGGTCTGGTTTGACGCTGCAGGAAAAGAAGTCAGAAGGCCAGGCGCCCATTATTTTCGGCATGGCGGTGCTTTTTGTCTTTCTGCTGCTGGCCGCCCAGTACGAAAGCTGGGGACTCCCCTTTGCCTTGGCTACACCCACTGTTGTGCTGGGAACTCTGACCGGCATGGCGGTGAGACACTTTGACTTAAACGTGTATGCCCAGATCGGTTTGGTCATGCTCATCGGCCTGGCGGCCAAAAACGCGATCCTCATCGTCGAATTTGCCAAGATGAAACGAGAGGAGGGCGTTGAAATCGTTGATGCAGCAATGGAAGGATCCAGGTTGCGTCTGCGGCCGATTCTGATGACGTCCTTTGCGTTCATTCTGGGTTGCGTGCCGCTGATGCTTGCCACCGGCTCCGGGGCCGCAGCGAGAAGCACCATGGGCACGGGCGTGGTCTATGGCATGACCATCTCTACCGCAGTGGGCCTGTTCATTATCCCTGTCTGTTATGTTTTCGTGCAGCGGATCGTGGAGCGCGGCGGCAAGAAAAAGCCGATACCGGCCGTCCCTGCGGCGGAAAAAGGAGGGCACTGATGAATCGAAAAGTCCGATTGTTATACATTCCTTGTTTTATTTTTTTTGTCTGCGGCTGTGCCGTGGGTCCGGATTATCAACGCCCCGAGTTGGACTCGCCTTCGACGTTTCGCCCGGCTGCAACAGATTCCCGCAACCTGTTGACACCCCAATCCCTTGCCGATATTGGCTGGAATGAACTGATCGAGGACGAACAGCTTCGCGGATTCATCGCTGAAGCGTTGACGAACAGCTATGATGTCAAAACGGCGGCGGCAAGAGTGCTTCAGGCAGAAGCGCTTTTGCGCGTCGCCCGTTCCCAGTTTCTGCCATCCATATTCGCCAATGGCGACTTGTTCACCTCCCGGGCCTCGGAGGAAGGTCCCAGCGGCGTTCCCGCCGGAATGAATCCCCAGCATGAATACGGCGATGTGCATGTGGCCATGTCCATATATGAACTGGATCTATGGGGACGGGTCCGGCGGGCCAATGAATCCGCCCGGGCGCAACTTTTGGCCACTGCGGCCGCTCAGGATGCGGTGCGCCAGACCCTGGTGACGGATGTCGCCAGCACCTATCTTCAATTGCTAAAGCTGGACAGGGATCTTGAGATAGGTCGCCAGTCGTTGATCAATCGAAAGGCATCTCTTGCCCTGACAACTTCCCGGGAAGAGGGCGGGGTCGCTGCTATGCAGGACATTGCCCAGGCCCGCATCCTTGTCTTAACCGCCGAGTCATCGATCACGGATACGCTGCGCCAGATCGAACAGACGGAAAACGCATTCTGCATGCTCTTAGGCCGCAATCCCGGACCGGTCAAAAGAAATGGGTCTTTAAAAGATTATCCGGTTCGTACCGAGGTGCCAGCGGGACTTCCTTCAGCGTTGCTTGAGCGCCGCCCGGATCTGCGCGTTGCAGAGCAGCAGTTGATAGCTGCAAATGCGGATATCGGTCAGGCAAAGGCTGCCTTTTTCCCGCAACTGACATTGACAGGATTTTATGGTTTTCAATCGGTTGCGTTGAACGATCTTTTTACGAATCCGGCCCAGACATGGCAGTTCGGACCCGCAGTTTCATTGCCGCTATTCACCGGCGGCCGTTTGTTGGGAAATTATGAATATTCAAAGGCAAGGTTCGAGGAGGCTGTAGCGCTTTATCAGAAGTCTGTTCAGGATGCATTTCGTGATGTTTCCGACAGCCTGATTGCTTACAAACGCTTGCGTGAACTTCGAGCTCAAGTTGAAGAATTGACAGCGGCTTACCGTCTTGCTGCCGACCTGGCCAATACCCGATATGAAGGCGGCGTTACCAGCTATCTTGAGGTGCTTTATAATGAACAGGAACTATTTAACGCTGAACTGCGGCTCTCCCGCACCCAGGCGAATGAGCTTCTGAGCGTGATCCAACTTTATCGGGCGCTTGGCGGGGGATGGACGCCTGTGGGGAACAAGGCTCCTTCTGGTGAGTAGAAGATCGATATAAACTGCAGAATATAGAATAACGAATATCGAAGTGACATCCTTAGTTCTGCGGTTTGAAATTCCTTGTTCGATATCCGAAATTTCAAATATTTTTGGTAAAGTTCTTATGATGAAATCTCGATTTATCTTCTGTTGGCTGATTGCGTCCGTCTTTATGTGGATGATGCCTGGCGTCATGACCAGCGTTGTCTTTGCCGGAGAAGTTCTCACCCGAGTCCGCGCAAACAAGGAGATCCGTTGCGGCGTGACAGAGCCGTTGCCGGGGTTCTCAATACAGGATCAGCAAGGGCAATGGCGCGGATTTAATATTGATTTCTGTCGAGCTGTTGCCGCTGCAGCCTTAAATGATCCTGAAAAAGTAAATTTTACTCCTTTAAACGCATCCAAAAGATTTCCGACTCTTTTGTTGGGAAGAATTGATCTGCTTGCCCACACCACCACATGGACATTCGGCCGCGATGTGGGCATCGGAGTTCATTTTCCCGGAATATATTTTTATGCAGGCCAGACCTTTTTGATTCCGTCGGATAAACAAATTAAAACGATTGAAGAGTTAAATGGCGCCGCCATCTGCGTTGAGAAGGCCACGACCTTTCAATCCAATCTGGAGGAGACTTTTCAAGCCCGGGGCATCTCATACAAACCGCTGATTGTTGATTCCCAGGAGGAAATGGTCAAGGCGTTGCTGGAAGGAAGGTGTCAGGCGATTACAGCAGAGCAGTCTGTACTTGTCGCTATTCGGTCAAAGATACCCAATGGATTGGATAAATTTGTCATCTTAGAGGAGAAAATTTCAAAGGAACCGCTTTGCCCTGCAGTAAAGAGCGGTGACGACGAATGGCTGAGTCTGGTGAGATGGGTGCTGTTTGCCTTGATTGAAGCTGAAGAATTGGGAGTCACCAGCGCCAATGTTCGGGATCTTCAGAAAAATGCATCTGACCCGAAAATTCGATGGTTTTTGAATTCCAGCGGACAGCATGGAAAAAACCTGGGCTTAAAACCCGATTGGACAGCCGTTGTGATTGCCGCAGTCGGAAACTACGGGGAAATATATGATCGGAATTTCGGTCCAGCCAGCGGATTAAATCTTGAGCGTGGCTTAAACCGCTTGTGGGATCAGGGCGGCTTGTTATATGCGCCTCCGTTTCATTAATTCCGAATTAAAGAAAGGTTTTTATGGAGCTGTTTAATTTTCAAACCATTGTAACGCTGGTTGTTTTTGCCGGTGTTATTCTGGCGATTGCCTTTGATCTGATCGACATGCTGCTTGCTGCCATGATAGGAACAAGCATTCTCATTGTGATGGGAATTTTCAATTCACAGGATGTGATCGCCATTAACCAGACTGCCGGGGCGCCGATTGCCTTGCTGTTCGGCGGCATGGTGGTTGCCCGGACGCTGGTACCCACCGGCGTATTTGATTTTTTGGGAACACTCTATTTGCGGGCGACAAAAGGAAGCGGCAAACGATTCCTTTTGGGTCTTTTTATTCTTGTTGCGCCCTTATGCGCCGTGCTTCCCAATGCCACGACTGTTATCATACTTGCCCCTATCATCATTCGTGTGGCCAATGAACTTGAGTTGGACTTCATTGGTCCCATGGTAATTGCGGCTATAATCAGCAATTCAGCAGGCATGCTCACCCTGGTGGGCGATCCGGCCACATTTCTGGTGGGCAGTTCCATCGGCATGACCTTTTCGCAGTATTTGCAAAAGGTGAGCCTGGGGGGATTCCTTTGCCTGATAATTATTATTCCCCTTATGCCATGGCTCTTGAAAGATGTATGGCAGGCGCGGCGTTCGCTGCCGTTGGATTTGAAGCTGAAGACCCTGGAGAGACCCTTTTTTGCCGGTTTTGCGTTTATGGTGTTAGTGCTCATGGTGCTTTTGTTTCTATTTGGAGAAAGCACCCCGACCCATATCGTCCCTCCGGGCGTTTCCATAATCGCTGCAACTATGGCGCTTCTGGTAATCTATTCCGCAAAAGTGGAACCCATTACAAATGTACTCAAAGATATTGACTGGAAGACAATTCTGTTTCTGATGTGCCTGTTCTGCCTCGTCCAGGCATTTAACAAAACAGGCATTTTGCAGGCTTTATCCCAAAATTTATATGCTTGGTTTGGTGTTGACCTGGTTCTTATCTCAATGATTCTTATCGCCGGTGTGGGTTTTGCATCCAGCCTTCTGGCAAATATTCCGATCGTGGCCGCCATGCTGCTGATGATGAAGGGATATTGTGTGACCGCCGAACTGGTGCCGGATCTGGCGCTTGACCCGACGTTTACGGACTGGCCGACGCGGATCATCCCGCTATTTGTAACTATGATGTTTGCCGCCACCTTGGGCGGCAACGCCACCCTGGTGGGGGCATCCGCCAATGTGGTGAGCACCGGCATCTGCGCGTCAAACGGTAAACCCGTTTCGTTTATCCGTTTCATGCGCTATGGTCTCCCGGTGACCATATGCCAGTTGGTCATCGCCGCTCTTTATATTTTGGGAATGTTCTACTTCATGGGATCATCATAATTTTAATGATACCAGTTGATTAATTTCTGACTGAACTTACAACAACATTTAAAGAAAGGAGAAAGTCATGAAAAAACCATTGAGTCATGTGATTCGTTTTTTAATCGGAATGTGTGTTTTGATGCTTTTGAGTTCCTGTGCTTCGACCGCAAAATCACGAGACGCAGCCAAGTCGGGTTTTCTGGAAAATTATGGTCAGCTTAAGGTTGGCACAGAAGATCAGGCCCAACTCATTTACATTGATTCTACTGTAGATTTTAAAGCTTACAAAAAAATACTCATGGACCCCATCAAAGTGTATGCTGCTGAAAAAGACAGCAACTTGAAGAAACTTTCCAAAGAAGAGATTCAGGCCCTTGTGAATTATTTAGATGCCACCATCCGTGAAAATCTCAAGAAAGATTATACTTTTGTAGATGCCCCCGGCACCGATGTGATGCGCCTGAGAGTGGCCATTACCGATGCAGAGGATTCCAACGTGACCCTTGATACCATCTCCAGCATTCTTCCCATTGGAATAGCATTAAATGTGATTCAGGTTGGGATCACAGGCAAATCCTCTTTTGTCGGTGAAGCCGGAATTGAGGCTGAATTGATAGATTCCCAGAACGGCAAAAGACTCATCGCTGCTGTTGATCGTCGGGTGGGAGCTAAATATACGGGAAAATTTGACAAGTTTAATGAATGGCATGCGGTTACAGATTCCTATGATTACTGGGCCCAGCGGATGCAGACCCGCCTTTCTGAGTTGAGGCAGGGAAAAAAATAAAAATTTTTTAATCAGGAGATGTCAACGTGAAAATAAAAGTATATTTAATGTTCAGCCTATTGTTTTTTACTCATATTTATATATGCGGATGTGCGACAACAAAACCGGAAATCACCAAGCTAACGGGTATCTGGAAGTATGACCAATATGCCGGCGGATATATCGATAGCCTGCTGGTCGTCGGGAAGCCGAGAATAGAAGTCAATCGAGTTCTTTTTGAGGACCATATCGCCAAACAACTCAGTAAAAGGGAAATCAACGTAACCTCCAGCCATACAGTTATTCCGGATATGAATGCCTTAAGCTTTGACAGCGTAAAAAAAGCAGCGGTTGACACGGGCGTCACAGCGGTCCTGGTGACAAAAGTGGTTGGCATTGATGAGAAAGAAGTGCTTTTCAAACAATCCCTCAATTATGAGTATACAATGACGCCCTATGGGATGCATATGGCGCCGTATATGGCAGGCCCTCGGATGGAGAAATTCACCAAAGTACGGCTTGAAACCGGCTTGTTTGAAGTGGCTTCTGAATCACTGATCTGGGCTGCCACATCGGCGATTATGGATCCTGATTCCGTGGATGAAGCGATTAGGGATTTTTCGGTCTCGATTATTCAGCAACTCACAAAAGACGGATATGTTCGGCCGTCAGAAAAATTGTTGAGGTAATTTTTTTGTAAGTAGTCAATTTTTATCACTTATCTTTAAAAAGGAGAGAAGAATGAGAAAAGCAAAGTATTTGTTAATTATGATGGTCCTATTAACAGTTGTTCTTAATTTTAATGGATGTGCCAATAGCATGGATAAAGAAGTCTCTATGCCTGCCGCCAAGATGAGCGAAGCCGAAAAAAAAGTTCCGGCTGCAGTTGTGGGTGAGGTTCGGTCTGTCACGGCAACTGTTGCTGAAATTGATTATGCGGCTCGGCGGGCAACGCTGAAAATGCCCGACGGGTCCATGGTTCCTGTATCGGTCAGTGAGGCTGCTTATAACTTCGACCAGGTTAAAGTGGGCGATCTTGTGGATATTTCCCTTACGGAATCCATTGCGGTAAAGCTTGAAAAAGATTCCGTTGGAGGAGCCGGTGTCAGCGCGTCCAGCGGAATTGAGAGGGCGCCCAAGGGCCAAAAACCCCAGGGCACGATATATAATTACATCGATGTCCGGGCCAAAGTGGTCGAAGTTAACGCCGGTACTCGCACGGTGAAATTAAGCGGTCCGGATGGGAGCGTATTTCCGGTGACGGTCGATCAAAGCGTTGAGAACTTCAGCGATATAAAGGTTGGGGATACCGTGCTGGTCCGCTACACCGAAGCCATGGCCATATCGGTTCGGCCCGCCAGTCCATTAGAATAATAAAAGAGGTACACGATATGGGCATGGAAATCGTTGGTTTTAATGACGGCATTCTGACATTGAAAATAACGGGCCGGCTGCAACAGAATGAGCTGGCTGCGGCGCAAAAATCCGCTGCTGAAATCATCCGCAAATACGTCCGCAAATACGGCGATATCCGGATCCTCGATAATGAGATTGTTTGGCTTCGCTCGCAATGACGCTATGGTGTGTCATTGCGAGGAGTGACAACGACGAAGCAATCTTTTAACATGTGATATATTTTCTTTTTGAGAGCTTACCGCCATGAAGCCAGGAAAAAAAACCGCCATCAATGGAAAAGCGGAACAAAAACGATTAGACGAAGCCCGCAATGGTAAAGCGCCCTGGAAAAAATGGGGGCCCTATCTTTCGGAGCGCCAATGGGGGACGGTGCGCGAAGATTACAGCGAAAGCGGAGATGCCTGGAACTATTTCTCCCACGACCATGCCCGGTCCCGGGCCTATCGCTGGGGCGAGGACGGCCTTGCCGGGATTTCAGATGACAGGCAGCTCCTCTGTTTTGCCCTCGGCCTGTGGAACGGCAATGACCCCATTCTCAAGGAGCGTCTTTTCGGGCTCACCAACAGCGAGGGCAACCACGGGGAGGATGTTAAGGAATATTACTACTATCTGGACAGCACGCCGACTCATTCTTACATGAAATATCTTTACAAATACCCCCAGCGCGCCTATCCCTACAGCGAACTGGTAAAAACCAACCGCTCCCGCAGCCGCCATGAGATGGAATATGAATTGATCGACACGGGCGTATTTGATGATGATCGTTATTTTGACGTGTTTGTCGAATACGCCAAGGCTGCTGCCGAGGACATTCTCATCCGGATTACGGCCTGCAACCGGGGGCCGGAAGCGGCCATGCTCCATGCGCTGCCGACGCTCTGGTTTCGAAACATCTGGTCATGGGACGGCAATGCTCCCAGGCCAAAACTCCATGAGACATCCGCCGGCGTGGTCGCAGCATCTCATCCGGATCTCGGAGACCGATACCTGTACTGCGAGGGCGGCCCTGAGCTTCTTTTTACGGAAAATGAAACCAACACCGAACGCATTGTTCGTGTTCCCAACCGGACGCCCTACGTCAAGGACGGCATCAACCACTTCATCGTCCATAATATCCGGGGCGCTGTAAATCCGGAGCAAGCCGGAACCAAAGCCTCAGCCCATTATCTGCTTACAGTGCCCGGAAACGGTCAGGCTGTTATCCGATTGCGCCTTGCGCCTAATCTGCCGGTCAAACCGTTTGCGGATTTTGAAAAAATTTTTTCTGCCCGCATGAAGGAAGCTGATGCGTTTTATGCCTCGGTGATTCCGGCTTCATTGAGTTCGGATGAAACCAATGTCATGCGCCAGGCATTGGCCGGCATGCTCTGGTCCAAGCAGTTTTTTTATTATGACGTGGACCGCTGGCTTGAAGAGCGCGGCGCAGGTCCCTTCAGACCGAAACGGAAAAAAGCGCCCCGCAACGAGCAATGGAACCACATGCACAATGCGGATGTCATCTCCATGCCGGACAAGTGGGAATACCCCTGGTATGCTGCCTGGGATCTCGCCTTTCATGTTCTGGCGTTAACTCTTGTCGACCCGGATTTCGGCAAGCAGCAGCTGGAACTCATGCTGCGGGATGATTATCTGCATCCCAGCGGCCAGATTCCCGCCTATGAATGGAATTTCGGCGATGTCAATCCGCCGGTGCATGCCTGGTCCACCATTTTTACCTATAGTCTGGAAAAGATAAAGCAGGGCAAGGGCGACCTTGAATGGCTCGAACGATCATTCCACAAACTGCTGCTGAACTTCACCTGGTGGGTCAACCGCAAGGACCGGTCCGGAAACAACGCTTTCGAAGGAGGCTTCCTGGGGTTGGATAACATCGGCGTGTTTGACCGCAGCGCGCCTTTGCCCACGGGCGGGTACCTGGAGCAGGCAGACGGCACCGCCTGGATGGCGCTTTTCTGCCAGAACATGCTACAGATGGCAGTTGAACTGGCTGAAGAAAAACCGATATTTTTGGACATGGTCGTAAAGTTTATCGAGCATTTCCTTTGGATTGCCAATGCCCTGGTCCATGTGGGCGATGGCGTGGGCATGTGGGATGAGGAGGACGGGTTTTTTTACGATGTGCTCCGGTTGCCCTATGGGCAGGCCGAGCGGCTGAAGGTGCGCTCCATGGTGGGCCTGCTTCCTTTATGTGCGGTCACTGTTTTTGAAGGGAAGCTGGAAGGACGATATCCGGAACTCCGCAAGCGCTTTGACAAATTCATCGGAGGGCGCTTGGAATTGATCGCTTTCATTCATGATCCCATGAAAAAAGGACATGGTGGAAGGCGGCTGGCTTCGGTTTTAAATGAAACCAAGCTTCGCCGGGTTTTGGGAAAAATGCTCGATGAAGATGAATTTTTAAGTCCTTACGGGATCAGATCCCTTTCCCGATACCATGAAACGCATCCCTATGCATTTAGCGTCGGGAGCCAGGTCTACCGTGTTTCATATTTGCCGGCGGAATCCGACACCGAGATGTTCGGCGGCAATTCCAACTGGCGCGGCCCCATATGGATGCCCGTCAACGCATTGATTATACGGGCGCTGCTGCAATATTACGCCTATTACGGGAATGATTTTATCGTGGAGTGTCCCACAGGATCGGGACGCCTGATGAATCTGTATCAGGTGGCTGAAGAGATCACGAAACGTCTGACCCGGATTTTCCTTCAGGATGAAAAAGGGAGAAGACCGGTGAACGGCGGCATGGAAAAAATCCAGAAAG
>JALOPH010000200.1 GCA_025453995.1 Desulfobacterales bacterium
CGGATGAAATTCTGAAGGAATTGGGTTTTTCTGATCAGGAAATCGCCGCTTTTAAAAGCGATGGCGTGGTTCGGTAAATACTTTTTTTATCGAGAAAAGGTATTTACACAGTATTCGTTTTTATCTATAGTGCATGGAGTGCAACTTTTTAAGCTTTATTTTTTCATGTTAACGGATTTTAAAATTTTAAAAAATATAAATTCATTTGATCGCACTAAGAAGAAGGAGGCAAAGACTATGAAGAGATTGTTGCTGGTTTTCATCGCGGTTCTGGTCGGTCTGTTTATGTCAATTGATCTGCATGCCCAATGTACGAACGGCACCCAATTCGGTACCGGCACATTTGAAGGTTGCTCAGGGCAGCCCGTTGTTTTTACAACTTGTGCTTTTGGAGGTGAATATTCTGTTGCTAACGGTATTCAAGCCGGATTTTCCTATACTTTCTCCGGGACAGGTGGAACCGGCAATTACCTTACGATATATGACCCTGTTACAGCAGCGATTTTAGGCTCCGGCAGCAGCCCTGTCACCGTGACTCCCGCCACCAGCAATCCGCTCAGGGTCTATGTGCATACAAGTGAATCCTGCGGCACTGACACTGCGTGCCATACTTTATCCGGCCAATGCAACGCCTCCCAACCCGCCATCACCCTGATCAAGACAGTGGGGACTGTGCCCGGAGTTTGCAGCGACACCACCGAGATCACCGTATCCCCCGGCACTACGGTGTATTACTGCTACACTGTCACGAACACCGGGAACGTCACCCTAAACCTGCATAATCTGGTTGATGACTCACTCGGCACCATCTTTTCAGGATTGAACTACGCGCTTACTCCCGGCAGCAGCGTCAATACAGTGGCTGCGGGCTTGAGTATTGCGGCAGTGATCAATACCACCACGACCAACACGGCCACCTGGACCGCTTATAACGTAGGTGCTGCTCAGACAACCGCACAAGCCAGCGCGACCGTCATCGTGGAAGAGACTGACAAAGCAATCCCAACGCTGTCCGAATGGGGCATGATTATTATGTCCCTGTTGCTGGGGGGGACGGCCATCTGGATGATCCGGCGCCGGCAGACCTTAAAAGGGTAATCCCGATAGAATAATTTTGTAAATCCTAAGTTCAACCACAAATAAAGGCAGGGCTGATAGTTAAAGCCCTGCCTTTTTATTTTTCTATCCTATGGAAATTGCAAATGGCCAGCCGTCAATCACATGAGTGCCCGTGAACTCAAGAAGCAAAAATGATGAAAATGAATATGGGGCGAAAATCCGCAAACAAAATCTATTTATCAAGAACCCTGCGAATGATTCTGGCAATTTCACCGATGGAAATTGGCTTCATGATGAATTCTCTGATACCGATTTCTTTTGCTTTTTCTTCGTTTACAATATGACTGAATCCGGTGCAGAGAATAATCGGAATATTCGGGCGAATGCGCAGCATTTCTTTTGCAAGCTGGAGTCCCGTCATGTTCGGCATCGTCATGTCGGTGATGACCAAATCAAATCTGTCCGGCTGATCCCTGAATAGTTCCAATGCCGCGAGGCTGCTGGAGCGGGCTTCCACATGATAGCCCAATTGTTTTAAAACCTGCATCCCCAGATCCATGATGCTGATTTCATCGTCGATAAAAAGTACCCGTTCATTGCCGGTGGGGATCTGTCTGCTGTCTAATGTGTTCGGAGCAGCCGAAGCTTCGGTGATCGGGAAGTACACACTGAAAACAGAACCTTTCCCCGGTTCACTTTGCACAATGATTTCTCCCCCGTGGCTTTGTACGATCCCATGGACAACAGCAAGTCCGAGTCCTGTGCCCTCCCCATTTTTCTTGGTGGTGAAAAAAGGATCAAACAAACGGTTCATAATGTCGGGAGTCATGCCGTGTCCTGAATCGCTTACCTCCAGGCATAGATATGGCCCAGGAGGAATATGATGGTATTTTTCTGTAAATTTCCGGTCAAGGGTCACATCCGTCAGGCTGACCTCGAGCGTGCCTCCTTTTTCACTCATCGCATGCTGCGCGTTTGCACAAAGATTCATTAAAATCTGATGAATTTGGGTCGGGTCAGCCAATACGATAGAATTGCTTATAATATTCTGTCTGATTTTAATGGTCGAGGGTATTGATGCCCTCAGGAGTTTTAATACTTCCTTTACAATGAGTTTCACCTGGACAGGATATATTTTATGTTCAGCCTGCCGGCTGAATGCCAGTATTTGTTTGATGAGATCTCGGGCACGGGTTCCTGCTTTGAGAATCTCCTCCAGTTTTGTTTTAAGCATCGGTGTTTCATTGCTGTCTTTAAGCGCCAGTTCGGTATATCCCATGATTGCGGCAAGAATGTTGTTAAAATCGTGGGCAATACCGCCGGCCAGCGTTCCAACTGCTTCCATCTTTTGAGCGTGTTGAAGTTGAAGTTCAAGGTTCTTTTTCTCATTTTCAGCTTTTTTTCTTTCTGTAATATCTCTGGAAACGCCAAGAATACCGGACACCCAGCCTTTTTTATCTCTGAGGAACCTTGCCGTAACTTCAACCCATATGGTAGATCCATCTTTGCAGTATTGCTCCAGCTCTAAAATCCGGAATCTCATGGGATCTGCATTCTTGCTTTTTTCTTTTTTCAGTTCTTCAGAAATTATGCTTCTGGCAAAATCTATGGAGTGGGGCGGCAGGATTTCATCCAGCGTGAGGGCTACAAATTCCTCGGGTGTCCATCCATGGACTTGTTTCACTGAGGGACTGATATATGAATAGATTGACCTGGCGATATCCAGTATCCAGATGACATCCGAAATATTGTCTGCTAATAATCGGTATCTCGATTCGCTTTCCCTGATTTTTTTAAATGATGAAGCGTTGATCATACTGATGGCTATTTCCGACGCAACACCCATCAGAAGATTCATATCGCTTTCTCTTAACGAAGTTTTGCTTTTGCTATTATCAACGGCCAAAATTCCGAGAGATTCTTTTTCGTATATTATTGGAACGCAAATAAGTGCTTCCCCCCCTAACCGCTGGGCAAATTCAACGCTTCTTCTGGAAAAGCTGTCCTTGATTTCATTGAGATTGTTTATCAGAAAGGGTTTGCGTTCTCTTAAGGCTTTAACAAAAAGTCCTTTGGAATTGGGGTTGTCTAAATGAAATTCAGTATTAAGGAGTAGAGTCTCTTCTTCATGGGTATGCCCATATCCGCCTTTATAAATAAGCCGGTTTTTTTCCTTATTTATCAGCATGATCATTCCACGGTCAAAATCGAGGCGTCTTTGTAGAACGCTGCTGATTGTTTTGATAATCATTTCAGTGTCTAATACTTGTGATACGGCCAGTCCGACTTCCTGAACAAGCAGAGCGTTGTTATAACGGATATGGCTTTCAACCAATTGGTCCTGGGCCGCTGTTTTCTGATTTTCGATGGTTTTGATCAAACTTATATTTTCAGTTCTTTCATAGTGAAAAGACAGAAGTGCGGTCAGTAACGCAATGGCCAGGACAATAAACGACCAGGTTGCAGATGGTAATATGAAAAATAAGATCCCACAAAAAAGAACGCTGAAAATCAGGAAATAATTTCGCAGCCGTTTCCAGACATACAATGGCGATTCCTGCCAGGAAATAAGATATCGGCAGCAACTGCCTCCTTGATGGAAACATTCCGGGTGATCAACATGTGCATACTGGCCGGTAAATAAATGAGCTCCGGCCTCAAATAAACCGGTTCGGTTTTCACATTGAAAGGGCTTTTCGTCCACCCCGGGGTTGGGAATAGAAACGATTTCAACTGAGTTCGATCCTATTCTCTTGACTTTCACATCGGCTCCGCGAGTCATCAATGGATATATTTTTTCCATCAGGAGGTACAACGCCAACGGGCTCATAAAGCCAAGCAAATATTGTTTTGTAGTTCCCAGCCCTTCTGTTGAAGCATATCGACCGGCATATCTGGCGGTGTGCGGTTCTTTAGTTTTTTGAACCAAAACATCATAAAAATGATTTACTTCATCTTGGGTAAACCAGTGTGCCGGATCATCCACCTGGTAGCGGTCAATGCCCGTTTCCTTGAGGAAGGAATCCTGATTGATATCAGGGTAGTCTTTGTCCAAGTACTCAAGAAAAACTTTAAGTATGCGGCTATTATAAAGCGCTTGTGATTGGCTCATTGGTGGTTTCATTACTAAAAAATTACTGCCATTGATGATCGATCGAGGATATTTGATTGAATTGACAGTATTAAAATATCATGTAGTTCATTTTAAATTATGCTGATCATATCCATTATTTGGGGCTTTGACAACTAAATTATTGAAAACTAACTCATTGAAATAGCATTAAAATAATATCAAACACCTGTTTAATGATTCCGAGGGCCAAATACTGGTTGCTATAATTTGCCGTTATTTGTTTCAAACGGACGCCAATACCATTGCTTGATTTTGTTGAAGGTTATTCGAACCGCCGCCGGAGCGCTTTCAATGAGCGAATAGAGGGTCGGCACCACCACCAGGGTCAGGATGGTGGCCAGCAGGAGCCCGAAGATCACCACCGCGGAAAGAGATTTCCAGTATTGGGATGTTTCGCTCACCATCGTGATTGTCATATAGCGAAAGTCGATGGAGGTCCCGGTCACCATGGGAATCAGCCCCAGGATGGTGGTGACGGCGGTTAACAGAACAGGCCGCAGGCGTGTGGCGCCGGCCGACACAATCGCTTCCCTGAGAGGAAGCCCCCGATCCCGGAGTTTGTTGGTGTAGTCAATGAGCACAATGGCGTTGTTGACCACCACTCCGGCAAGGGAAATCACGCCCACGCCGCACATGATGATGCCGAAGGGAAACCGCATCACGGTCAATCCCAGATAAACACCGCCCAGGGAGAGAATCACCGATGTCATGATGATCATGGGCTGGCTGATGGAATTGAACTGTGTGACCAGAACCAGAAAAATAAGGAATATGGCGATGATAAACGCCTTGCTCAGGAAGTCCCTGGATTCCTTCTCATGCTCGTGCTGGCCGGTAAATTGAAGCCCGTATCCCGGCGGCAGGATAAAATCCTTCATTACCTCCTCGGCCTGCATCTTGGCGACGGAACCGGGCACCTTGGTTTCATCCACCTCTGCCTTGACCGTAACCACCCGTTCGTGATTGATCCGGTTGATGTCGCCGATGCTCCCCGCGAACTTGATGGTCGCTATCGTTGTCAGCGGAACCAGCTGGCCGACAGGGGTCGGGATCATTAATTTGCGGAGCACATCGGTCACTTTCCGGTCGCCTTCTGTAAATTTGACCGTGATGTCGTAATCATCATCGCCTTCACGATAAGTGGAGACATTGAGGCCGTTGTAGGCGGTTTTTAAGGCAAAACCGATGGTGTTTGTGGAAAGCCCGAATAGTGCGGCTTTCTGACGGTCGATATCAATCTGTACTGAAGGAAGCGCGTCCATGTAATCATCTTTGACATCCACCACATGGGGAATTTTTGAAATAATTTCCCTTACCTGACGCGAAATTTCTCCGAGCATCCGCACGTCTTCGCCGGATATTTCAATATTGATGGGCGCGCCCGTCGGCGGGCCGCCCTGTTCTTCGGCAACGGTGATACGGGCGCCGGCAATGTCCTTTATCCGTTTCCGGATCAGTTCCACATCTTCGGCGGACGGCGTTTTCCGGTCTTCAAAATCTAAAAACTGAATTCCCAGCCGGTTGTCCGAATACTCTGAAAACAGCGAACTGCCGGCCTTTTTTTTGGCGGTGGCATAGATGTGCTCGATGTTGCTGATGTCGCTGGGGCCCATGAATTTATCCCCGTTTCTTTTTTCATGCTCCCGGAACGTATAAGCTGTTTCGTATCGATTCGCCTCACAGGTTCCGCCGATGATATCGTCGCCGGAACAGGTATTGGTCACCGCCAGCTCGATTTCCTTGATGATCCGGTCCATATAATCCAGGTCAGCGCCTTCCGGCGGGTCCACATTGACGTATGCGCTTTTAGGATCAAGGCTCGGGAAAAACTCCACCGGCTTTTCAAGTCCGATCACCAGTTTCCATATCTGTATAAGAATAAAGAGAAGCAGAAAAGATGAGATGATCACCGATACCCGGTGATCAAGGGAGTATTCCAGAATCCTGCGATAGGCTTTTAAGATAGGCCCCCGGATGGCGATGGGTTTTTCACCGGCCGCCTGGATATCGTCGGCGCTCACCGCCTTTCCCTCCTGCATGCCGCTGTTTTTGACTTTCATGAAGAAAGCCGCCAGAGCCGGATTAATGACCATGGCCACAAACAGGCTGGACGATAATGTGATGATCAAGGTAATCGGAAGAAATTTCATGAATTCGCCCATGATGCCGGGCCAGAACATCATGGGGAAAAAAGCCACCAGCGTGGTGACCGTGGAAGCGATCACCGGGTACGCCACTTCGGATGTGGCCCGCATGGCCGCTTCCACGCGCGGCACGCCCTGGTTCATGTATCGGTATATGTTTTCGACGATCACAATGGCATTGTCGACGAGCATTCCCAGCGCCAGGACCAGGGAAAAAAGAACCACGACGTTTAATGTGATGCCCAGCGCATAAATCACCATAAACGACAGAAGCATGGAAAACGGAATGGCAAGCCCCACCAGGGTGGCGTTGCGCAGGCCCATGACAAGAAGCACCAGAACAACCAATATCAGTCCGGAC
>JALOPH010000201.1 GCA_025453995.1 Desulfobacterales bacterium
CATATGGAGGCATAATCGTTTCTCCTTATATTATATTGATTAAAATAAATGCCAGAGTATTCCGGCTGTGCCGGAAAGCATGATAACCGGAATCATTCCAACTTTTAGCCATTGCATGGCGATAAATGACATTATCCCCACTACAACAGCAAACCAGTTCACATGGCCTGATTCGGGAAAAATTACATACAACCCGAACCATACCGTCAAATTTAAGATAACGCCGACAACGCCGGCGGTAATACCGGTGAGTGCAGAAGAAAGCATCCGATTGCCCTGAAGCTTTTCAATGTATGGCGCTCCTAAAAAAATAAACATAAAAGACATCAGAAATGTAAAGTATGTGGCGATCAATGAACCGATCACAGCCCCGTAAAATGGGCTTAAGTTTCCCGAAAAATTCCATCCGGCCATGAACCCGATAAACTGAACGACCATGATCAGAGGCCCCGGCGTGGTTTCAGCCAATCCCAGCCCATCCATCATTTGAGCCCTTGTCAGCCATGCGTATTGCTCAACCCCCGCCTGAGCGATATATGCCAATACCGAATACGCGCCGCCGAATGTCAGGAACGCCGCTTTGGTGAAAAACAAGGCTTCGGTAAAAAACACCCTGGCAATCGGCAGGAAATGCAATAGGGCCACAGGCAACAACCATAATGCTGCAAATGAAATAACAATGAGCAAAGTTCTTTTCATGGATGGTTCAAGATGGCATTCATCGGCATTTTCGCAAATGATAACCACCCCTTGATCAAGTTCCTGAATCGATTTTGCTTTTGACGGTTCAAAATAATGTGGGAAAATATATCTGCCTGATACGCCAATAAGTGCTGAAACAAGGATAATAAGGGGGAAAGGAATTTTCATAAAAAATATGGCGATAAACGAAATGGCGGCAATACCAACTAATATGGAATTTTTTAAAGACTTTTTCCCGATTTTGATCACTGCGGCCAGAACAATCGCCAAAACCGCGGCTTTGAGGCCATTGAAAAAGAATTCCACCACCGCGATCGTTCCAAGGGCTGTATAAATATAGCTCAGGCCAAACAGGATAAACATCGAAGGAATGACAAACAAAGCGCCCGCCACGATACCACCGGGAATTTTATGAAGCAGCCATCCGATATAGATGGCAAGCTGCTGGGCTTCGGGGCCAGGCAGGAGCATGCAATAGTTCAGGGCGTTTAAAAAACGATCATTGCTGATCCACTTCTTTTTTTCCACCAGTTCACTGTGCATGATGGCAATCTGGCCTGCAGGCCCTCCGAAACTGATAAAACCCAATTTGAGCCAGAATTTAAAAGCTTCGAAAAAAGAAGGGTGCATCATGATATCTTCCTTTTGCTTTTAAAAAAAATATAGAGGGTATTAAATATCTCTGAACTGATACGCAGCTTTTCTTCATCAGAGTCATAGGCGGCCGTAATGCCTGACAGCACGATGCCGAATCCGTCCACTTCCTTCCTTCCGAATTTGCCGTCCTTAAGGTCAATGTCGTGAATAATTTCAGCAATTGCGTTCAGAGCATTGTCATTTATACAGAACCGCTGTATCAGCGCCTCAAAGGTGCACATATCGCCTTCATGGGTAAATTCCGCATCAAACATATCAAATCGTACTTCATTTATTTGCGGGCTGTATTTATTTGTTTCAACAAACTTAAAGACTGCTTTTTGATCGATGAACCGTTTGATGAGCCAGGCGCTGGCCATTCTGTCTACATAAATATTTTTACGAGTCACCCATGTTTTGCCGGTGAAGTTTTTTAGGGCTTTATTGGATTGAGGCGTTTTGAGATCCCTTTTAGCCTTAGACATCAAATCGGTAAGAGCATTTTCAGCTGAAATGCGTTGAGGAGATTCAAAATAATCAATCGCGACAATGTCATCGAGCCGTTTTTTCATCTTTCCAACTTGTGTTTTAATCTTAATGTTCAGGTCGTCTGTGTCATCGTCAAGCTCCTTTCTTAGCAAGAGCACGTCTTGAATAAACTTTTCATAGTCAACAAGACGCGCTTCCTGAAATAAAGCCACAATCTGATCATCGGTGATGCCTTCCAAAAATTTTACCTCAGCCATATTTGCATCTCCGCCGTTTTGGGCGATTTCTTTCAGAACCCAGCTGAAATCTTCATAGCTGGATTCATTGTTGGGCAATACGTAGACGGATTGCTTGATTGCTACCGCGCCTATCTGCTGCAAGCGTCGCCATATTTTAACCCGAAAATAATCCGGCTTAGGCGGGATCTGATGGATAAGAACAAGCCATGTTTTTTTTGAATCTTTTCTCATTTTAAATCCTATCAATTGTTTTAATTAAAATATAACAATTGTATCATTTGTCAACATTGTTTTTTATCTATAATACTTAAATGGAGAATCGACGGAGGTGAGGAATAGCGGCCAAAACCAACAGTATTCCAGAAGTTTCAAAAAGCGAGGAATATCGATAACTGTGCGTATCTATTTTTTTCTTTTAAAATTTTATGATGCCCCAAGATATTGGGGTCAGGCAAATTCCAAAAATCTGTGATCAGAGTATAAAAGGACAGGGCTTTCAGAATCTGTAAAATAAGCCAGAACTGCCAGGCTTTATCCAACCAATGTAACGAGAATAGAATCATAAAATGTAAATTTAAGAATCAAAATTATTCTCAGAGCTTGGGCTTTATAAAAATTCAATAGCTGACTGCTATTTTGAAGTTTATAAGCGGATATGTGTAAGATCTATGGGACGCCGAAGGACCTCGGCGGCGGTGATCTTAAACTGCTGGGTGAGGTCAGATACGAAAAATTTGGCGGTTCCGTTTCTGGATAATACTTTTTCTGTTTCAGGTGAAACGGAGAGAAAGTTATTGATTTCTTCCGCAACGGAAATGGATGAATCGATGATATGAACCTTCTTCCCGATTTTATGCTGGATAATGGCTTTCAAGAGCGGATAGTGTGTGCATCCCAATATCAAGGTGTCGATTTGTTTGACTTTTAACGGATGGAGGTATTTTTTGACGATCATTCGGGTTTCCGGTTTTTTCAGCCAGCCTTCTTCCACCAAGGGAACCAGCAACGGGCATGCGGCTGAAAAAACTTTGGCTTCCGGGTTCGCCTCTTTGATTTTTCTCTCATAAATGCCGCTTGAGATCGTGGCGCGGGTCCCAATCACGCCGATGATTGACTTTCGCGTTGCTTTCAGGGATTGTTTGACCGCCGAAGAGATCACTTCGTGAATCGGGATATTGAAGTTTTTTTTGACCGCATCCGTCGCGACGCTTGAAGCAGTATTGCATGCCATGACAATCAGCTTTGCCCCCTGACTGATTAAAAAATCTGTATTTTGCAAGGAATATTGAATCACTGTGTCGCTGCTTTTATTTCCGTATGGGGTTCGCGCGGTGTCTCCGAAATAAATAATGTCGTATCCTGGCAAGGCGTCCATGATGGCACGCACAACCGTAAGACCGCCAATTCCCGAATCAAAAATTCCAATCATGAGAGTGAACCTATGTGTCGGCTAAATCGAGATTCGATATTCTTTAAAAAAGATTTTTGGGAAAAGGGATAGATGCCACTAAATATTACTTTTGATAAAGTCGTTATTCTAAACATTACTCCGGATTTTGTTTCTAACGCAATTGGCAATAACGTCATCGGGATAATTGGTTCTCATCCCAGGGCATACGCTTGCCATGAGGTTCCAATTGTTGGGGTCTACAAGGATGCTTGGGATAAAGGGCCAGACCCTGCACATTTTGGGTTTGACCGGATGAATGGTGCATATGTTGTCCCAGAACACGCAATAGCCGTCCTCTTTTTGTGTTAACAGGAGCCTATTGTTTGAAATGCTGCAGTACCTGGCTTTAAACTCATGGGGTGGGATGCCGATAAAACTTGCTATACTGTTGATATCATCCTCAGTGACATATGTCCCCCCATAGCCTTTGCAGCAATCACCGCATTTCTGGCATTGGAATAAACTTTCAGGTTTGATATTTTTATATGTCACGTCGAGCCTCCATGGCTTTTTTCAGCGTAACCTGATCCACATATTTTACCTCCCCGCCCATTGGAATTCCCGATGCGATGCGAGAAATTTTTAAAGGATATTGAGAAAGAGTCTCAGCGATGTAGGATGCTGTGGTTTCACCTTCCATGTTGGTGCCGGTGGCAATGACTACTTCCTTTATGGTTTCATTGTCCACCCGCTGGATCAGTTCCTTGAGCCTGATTTCTTCAGGCCCAATGCCGTCCATGGGAGACAAGAGCCCTTGGAGCACATGATATCGCCCTGTAAAGGCGCCTGATTTTTCAATGGCAATCATATCGGCCGGTGTTTCAACCACACACAAGAGCCCGGAGTCCCTTGCCGGGTCATTGCATATTTCGCAAATTTCATTGTCGCTTAATGCAAAACATTTGGAACATACTTTTATCTTCTCCTTCAGGCCTGAAATGCAGCGGGAAAGTTCCAGTGCTTCTTCTTCAGGCGCCTTTAGAAGGTATAATGCCAGACGTTCTGCGGATTTTTCACCAATGCTGGGAAGCTTGCACAACTGCCGGATTAGCCGGCTGATAGAGATCGGGTAATAATTCATGATTATGTCATAAGCTAAAATTATATTTAGTGCCCGAACGGAAACCGCATCTTTTGGCCCAATACGGCGTTCTCGGAATTTTTTTGATCCTCAACGTAGCGCCGCCGCGCCTGCGGTCAAAAAATTTCTGCGGTCTTGTAATGGGCCAAAACCTACACTTTCCATTCAGACACTGCTATTTATGTGCGTATCTGCAAATTACATCAAGCCGGGGATGCTTAACCCGCCGGTAAGCTTGCTCATTTCATCGGAAACCATTTTCTGTGATTGTGTCAACGCATCATTGACGGCAGCAAGAATGAGGTCTTGAAGCATTTCAACATCTTCCGGATTGACAACTTCTTTTTCAATATGAATGGAAACAATTTCCTGTTTCCCGTTGGCGACAACTTTAATCATGCCCCCGCCAACGGAGGTTTCAATAGTTTTTGACGCCATTTCTTCCTGCATTTTGGCCATCTTATTCTGAAGCTGCTGGGCTTGTTTCATCAAATTTTTCATCTGTTTCATTTCTGGCCTCCCTATAATATTTTGATTTCGACAATTTTGCCGTTGAATAATTTGAGTGATTTGGTCACCAAGGGGTTATTGAGCGCTTCTTCTTCTAAAAGTTTTTTTTCTTTTTTTTTTGCATCACTTCCGGTCACCGGTTTGGCGATGAATGATAATTGTGTCTCTCTGCCCTGGAGTTCCTGCCAGAGCCTGCTGAGCAGCGACTTGTTGTCGTCCCTCTGCGCATAGTTGATATTGAATTGATTTGATACGAATTCAATGGTGATCTGGTGATCGTTTGCTTCTGAAACCTTGCTGTCCGCAAAACAAGCTGCCAGCGACGGGTGCTCGCTGGATAAAATCTGTGTGATTTTTTCCCAGATCGTTTCGAGAGGTTGATCGGTATCAACCGGTTTGGGATGCTCGATTTTTATTCCATCATGTTTTTCTTTGGTTTGATCTGATCGATCCCTGAGTCCCGAGACGCTTTCTTGAATCTCTTCAAAATCAGGATTGATTGGAATTGGATTGTAATCTGATTCTGATGTGGTTTTGATGTGGTGTTTTATGCCCCCTTCTTGTCTGCTCATTTCGGCATGGGCTGTGGTGGCGGATGGCGGGGAGGAACAAAGTGCTTGTCCGATCACTTTTTGCAGGGTGTCAATTTTTTCAATGAGATCATCGAGTGACAACGCCGGTTGAACCTGGAGCATACGGATAAAAGTCATTTCGAGAGACAACTTCGGATCCACTGCCAGTTTAATATTTTTTTCCTCATGGAAAAGAATATCTACAATCTGGTTGATATATGTCAGGGGCACACGTTCTATCTGCGTGCGCATGGCTTGAATTTCATGCTGGGGCACATCCGGCAAAACGGTTTTGCCGCCGCCCATTTTAACCATAAGGAGGTTTCTGAAATGATCAAGAATTTCGGCAAAGCATCGCATCATATGTTGCCCCCGCGAATAAAGCAGGTCAATGATCTCAATTGCTCTGACGGCATCGCGATTAAAAACCGCATGGGAAATGTCAAAGAGAACCTGCCTGTCCATACCTCCCAGGATGTCTAAAATTTTTGCCGTGTCAATCTCACCCGTTGCGCTTGAAATAACATGATCCAAAAGGCTCAATGAGTCACGGATGCTTCCGTCTGCTTCTCTGCTGATGATAGCGAGCCCTTCTTTGCTGATATCAATCTTTTCCTTCCTGCATATTGCATCCAGATGGCCGATAATTGAATCGATATCTATGAGACGCAAATCATGCCGCTGGCACCTCGATAGGATAGTGACTGGAATTTTATTGGGTTCCGTGGTAGCAAAGAAAAAAAGGACGTGCGCGGGGGGCTCTTCTAAAGTTTTGAGCAGTGCGTTGAATGCTGAATCGCTGAGCATGTGGATTTCATCAATAATATAGATCTTATAAGGACTGTGTGCAGGCATGTATACGGCGTTTTCACGAAGTTCACGGATGTTGTCCACCTTATTGTTGGATGCGCCGTCTATTTCAAAAACATCCGGGGCGTGTCCGGATGTGATTTCTCTGCATGACCGGCAGTCGTTGCATGGCGAAGGCGTCGGGCCGGTCGCACAGTTG
>JALOPH010000030.1 GCA_025453995.1 Desulfobacterales bacterium
CGGCCCGATGAAATCCCCAAGCGCCAGGCCATAGCCGCCGTGGGTCAGCCTGGGCTGATGATGGAATATGAAAAGGCATTTCAAAAATATCATAAAAAAGTCGCCCAGATTCTTCTTACCAGCGATGACTTGAGCAACCGCAAGCGGTATTTGAATGCCAGAAACGCGCTCAATACCCTCCTATCCTGGCGGATCATCCCCATCATTAATGAAAACGACACCGTGGCTGTGGAAGAAATCAAATTCGGGGACAATGACAATCTTTCGGCCATGATCGCGCTCTTGATGGAGGCGGACATCCTGATCAATTTGACCGACATCAGCGGCGTGTTCACCAGCGACCCCCGGCAAGACCCGGAAGCTGATCTGATTCCAGTGATCGAAAGCATCACCAAGCATATTGAAAAGATCGCGGGCGGCATCCCCGGGGCGCTTGGCACCGGCGGCATGCTGAGCAAGATCAAGGCGGCCCGGAAAGTCACCGGAGCCGGCATTCCCATGATTATTGCAAACGGCCGGGAAAAGGAGATCCTGAACAAGCTCTTTTCGGGAAAACCCCTGGGCACTTTTTTTGTGCCGGCTAAAGCCAAACTGTCTTCCCGCAAATGCTGGATCGGTTATACGCTAAAACCCAAGGGAAAAATAAAGATCGACGACGGCGCAGCAAAGGCCATTGTCAACAGGGGAAAAAGTCTGCTTCCGGGCGGTATCAGCCATGTGGAAGGGGAGTTTGACGTGGGCGCCCCGGTGGAAGTCATGGATGGGAAAAATAATGCGCTGGGCATCGGCCTGGTCAATTACAGCGCCGCGGACATCCGGAAAATCATGGGCCGACCATCGTCTAAAATCAGTGAAATCCTGGGTCAGAAACCCTATGACGAGGTGATCCATCGGGATAACCTTACAATTTTCAACGAATGCAAATTTGAAGGGTAAAAAAACTGCGTCTTTGGTTCCCCGCGTTGCAAGCCTCTTCAAAATCGTCACATACAGCAGTATGCTCCTCTTTTTCATCGGATCGCGCCTTGGAAACCAAATGCTTGTTTTTCAAAGCGGGTTAAATTAATGTAATATTGAATGATCCGATTTTTATCACTGAAGACTCAGTATAACAGGAATTAAAATAAATTGAACGGTATCGGTTTATTCGGCGGAACGTTTAACCCGATTCATCTGGGGCATTTAAGAACTGCTCAAGAGGTGAAAGAAGGGTTTGGATTGGAGCGCGTTTATTTTATTCCGTCCGCCATACCGCCCCACAAGGGCATTGCAGATCTGGCCAAAGCCCAGAACCGCTACCAGATGCTGGCCGAAGCCATATATGACAATCCCGGGTTTGTTGCCTCCGACGTGGAACTCAAGCGGGAGGGGCGATCCTATACCATTGACACCGTATCTCATTTTATATCCATTTTTGAAAAAGACACACCTTGTTATCTGATCGTCGGCAGCGACGCATTTCTGGAAATCAATACATGGAAATCTTATCGGGATCTGTTTGACATGATTCCATTAATTGTGATGAAACGACCGGCGCAAACTTCAAGAGATGAAGATTTTTTGAACACACTGGCCCGATATATCTCGGAGAGCGTCACCCGCGGGTATGAATTGGCAGAGGATAAATCCTGTTTTCTGCATGCCGGCAAGCAAGCCATTTATTTGTTTGATGTCACGCCCATCGACATTTCTTCCACAAAGATCCGCAACCTGATCCGGCAAGGCGCATCTGTGAAATACCTGGTTCCGGACAGCGTGGACAAATATATTCAGACAAAAGGATTGTACCGATGATTGATGAAAAATCGGCATTGTCTCTGGCTGTTTACCTTCAGGCGGCCCTGGGCCGAAAGGCAAAAGACCTGACGCTGTTGGATGTCAGCCAGTTAACGTCGGTGGCGGATGTGTTTGTCATCTGCACGGGAAAATCCAACCGCCAGGTGAGCGCCATTGCCGAGCACATTGTCACAGATCTTAAATCCCGGGGGATCAAGCCGTTGAGCATGGAAGGCCTGCGGGAAGGGCTCTGGGTTCTTTTGGACTACGGCCATATTGTGATCCATGTGTTTTATGAACCGGTCCGTGGCGTGTATGACTTGGAAGGTCTGTGGTCTGACGCCGGACGCATTTCCATTAACGATATTGTGGATACATCGAAATACGGTTATGAAACCGACGCAAAAGAATAGCTAAAAATAGTTGAAATGTCGAATATCGAACAAGGAATTTCGAACCGCAGAAGTCAGAAAACCACTTCGAAATTCGATATTCCTTGTTCAATATTCTGCGGTTCAAAATAAAATTCAATTTTAACAACTAACTGCAGCGGAACCATTAAAAATGTCGACGATTATAAAACCTTGTGCGCTGATCATTCTGGATGGATGGGGCATCAATGAGCCGGGAAAAAGCAATGCGGTTTCCGTGGCGCAGATGCCGTTTATAAATAAACTTAAAGCGGAAAATCCGAATACCCGGCTTTTATGCTCGGGAGAGGCGGTGGGGCTTCCCAAGGGCATCATGGGTAATTCCGAGGTCGGACATTTAAATATCGGCGCAGGCCGGATCGTTTATCAGGGCCTGCTGCGCATTGACATGGCCATCAAAGACGGCTCTTTTTTTGAAAACGACGCATTTCTCAATGCGATGGAAAAAGTCAAACAAAATGGCTCGGCACTGCATTTGATGGGACTGGTGTCGGATGCCGGGGTGCACAGCCAACTGGCCCATCTGCTGGCATTGTTGGATCTGTCAAAGAAAAAAGGCCTGTCGAATGTTTACGTGCATGCGATTTTAGACGGCCGGGACACGCCGCCGGACAGCGGTATCGGGTATGTCGGTCAATTGCAGGCATATCTGGAATCAAATAAAACCGGGCGTATCGCCAGCATCTGCGGCCGGTATTATGCCATGGACCGGGATACCCGGTGGGATCGGACACAACAAGCATTTCGGCTTTATACCCTGGGGGAAGGAATCAAGGAGTCTGATCCCGTGGCCGCAGTCAAAAATGCTTATGCCCGCGGTGAAACCGATGAATTTGTCAAGCCTGTGGTCATGGTGGATCAAACAGGAACTCCCGTTAAAACCGTTTCCGATCAGGATGGAATTATATTTTTTAATTTCAGACCGGATCGCGCCCGGCAGATCACCCGGGCGTTTACCCAACCGGACTTTGATTTTTTTAAGCGGGAGAAAACTCCGAAATTGGCCGAGTTTGTCTGCATGGCCATGTACGATGAAAAATTCACCCTTCCCATCGCATTCGGGCCGGTGCATTTGAAGCAGATTCTGGGCGAAGCGATCAGCGCCCGGGGCTTAAACCAGCTTCGAATCGCGGAGACGGAAAAATACGCCCACGTCACTTATTTTTTCAACGGCGGAGAAGAAAAATCTTTTCCCAACGAAGACAGGGTGCTGGTGCCGTCCCCCAGGGAAGTGCCCACCTATGACAAAAAGCCGGAAATGAGCGCCTATGAAGTGGCGGATAAGGCTGCGGCATTGATTGATTCTGGAAAATATCATCTGGTGGTGATGAATTTCGCCAATCTGGATATGGTGGGGCATACCGGCATTCTGGAGGCAGCCGTCAAAGCCTGTGAGGCTGTGGACCGGTGTGTAGAAAAAGTAGTAGCTGCGGCCCTTGGAAAAGGATATACTGTTCTGGTGACCGCTGATCATGGCAATGCAGAACAGATGAAGGATCCAAACGGCCATATTCACACGGCCCATACGCTCAATCCGGTACCGCTGATTCTGGTTGGCCATGAAAATAAAAATGTTTCTTTGGAACCCGGCGTTCTGGGTGACATTGCTCCGACGATTTTGAATATCATGGGCATTGAAAAGCCGGCGGCTATGACCGGCAAATCATTGATTCATTCAGAATCATGATAAATTCAAGCACCGTTTTTATGGAGTTGACGATGAAATGAAACATCCTATAATCGTGCTTTTGCCGCATGGGATGGCGCATGATGAGGAGAGACAGTCATGGATAGGAAAGAAAGAGAAAAGCTGGAATCGCTGGTTAATGAATATGTTGAACAGAAAAACAGCGATAAAGCATGTGAACTGCTGCTTGATCTGATTCGAGACTATGCGGTGGAGAAGGATTTTAACAAGGCCGAAGCGCTTTTGAATAAAATTTATGATGTCGACCCCATGGCGCTCAATGAGATTGTCCGCGCAGGAGAGATTATCGAAGCGGAAAAAAGCGAAGGTCTGGACCGTGAGCATCTGGAGATCTGGCCTGGATTATACGGCAGCCTGACCACTTCTGAAGCCAATGCGCTGTATTATTCCATGAAACCAAAGGTCTTTGAACCCGGCGAACCCGTCATGGAACAGGGAAAATACAACAGCCGGCTGTTTTTTATCAATCAAGGGAATGTCAAAGCGCTGTTTAAGCAGGATGACAAGGTCTTTTTGATCGTTAAGTTGGGCCCTGGTGATATTATCGGTCAGACGCCGTTTTTTACGGCAACAGTCTGCACCGTATCCTTGGTCGCCATGACACGTATAAAAACCGTTTATCTTGAGATTGATGTGCTGAAAAAATGGAAAAACGATGTTCCCGCGCTTGAATCCAAGCTTTATGATTATTGCATGAAGCATGATCCGGTCAAACAGGCATTAGAAAACAAAAACATTGAACGCCGGGTGGACAAACGGATTGCAGTTTCCGGAAAAGTGATTTTTCAATTGATTGATGGCTCAGGCAAACCCATGGGAAGAGGTTATGCGGGTGAATTGTCGGACATATCCGCCGGCGGAATGTCATTTACCATCAAGGTTACAAAAAAGGAATCGATCCGGATGCTTCTCGGGCGGCGCGTGCAAGTCGGCTTCAGATTGCCATTGAAAAAATTAAACTATCGGAACATCGACCAGTCCATGACGGTGATAGCCGCCCAGCCCCAGGTGTTTGACGACTATTCCATTCATCTGAAATATGACGTGAAATGGACACAGAAAATGATTGATGAGATTGACCTGACCCGCATGCCAACAACAGATAGGCCGGATGTGAAATGATCAATCCGGCCTGAACGAAAACAACTCTTGATGCGTTGAATCAACAAATTATATATAAAGTTAAAACCCTATGTTAAACCTTACTCTCCGGCGACTTCCTTTCCGCAGTGCTTACAGATTTTGGCGCGTTTTTTGATGATTTCCGCACAGAACGGACATTCTCGGGTAAAATGGCGCTCATGAATCTTGGCAATGGCGTCGGTTGCCGCTTTTTGAACCAGTTCGTTCCCAAAGCGGTGGCTGCTGATGAGGTCGATGGCGTCAATGCCGGCAATGTCGCCGGTCATTTCAGCCGCTTTAAGCCTCACCCGGGAAGGTTGAGCGGGGTCCATCAGCAATTGTACCACGGTGATTTCATCTTTGGCCACATAACAGTCCGCCAGTATGGAAAACCCTTTTTTTATCGCTTCCTTCATGGCTTCTTGTTCCGCCATGATCTGGCTGTCAATGATCTGTCCCTGGGCCCCCACCGGGCTGAAGACCGGCATGGCGTCATAATTATCGTCGTTGGGGCTTTTGATACAGCGGTAGGACGCGCGCTGGGCATAATTTTCCATTAAATTGTCCCATCCGGATACGTACATGGGGCATTCATCATTAAAACAGATAAACATATAGGGAGAATCCCAGCCAAGTCCGTCACTAAATGTCATGATGGGAACTTCCCATATGCTCATTTCCTTGTTGCAATGAGGGCAAATCGGTTTTTCCTGAGAGAGGATGCGCTCCAGTACCTCTTCTCTTGTTTCTATTGTCATGGGGTATATCCTTAATTGATAAGGTTCTGCCAGCCAACAGCCGGCGGTTAATCATCTTTTTCTTCATCCATAATATCTAAATCGCTTTCATCTTCAATATCTTCGGATTCGGTAATATCACCAAATTCTTCATCATCCAGCAGGTCATCAATAACAGCTTTAGCTGGCTTGTCATTTTCAGCAGAAACACTATCGATTTTCCGAATAATTTTAATGTCGTCAAAAACAAGTTCCACCGGGGTATCAGGCGCTGTTTTAGTTTCAAACATTCCCATGACCGCATCGGCGATTTTATCGGCATATTCGGCAATTGGATAGAGATTGGGGGTTCTCAGCTTTGCAATGAGTTTTATTTTTCCCGCTGCTGCTGCGAATTCAACTTCTTTGGAGTCATAGGTCTCTTCACAGACCAGTGAAAAAAGATCCTTATCTAATTCCGCGTATTCCTGAATCATCAGATTGCCGGTGGATTTGTTCTTTAAAATGGTGTATTTCTGCTTCATTGAATCATCTCCCGTAAGAAAATAGTACCGCTAAAAACTCATGTCAGCGGATCTGCGGCGCGCAGCAGTTATTATTTACAGTTACCAGTTATAATAAGCCATAAAACCCTCATGTCAATATCCCATGAAAATGCCGGCCGTCAACAGAATATAATTGAAAATATATGGTTATTGCCGCGGCATAAGTCCAAAAAATAATGTTGACCTGGTTTTTTCATTTTTGTTATAGGTTCAAATTCATGGAGGGATGGCCGAGTGGTTTAAGGCGGCGGTCTTGAAAACCGTTGAGCGAAAGCTCCGTGGGTTCGAATCCTACTCCCTCCGCCAGGAAAATCACCTGGCAGTGATTTTCACGGGTAGCTGATTGCTACAAGCTTTTAGTCACAAGTATTTTGATTCATCAAAATCCCGGATTCATCAAAATCCCGGAGAGATGGCCGAGTAGGCTGAAGGCGCTCGCCTGCTAAGCGAGTGTACGGTGTAAAGCTGTACCGAGGGTTCGAATCCCTCTCTCTCCGCCATTTCAAACAGTTGGCCGGTTTTCTGAAATAAGGAAACCGGCTGATTTTTGGTGCTTCTTCTAAAATCGTACCGCTTATCGTACCGCTTTTAAGTTTTCAATAACGTTCAACTGCCCCTCCAATACATCCGAAAACCGATTAACAATGTCAAATGTCGAAGTGAAATCCTTATTTCTGCGGTTCGAAATTCAAATATCTTGAATAGATATTAAAACTCGGTTGATTAGGGCGAAAACATCCCCTGCCGCCAGTTCCGGCGTTCAAGGGTCTGTTGGATCAAATTCAGGGTTTCCGTTTTTTTCAGCGACCATTGGGGCGCCGTTAGTTCATGCGGGTGAGGGTCGCCGGTGAGTCGCTGGATCACCACGTTGTTGGGGGTGTAGGCCAGGAATTCGCAGACCGCATCCACATATTCATCCTGGGTCAAGCAGGCGTAGTTTCCGGCTTGATACAGGTTGTCAAGTCTTGTTCCTTTGATCACATAGAGCAAGTGGATTTTCAGGCCGTCAATGCCTATTGCTGCAAGGATTTTGGCGGTCTCCATCATTTGCTTTTTGGTTTCCCCGGGCAGCCCGAGGATCACATGAACGCAGATCTTGATGCCCCGGTTTTTGGTCATTTCCATGGCCCTGCGGAACGCGGCCACATCATGTCCCCGGTTGATGAGTGCAAGGGTGGCGTCATGGGCGGATTGAAGCCCGTACTCGATCCATATCCGGCGGGTTTTTGCATAGGATTGGAGGAGGTTTAAAATCTCTTCATTGACACAGTCCGGACGGGTGCCGATGGAAAGCCCCGCCACATCATCAACTGCCAGCGCCTCATCATAGAGCGCTTTTAGTTTTTCAACCGGTGCATAGGTGTTTGAAAAAGATTGAAAATACGCAATGAATTTTTTCGCTTTATACTTTCGGGAAAGAAACGCTTTGCCGGCAATGAGCTGGTCGGTGATGGATAATCCTTTCAGGGCTGCTCCGGTGCCGGACCCGCGCTGGTTGCAGTAAATACATCCGTCCGTTGACAGTGACCCGTCCCGGTTGGGACAGGACAGTCCGGCATCCAGGGATATTTTCTGCACCCGGCATCCGAATGTATTTCTGAAATACGTATTGAGGTCGTAGTATCGATCCGCCATATTTATAATGCGCCGCATAAATTTATTTACAAAACAGACTCAATGTCTGATAAACAATAGCATAGTCCGGACAAGCCGGAAAAGTTAAAAGTATCCCGATGAATAATGAATGTATATCCCAAAAAATATGATGTGATCGTGGTGGGTGCCGGCCATGCCGGATGCGAGGCGGCCCTGGCAGCGGCCCGCATGGGATGCCGGGTCCTGATGATGGCAATTGATCTCGACAAAATCGCCGCCATGCCCTGCAGCCCCTCCATCGGCGGCATGGCCAAAGGGCAGCTGGTCAAGGAAATCGACGCCCTGGGCGGGGAAATGGCCAAAATCACGGATCAGACCGCCATTCATTTTAGAAAGTTAAACACCAAAAAAGGGCCTGCGGTTCAATCCTCGAGGACCCAGAACGACAAGAAACGATACCACATGGCCATGAAATCCGTGGTGGAAAAAACCTCAAACCTGGATGTGAAGCAGGGCCTGGTGGAGCGGCTGGTTGTGGAAAACAGAAAAGTCGCCGGCGTCATCGACCATACGGGATACGGATTTGAGGCAGGCACCGTGATTCTGGCCACCGGAACTTTTTTGAGCGGGTTGATTCATATCGGCATGACATCTGTTCAAGCAGGCCGGGCCGGCGAGTTCGCGTCCTATTCCCTTCCCGCGCATTTAAGGGAACTGGGGTTTGCCCTTGGCCGCTTGAAAACCGGCACGCCCCCCCGTCTTCACCGGGCCACCATAGATTTCTCAAAAATGGCGCGCCAGGACGGCGATGAACTCAAGGAGCCTTTTTCCCTGTTTTCCCCCGGCTTTCCCCTGCCCCAGGCGGCAAGCTATCTGGGCCGCGCAAACCATAAAACCATCCGCATTGTTCAGGAAAACCTCCAGCATTCCGCGCTTTACGGGGGCCGGATTTTCGGAAAATCCGCAAGATACTGCCCGTCCTTTGAGGACAAGGTCGTAAAATTTCCGGATCGGGACAGCCACCAGATAATTCTCGAGCCCGAAGGTCTGGACACGGAAGAGATTTATGCCAGCGGCCTTGGCAACAGTTTGCCCATGGAAATTCAGCTTCAGGTGGTCCGGTCCGTGAAAGGCCTTGAAGAGGCAGAGATCATGCGTCCCGCTTATGCCATTGAATACGACTACGTGGACCCGGTTCAGCTGTTCCCGACCCTTGAAACAAAAATAGTCTCCGGACTTTATCTGGCAGGCCAGATCAACGGGACCTCCGGCTATGAGGAAGCCGCCGCCCAGGGAATGTGGGCCGGCATCAACGCCGCGTGCCGGGTTCAGGCCCGGCCGCCGTTTATTCTGGATCGTTCCAGGGCGTATATGGGCGTCATGGTCGACGATCTGGTGACCAAGGGAACAAAGGAACCCTATCGGATGTTTACCTCCCGGGCGGAATACCGTCTCATGCTCCGGGAGGATAACGCAGACCTGAGGTTAATGGAAGCAGGCCATGAACTGGGGTTGATTGACAATGAGACGTTTAAAAATATGAAAGAAAGGCAAAAGCAGATTGCGGGCGAAATCGACCGCATCCGGAGGGCGGTGCTCAAGCCATCGTCAGAGGTTAATGAATTTCTCGGGGCAAGAACATCCCCTCTCATTGATAATGGAATGCACCTGGATCAGCTTTTGAAGCGAAGCGAACTGGATTATGAGTTAGTCAAAAAATTTTCGCCCCCGGAACATGAATTGAACGCCCGGGTTCTTCGGCAGGTGGAAATAGAGGTTAAATATGAAGGGTACATCAGCAAGCAGCTTAAAGAAATCGAGCAATTCAAAACCCAGGAAAAGCTAAGAATTCCTGTAGGCTTTGATTTTAAAACAGTTCACGGTTTGTCCAATGAATTAAAGGAAAAGCTGTCTGCTGTAAGGCCCATATCCCTGGGCCAGGCATCCCGGATGGACGGAATGACGCCCGCCGCGCTTTCCGTGCTGATGGTGGCGTTAAAATCGAGACATTTGAAACGAGAGACTGAAAACTCGGAATCTATTAAAATTTAATTATTTCAAGAGGTAATGTTTTTTTTCAATAGAAAAAAATCTTGACATCATCAACTTCGGCATTATTCTATAAGTTGTTAAAATTCTTGTTTTAATTAACTAAAATCAATGGGGTAAGGGGATATGGCCCAGAAGGATTATTATAAGACGCTCGGCATCAGCAAAGATGCAAGCCAGGATGACATCAAGAAAGCGTATCGCAAGCTGGCCATGAAACATCATCCGGATCATGCCAAAGGCAAGGCGAATGAAGATAAGTTCAAGGAAATCAGTGAAGCCTATGCGGTGTTAAGCGATCCTGAAAAGAAGCAACAATACGATACCTTCGGTTCCGAAGGGTTCCAGCAGCGGTTCTCTCAGGAGGATATTTTCCGGGGATCCAACATCGAAGATATTTTGCGGGAATTCGGGTTTGGCGGAGGCTCCATTTTTACGAATTTTTCAAGAGGCAAGAAGGGCGGAACCAGGGGGGCGCGGTTTTCCTTTGACCCGGAATCCATGTTCGGGTTTGGCGGAGGCGGTCAGCATCAAACAGCCCAGATGAAAGGGACGGACGTTGAATATGAACTGCCGCTGACCCTTCACGAAATTGTCGCCGGGACGTCCAAAACATTGACCCTTCAAATGCCTTCCGGATCATCGGACACTCTGACGGTTCAAATCCCCAAGGGAATGATCGCGGGAAAGAAACTCAGGATTGCGGGGCGCGGTCAGTCAAGCCCATATGGCGGCACTCCGGGGGACCTATACATCAAATCCAAAATGATCCATGATCCGGTATTTAAGGTTGAAAATCATGATTTGACCATCAACAGGAGCATAAAACTGACAGAAGCCCTTCTGGGAACTCAGATTTCAGTTCCCACGCTGGACGGCAAGCAGCTCAGCTTAAAAATACCACCAGGAACAAAGCATAAAAATAAAATGCGCCTTGCCGGGCATGGAATTCCTCACATGAAGGGAGGCGGCGCAGGAGATCTGTTTGTTGAGGTGCTGGTGCAGATGCCCGCGCGGTTGTCGGACAAACAGAAACAATTAATCGAGAAACTCGCTGAAACTGGCATTTAAACGGACGCATGTTAAATATACAGGATAAGGAATACATCTAATTTATTGACAATAGTTCAAATTCAGGGTAAAGATAAATCGATTATGATTGCGTGTCGAAATCTTATTTCACAAATATGATATGGCTGAACTTATACCCGTATTGACCGAGACTGAAATTGAACAAAATATTCATGTGTTGGCGCGACGCATTTCTGATGATTATCGGAATAAAAATTTGGTCTTGATCGGCGTGTTGAAAGGCGCCTTTGTGTTCTTAAGCGACCTGATGCGATGCCTGACAATACCGGTGGAAATTGAATTCATCCGCCTATCAAGTTACGGGATAAGCGATACTTCGTCCGGCAGGATTGACATTCATGACAATATCCTTTTGGACTTGAAGGATAAAGACGTTCTGATCGTGGAAGATATCGTGGATACGGGGCTGACGTTGACAACTCTTGCCGAGCATATAAAGTCTCTTCAGCCCAAAAGCGTTAAAATTTGCGCTTTAATCGATAAGCTTGAACGCCGGAAAACAGACTGCAAAGTTGATTATGCGTGTCATACGGTTGAGGGCGGGTTCCTGGTGGGATATGGATTGGATTACGCGGAAAAGTACAGGAATTTGCCGGCGATATATCATTTAAAATTATAATCAGCGAGGAATGAACATGATTATTACCTGTGAAGCTTGTGGCACGAGTTTCAAAATAAAATCCAGCCTAATTAAAGAAACAGGCTCAACGGTAAGATGTTCCAAATGCCGGCATTTATTTATTGCCTACCCCCCAACAATGGAAACGGAAAAAATTTCTGAATTCCTGCCCGATGAAAAAATCGAATCCACCATTGATATGACGTTCGAAGAAGATATTGATGAGGAGATGGTTTCCAAGGCATTTGAAGAAGATGATGATGATGCTGGCGAACCATTGAGTTCCCGGGACAAAGAAATGAAAGGGGAGATTCTCGGAGAAAAAACATCCCAGGGATTATTTGATGAAACTGAAGCGCTGTTTGATCAACTGGAAAGAGAAGCAGAAGAGCCGGAAGTCATCATGTCGGATCTTGAGGTTGAAGATGATGGAATCATCAATCTCAACGATCTGGAGCGAGAGACAAAATCATCTGTAGAAATAGATTTAAGCGACCTTTCCCATGAAGACGCCGAAGAATCTGATTTGGTTTCCTTAGAGGATCTGGAGCATGAATCTGGGGACAAATCAGAAATTATAGACTTTGATGATCTTGAGACCGAATACTCCCCTGAAGACGAAACGGTTATCATGGATACTCCGGCCGCCGAAGGGGAAATGGAATCCAAGAGCTTAGAGGAACTGGAAGAGGAAGCCGACGATGAAACGGTGATTCCTTTGGAAGAAATAGTCGCTTCTGACGAGGCGGCCGAGTTTGCAAAAACAGACGAGAGCATTCAGCCGGGAAAGATGACCGAAGACATTATCGGAACGGCTGAAATTGAAGAAATAGATCTTGTTGAATCGGAAGGAGGTGTTGACACTCAATTGAAGGAGTTTGAAGAGGAAAAAGAAGCAGAAGGTGAAAGTCTATCAAAAAAGGATGCCAAAAAAACGTCAAAAGTTGATGAAGAAGAGGAGTTTGATTTTGATTTGGATTTAGAATCAGAACTCGAAGAAAAAGCGTCTGTGAAAGAGGCAGCCGAGATAGATGATTTTGAACTGGATCTGGATGAAGCATTGGACGATTTGGAGAAAAAACCTTCTGAAGCGCGGGCGACCAGGGACAAAACAGAGGAATTTGATTTGGACTTTGACTTGGAGACCGAAGACACCCCGACGGCTGAGACAGTATCGGAAAAAGAATCAGAACTCGGATTGGATCTGGATTTAGATGAATTTGATCTGGATCTGGAAGAAGAGTCTGTCAAAAAGCCGTCAGCCAAGGGAAAAACTGAAGATTTTGATCTGGATTTTGACCTGGAGGCTGAAGACATTGAATTAGAGACAAAAGAATTTGATTTGGGCGAGGAAGAAGCGGAAAAAACAACAGCGGCAAAGACGGATGATTTCGATCTGGATCTTGATCTGGATCTTCTTCCCGATGGCGACGAAGTCGCCACAGGGGATTTTGATCTGGATCTTGATATGGGAGAGACGGTAGCCGGTGAGACTGAAGATTTGGATGCCGGATTAGAATCCAGTGAGACCGTTGACACAGAGGAAAAGGTTGATACGGAAGAGTTTGACCTTGAGGAAATCGAGGATTTTCTTGATTTCGGAGATGAGACGGTGGAGGCCGCCAAAGCCGAACCCGAAAAAGAACCTGAAAAAGAAACCCTTGATATGGACCTCGAGCTGGATTTTGAAACTGTGACAGCGCCGGAAGAAGAGCTGGAAACAGAAGAGATTGATATTGATCTTGAAACCATGCTCGATGAGGAAGCATCTCCCGAATCTGGAAAAGAAAAGGAAGTCGCCCTCGAAACATCCGATGAAAGGCAAAAACGGCTTACTGAAGAATACCGGAAAACAGAGCCGTTTGAGCCGGCAGCTCCAAAAGCAGCACCGGCTGAAGAGTACAAAGCCAAGGAAGACGCTTATGCTTCCGCGGCGCCGGCATGGCAGGCTGAAAAGTCACAACCAAACCGAATTCTACTGGCAATTCTGGCGGTGATCGTCGCGCTGGGATTGATATATGCCGGGTATAAATTTTTCAGCGCCAAGGAAAAGGCTCCTGCGCCTGTATCAGATGTGCACGGAAAACTTCAAATCGAAATGATCGCCAATCCGAACTATACATTTGTTCAAAATGAAAAGGCCGGTGAACTCCTTGTGGTGACCGGTAATGTGACAAACCGATACGATCATCCCCGAAGCAGTATTCAGGTCAAGGGGAATTTATATGACTCAGCGGGGAATATCGTTGTCACATCTTCGGCCTATTGCGGAAACATGTTCACCGATTCAGATCTGGCTGGTCTTGAACTTGAAACCATTAATAAACGTTTGGCCAATCGTAAAGGGGATAATAATGTGAACGTCGGGCTTACCCCCGGCCAAGCAATCCCCTTTACGATTGTGTTCGGAAATCTGCCCGCAGACATTAATGAATTTGAGGTTGAAGTAACGCAATCATCAAAATAAAAAATAGATGATTTTGGCTTGACTTGAAAAAGTGGAGCTGTTAAAAACTTTTTCTTAAAAATTATTTTCAGGTGAAGATTTCGCAATATGTCCGATTCTTTTACCCTTGAGCGGGCAAAAGAATGCATCGGGATGCCGCGGGATTCGGCGTGTTATATTTTTGTGGCGTTTATTAAGCATATAGAATTGGAGTTGTTGCGAAGTTTTCAGCATGGCGATGTAGCTCAGTTGGTCAGAGCATGCGGCTCATATCCGCAGAGTCCGGGGTTCAAATCCCTGCATCGCCACCACTTAGAAGAGATGAAGCCTCTCTGATCAACCAGAGGGGCTTATTTATTTATTTTTATTGGATTCATATGCTTGATGTATATGAATCAATAAAAATAAAATTGAGTTAAGATGGCATCAATGTTAACCGGATTTGAAAAGATCGTTGAAGAACGGATTCAGCAGTCCATTAGAAAAGGGGATTTTGAAGGGCTGCAGGGGGCCGGAAAACCGCTGGAACTGGAAGATTTCAGCAATGTCCCTGAGGATCTTCGCATGGCTTACAAAATACTCAAAAACGCGGACTGTGTTCCGCCGGAAATTGAGACCAGAAAAGAAATTCTGCAGACAGAAGCGCTTCTGGAGAATATGACCGATGAAAGGGAACGTCTCAAGACGATCAAAAAATTGAATTTCCTGATCATGAAGCTCAATTCGGCGCGGGCCGGTTCGATCCAGCTTGAAATCCCACAGAAATATGAATCCAAGCTGGTTGAGCGCATGGATGCAACACATATGAGAGCGAAAATATAGATGGTATGCTGTTTAAATTGAAAAATATGTTCAAAAGGCAAGGCGAGGAAAATCATCTGGTGAATAGCCTTTTTCTGGCCTCGATGATTCTTGTGTTTCATGTGGTGCTGGTGGCCGGGCTTGGCGTGCTGGTGTTGTTTCTTCACGGCATGGTGAATTACATGGTCTGGATTCTGCTGGGAGGATTTTTTTTAACCGCCGGCTCTGCGTATCTTTTTTTTAGATATATGAAACAGGGCGGAGGGGAAGCCCTCCAAAAAATGCTTTCCCAGCCTGAATTTAAAGGCAAAAATATTGAAATTAATTTTTTAGGCGGGATTGCTTCACTGAAAATCAAAAATGAAAACCAGGAGAGAGCCGCTCTTGAAAACAGCATCATTCCAAGCTCCCGGCAGATAGAAGATTCTCAGGCTGTTCTTGTCCGGGAAATTACAGAACTTGCCCGCCTGCTGGAAAAAAACCTGATTACGCCGGACGAATATTTCCAGGCAAAGAAAGTGTTGTTTAAAAATGACTAAAAAAATTACCGTTGCGCTTTTATCCGGAGGCATTTCCACTGAACGAAAAGTCTCAATCAAAAGCGGAAACCAGGTTTTTAAAGCCCTGGACAAAAGCAAGTATGACATCCTCAGATATGACCCGAAGACGGATATTGCCAGGTTAATCGCCGACGCGGCCAATATCGATGTAGCGTTGATCATCCTTCATGGAAATTACGGGGAGGACGGGACAGTTCAGGGCATGCTCGATTTGCTCAAAATTCCTTACCAGGGTTCCGGAACCCTGGGAAGCTCAGTCGCCATGAACAAACTGGCTTCCAAGCGGCTGTATGAACATGCGTGTATTCCTGTGCCGGCGTATCTCAGTTTTCAGTCGTCGGATGCGATCAATCCGAACGAATGCATTGAAAAATTAGGTTTGCCGATGGTGGTCAAACCTGTGACCGGCGGTTCCAGCATCGGCATGACGATTGCCAAAACGAGGCGGACGCTCACTTCCGCCATCAAAAAGGCATTTCTGTATGGCGATACCATTCTCATTGAAGAATACATTAAAGGAACCGAAATCACCGGCGGCGTCATCGGCAACCATACGATGGAATCATTGCCGATTGTGGAAATTGTGCCCAGCAGGAAACATGCGTTTTTTGATTATGAGGCCAAATATCTCAAGGGTGAAAGCCTGGAAATCTGCCCGGCGAGAATCAGCCAGGATATTGCCCGGAAAGCCAAGGACCTTGCCGTAAAATCTCACCGAGCCCTGTTCTGCAATGGATACAGCCGCACGGACATGATGATCCGGGGTGAGGATATTTTCGTATTGGAAACCAACACCATTCCGGGGATGACGCCGGTCAGCCTTCTTCCCCTGGCTGCAAAAACAGCGGGCATGAATTTTACCCAGCTTCTGGACCGTTTGATTGAGCTGGCCCTGGAACAGAAAAAGAAAACCAAAAGTTCCATTCGCCCCAAGAAATAGCAAAGAGGCAACTCCCATGAAAATATTGATTATCGGCAGCGGCGGTAGAGAGCATGTCCTGGCGTGGAAGATTTCAAAGAGCCAGCAGGTGAAAAAAATCTATTGCGCGCCCGGAAACGCCGGGATCGCCGACTTTGCCGAGTGCGTCGCCATCGACGCAGACGATGTCCGGTCTTTGGCCGACTTCGCGGAAAAGGAGAAGATCGACCTGACGGTGGTTGGCCCGGAAGCCCCGCTGGCGGCCGGGATCGTGGAAGTTTTTGAAAAAAAAAGACTCAGGATTTTCGGCCCGTCCAAAAAAGCCGCCCGGATTGAAGCCAGCAAGTCCTTTGCCAAAAAGCTGATGTTGAAATACAAGATCCCCACGGCAAAGGGGCGGTCATTTACCAGATATGAAGAAGCCAGAGCCTATGTCCAAAAAGCCGGCGCGCCCATTGTGGTGAAAGCCGACGGCCTGGCCGCCGGCAAAGGCGTGATTGTCTGCAAAAGCGTCAAAGAAGCCCAGGACGCCCTGGCCATGATCATGAAAGAGAATGCGTTCGGCAAATCCGGTGAAACGGTTCTCATTGAAGATTGCTTAACAGGCGAGGAGGCGTCGTTTATTGCGTTCACGGACGGAAAAACCGTGCTGCCCCTGCCAACCTCCCAGGATCATAAAGCCATTTATGACAATGACCAGGGGCCCAATACAGGCGGCATGGGCGCATATTCGCCCGCGCCGGTGGTGACACCGGCCATTCATAAAAAAGTCATGGAAAAGATCATGATCCCGATGGTTGCGGCCATGGCTGCTGAAGGGTGTCCCTACAAAGGGGCGCTTTATGCCGGGCTGATGATCGACGGGGACCAGGTCAATGTAGTGGAGTTCAATGCCCGGTTCGGCGACCCCGAAGCCCAGCCCCTGCTCATGCGGTTGAAATCAGACATCATCCCCATCATGGAGGCGGTGGTGGAAGGTCGCCTTGCCGAATGCACTCTTGAAATTGACGAGCGTCCGGCTGTGTGCGTGGTCATGGCATCCAAAGGATACCCTGGCCCGTATCCGAAAGGCCAGACCATTTCCGGACTTGATGCCGCCAAACGGATGAAAGATGTGATGGTATTTCATGCAGGCACAGCTCAAAAAGACGGACGGGTTGTAACTTCCGGCGGCCGGGTTCTGGGCGTGACATCTCTTGGCGACACCATTGAAAAAGCCATTTCAAAAGCATATCTTGCAGTCTCTAAAATCGCTTGGGACGGCGCATACTATAGAAAGGACATCGGCATGAAAGCAGTCAAACGGATTCAGGCGCCCGCGCTTGTGGGAATTGTCATGGGCAGTGATTCGGATTACCCCGTCATGAAAGAGGCGGCCGATATTTTGGATAAATTTTCCGTGCCCTGTGAGATCACCGTGGCATCGGCCCACCGCACGCCCAAACGGGCCATGGATTTCGCCTCGTCAGCGATTAAGCGAGGAATGAAGGTGATCATTGCCGGCGCAGGACATGCGGCCCATCTGGCCGGCGTGCTGGCGGCCCACACCACGCTTCCGCTCATCGGCGTGCCAATTGACTCATCGGCGTTAAACGGCATGGACGCCCTGCTCTCCACCGTCCAGATGCCGCCGGGGGTTCCGGTGGCAACCATGGCCGTCGGCAAATCCGGCGCACGCAATGCCGGTATTCTGGCCGTCCAGATGCTCGCCATCTCTGATCCCGCATTGCACCGACGGCTGGAGGCATTTAAAAAGGAAATGGCGGATTCTGTTGAGAAAAAAGCCAAAAACCTTGGAAAGTAATTCCAACATCCGGGTCATCAATCCCCTTGATCCGGATATGTCCGTCATCAGTCAAGCCGCAGACATCATCCGATCCGGCGGCGTTGTGGTTTTTCCCACCCGGAATCTTTACGGGCTCGGCGCCGACGCATTAAATATAAAAGCAGTGGCGCGGGTGTTTCAGATCAAGCGCCGGCCTGCGCACAAACCCCTATCGATTTTGGTCAAGTCCCGAAAGGATTTGGCGTCTCTTGTAACCGATGTTCCGGCTGCTGCCCTGAATTTAATGGATACGTTCTGGCCTGGGCGGATCACCATAGTGTTCAACGCCCGGCCCGAACTTCCTTCAGCGTTGACTGCCGGCACCGGCAAGATCGGCATCCGCCTGCCGGAGCATCCGGTGGCGGTCGCCCTTGTCAACATGCTGGATCATCCGCTAACCGCCACCAGCGCCAATGTTTCAGGCTTGGAAGGCGTTCATCAACTCAGGGATCTGTCCGAAGATTTTATTCAAAAAGCATCTTTACTTCTGGATGCCGGCCCATTGAAGAAGGGAAAAGGATCAACGGTGGTGGATGTGACCACCCATCCGATGACCTTGCTTCGGGAAGGGGAAGTGTCCATTAAAGAACTGCATTGCATATAAACGAACTCTGAGCCTATTTCAAAACGGTCATATAAGGGTCAATGTCAGGGTTGCAGTACTCCTCAAAATGCGCACATACGCCCATGAATGCTGCGCTTTTTCGTCGGCCTTTGCCTTGACCTCGAACCTGAATCTAACATTTTGAAAATGACTCGTCTGAAAAAAGATTTACTCTCCGGTAAACACCGGTTTTCTTTTTTCCATGAAAGCAGTAAATCCTTCAATAACATCTTTTGATTTTGCCAGCATTTTGCTGCATTCCACTTCCATGGCAAGTCCTGCGTCCATGCCTTCATAAATGCCGGCTGAAATGGATTTAAGAACGCTGCTCACAGCCAGCGGCGGACGCTCCGCAAGCCATCCGGCAAAATCCAGGGTATCCGCCATGAGCTTTTCCGGAGGCGTTATCCGGTTGACAAGGCCGAGGGACAAGGCTTCCTGGGCGGAAAGGCGCTTGCTCAAGAGTATCAACTCCAGGGCTTTGGCTTTACCCAACAGCCGGACCATGCGCTGGGTGCCGCCCCAGCCGGGAATGAGCCCCAGGTTCAGTTCCGTCAACCCGATCTGAATGTTGGGGGAATCTGCCATGATCCTGAAATGACAGGCCATGGCCAGTTCAAGGCCCCCGCCCAGGGCATGGCCGTTGATAGCCGAAATGATGGGCTTTGGAAACCGCTCCACCCGGCGCCAGAGGTCCTGGCCGATGGATCGGTTTTCAGACCGGGGCGGGTCCTTGACATCCATTCCGGCTGAAAAACATTTTTCACCCGCGCCGGTCAACACGATCACACGGATGGATTTGTCTTGTTCCACATCATCTAAGATTTTTTCAAATTCCACCATGGCCCCCATGTTCCAGGAATTGGCCGGCGGACGGTTCATGGTGACAACGGCGATATGGTCTTTTTTTTCAAACAATATATTTTGGGCGTTCATGAGAATTCCTTTATTTGTGTCACCCCGGCCCCCTCCCGTGCTTCGACAAGACTTCGGAGTGTGGTTTGACCGTTTCAACAAGCTCAGCGACCGAAGCGTGCGGTTCCCGAGCTTGTCGAGGGCCACCAGCCGAAGCAGTTCCTGAGCTTGACTTCGGCGAGCTCAGTCGAGCTGTCGAAGGGCGGTCGAACGCTCAGCAACCGGGAGAGGGAGGAGTCTTTTGATGGTAATTATTTCTTTATTCCGGCTTCTGACTCCTGGATTCAATTTTTTATTATATCCCACCAAATCCTTCATCGTCGATTTCAATGGCGGCCGGGCATTTTCCGTTAATGGACTCCATGCGCCCCATGGTCAAGGGAAGAACCGTGCTGATGAAAAAATCAGCGGTCTTGATCTGGCCTTTATAAAAAATTTCGTCCTTTTTCTTGGCCCCGTTGTTGAGCTGACTGGATGCCGTCACTGCCCGCCATAGAAGCATCCATGCCATGATGGTGTCGCCCATGGCGTCCAGGAACGGCCAGGAGTGGGCGAATGCGGTTTTATATTCTAAAGACATGGCAGTTTTGCCAAGGTTCATGGCGGTTTCACCCAGACGGTTCGCCACAGTTTCAACTTTGCCGGCCAAAGCTTCAATCCCCGGTATGTTTTTGGCCTGGGCCACGATCTTATGAATTTCACCCAAAAACGCGACAAAGACCTGCCCTTTTTTCATGCCGAGCTTGCGTCCCAGGAGATCCATGGCCTGGACCCCGCTGGTGCCTTCAAAAATCGACGTGATTTTGCAGTCTCTGGCATATTGTTCCACCGGGTAGTCCCTGCAATAGCCGGCGCCGCCAAAGACCTGGATGGCCTGAACACATACTTCATGACCGTGAACGGACAGATAATCCTTGATCAGGGGCGTCATGAGCTCAAACATGTCGTTGTATAGCTCGCGATCTTCCTGGGATTCCGCCAGCAGGGCCTTTGTTCTGCAGGATACCATGTAATAGAAAAAGCTGCGCATGCCGTCCACATAGGACTTCATCCACAACAGGTTGCGGCGAACATCCGGATGGTTGATGATGGTCACGGACGGGGCCGCATGGTTTAAGAAATCTTTCAAATCCCTTCCCTGGATTCTTTCCCTGGCATAGTTCACCGCCAGCATATAGGCGGCGGAAGCATAGGCCATTGCCTGAAGCCCGGTGCCCATGCGCGCGCCGTTCATCATGTTAAACATGATCTTCATTCCCTGGCGTTCTTCTCCCAGAAGATACCCGATGCATTTGCCTTTGGTGCCCATGGCCATGCTGCATGTTGCGCTGGCGTGAATCCCCATTTTTTCCTCAACCCCGGTGCAGACGATATCGTTTCGTTCTCCCAGGCTGCCGTCATCATTGACCAGGAACTTGGGAACGATAAAAATGGAAATGCCCTTGGTGCCCGGCGGATCGCCTTCGATGCGGGCCAGCACCGGGTGGATGATGTTGTCGCACAAATCGAATTCACCGTCGGTGATGAAAATCTTGTTGCCGGTCAGAAGATACGAGCCGTCCGCCTGTTTGATGGCGGACGTGGTCAGCGCGCCCACGTCGGTGCCGGCGTTTGCCTCGGTGAGGAGCATGGTGCCGCCCCATTCCCCGGACACCAGGCGTTTGACATATTTCTTTTTCTGCTCGTCAGTGCCGTATTTCTGGATCATGTCTGCGGTACCGTTGCCCATGGAGGCATAAACATACAACGGCCAGTTGGCGCCCATGAAATATTCAACGGCCGCGGTGGCCACCAGGCCGGGTGCGCCCTGGCCGCCCATTTCCGGAGGAACCTGAAGGTTTCCCCATTCGCCTTCCAGAAGCAGCTTGTGCACCCGGTGAAAGCTGTCCGGCACCTTCACGATGCCGTTTTCAAATCGGACGCCGACGTGATCGCCTTCCTGAAGCGTCGGCAGCATTTCATTGATGGCGATTTTTCGCGCTTCAGTGATGATCATGTCGCATGTTTTTCTGTTAAACTCTTTGTACAGATCGTACCGAATCAGTTCTTCCCCCTTCATCTGCTCCCAGATGACAAAATCAATATCCCGCCGGTCGGCGATTTGCTGTGCCATGATGACTTACTCCTCCTTTTTTATTGCATTAAAACGTGTAGTAAACTATACACTATACATAAAATTCATTAATATCGCACTTGATATTTGTCAAGTTAATATTATAATGCTTTTAGCATTCAGTTGGGTTTCGCCCAGGCATCCATCTCTTGTGGATTGATTTGAGTCGGCTGGATTGAGGAACGAAACCCTACATCGGGCAATGGGCTCAACCCAACCTGCAAACTATTAATTCTTGTCAAATGGGAAAAATGAAAATCGGCGAACTGATCAAGCTGACAGGGGTTTCAAAAGAAAGCATTCATTATTATATGCGGGAAGGCGTCCTTCAAAAACCGCGCAAAACCGGGAAGAACACCGCGGATTACAGCCAGGCGCACGTGGATCAGATCCGCACCATCAAGGCGCTGAGGGAAAATTATTATCTTCCCATTCCGGTGATTAAAAAACTGATCAGGAAGCATAAAAAGCAATCCCACCCGGAAAAGTCGTCATTCCAGTTTTTGATTGAAAAATTCAAGCCACTGGATCAGCTCCTTTCCGGAGAGGGCGTGACAGGCAAGGAAGCATTCAAGGACGCCACGGGCCTTTCCCAAAAATGGCTCTCAAGAATGGAGGAATGGGGGATTCTTGCGCCTGAGGAAAAAGACGGAGATGTGTTTTATTCCGCAGACAATGTGATCATCGGCAAACTGCTGGTGGAGATGGACCGTACCGGCATCGGGCCCAGGGATGGGTTTGACCCAAAGGAATTGGCCAATTTCACAGCGCTTTTTCGAGATCTGGTGGCCAAAAATTTAAAGCGCTTCATGCAGGCCGGATGGGATAAAATGACATCTGATGAATTGCGCCGGAAGGGAAGTCAGTCAACGGAGCTGATGAGCCTGTTTTTTTATCACATGTACCGGAAGCTGGTGAAGGAAGAGTACAAGCTTTATCTTGCCGCCCACGAGTCTGAAAATACAACAGGCCAGTAAAGGACCCTTACATCATGGAAAAAGAAATTCAGCAGTTTAACGGCGCAAAAGACTTAATTTTTGACGCCGTTGAGGAAACCACCAGCCTTGTTGAACAGATGCATGCGCTGGTGGTGAACAAAACAGTTCGTCCCTTCAGCTTGGTCGAGCCGCTGGCAACAGCCGCAAAAGCCATAAAGGCCGCCCATGACCTGCCGGCAGGCGTTGTCTATGAATCCATCCGAATCGTTAACCGGGGGGTTCATAAGATTCTTGACCTGGGCGCAAAAGCAGTAGCCGCCGCTATTCCTGCGGAGAAACGAAACCAGGCCAGACTTGCAACACCCATGCGCTCGGACGCAAAGGGCAGCCCTTCGTGGGTGATCGATCATGCCGAATCCGCGCTCAATGCGATTTATGGCGATTACCTGGGCAAGAAACAGAACGCCCTCGACCTGGGCATGAATTTACGGCATGGTGGTCATATTCTGACTCTGACAAAAGAATCACTCAAGCAAAAATTTCCAGAAGCTTCCGCCAAAATCTGCGTGTTTATCCACGGGCTGGGATGCACGGAATGGACGTGGGCTATTTCAGCCCAGCGATTCCATGGCGACCCTGCGATAAACTTCGGGGAATTGCTGAAAAAAGACCTCGGATACACGCCCTTATATGTCAGATACAACACCGGCCGTCATGTTTCTGAAAACGGCCGCCGCCTTTCGGATCTTCTGATTCAGCTTGTGGATGCATATCCAATAAACATAGAGGAAATTTTATTGATCGGGCACAGCATGGGCGGGCTGGTCGCCCGCAGCGCGGCCCACTATGGCAGGCAGGAAAATGCGCCCTGGGTGGGCCGGCTGCGCCACATCTTCTGTATCGGCTCACCGAATCTCGGGGCGCCGCTGGAAAAAGCGACCAACATGCTCAGTTCTTTGCTTCGGAATATCAATACGGTGGGAACCCAGGTCCCGGCCAGGGTGCTGAATTCCCGGAGTTCCGGGATCAAGGATCTTCGATTCGGATATACTCTGGATAGCGAATGGGAAGGGATCGACCCGGATGCATTTATGAATGACAACAGGGACGCAGCGCCTTATGTGGATGGCGTGAAATATTGTTTCATTGCCGCGACCATCACCAGCGACCCGGATCATCCCCTTGGGGTTCTTTTCGGAGACATGCTGGTCCGGGTGCCCAGCGCATCCGGTCAATCGCCGCAACCCGAGCGCCGGATTCCATTTGATTCGGGATTTGTTTTTAACGGGATGAACCATATGCACCTGGCCAACCACCCGGATGTATATACCGTCATCCGTCAGGCGCTTGACGCGGCGGACGACAAATAAATAGCGGTAGAAGGTGAGGGACAAATGAAAATTCACCATTTGCGGAATGCAACGTTTGTTATTGAATCCGGGAAACATTTTATTCTGATTGATCCCATGCTCTGCGACAAAGGGAAACTGCCACTGGAAGAAATCATAAAGTTTATCCGGCTATCCCCGAATAAAGTGATTGCCAATCATCTTGAAGCACTGAATCACTGCCCGACTACCCGGTCACAATTACGGCAGGTATTGGAAAACAATGATTTGCTGTCAAAAACATTTATCCCTGATGATGGAAAGACTTTAACAATAGACTAAAAGGAGCATCATGGCTAAAAATATCGTTTTGATCCTTGGGCATCCGGATGCAGAAAGCTACTGCGGGGCATTGGCCGCCGCCTATGCAGAAGCCGCAAAAAAAGCGGGGCATAAAGTCAAATTCTTCAAGCTGGGCGAAATTTCCTTTGATCCGATTTTGCGCCACGGATACAACCAAATACAGGAATTAGAGCCAGGCCTGAAAGATATACAAGATGCGGTCGTTTGGGCAGAGCACCTGGTTTTTGTTTATCCGACCTGGTGGGGGGGCATGCCATCGCTGCTCAAAGGCATGTTTGATCGAGTGTTTTTACCGGGGTATGCGTTCAAATACCGTGAAAACTCTCAGTTCTGGGACAAGCTGCTGGCTGGCCGCAGTGCTCATGCCATAGTCACCATGGATACACCGCCCTGGTATTACAGGCTGGTATATAAAATGCCCGGGCACAGTCAAATGAAAAAAACCATTCTTGGGTTTTGCGGTATAAAACCCGTCAAAATAACGTCATTTGGCCCGATCCGATTCGCATCTGCCGCTAAACGGGACAAGTGGATGCAACGGGTAAAACAATTTGCAAGATTAGCATGATTTTTATAAATAGATTATCAATATTGGGCCTTAGCCAAGCATCTTCACCACCACATTCCGCATAACCGCCGCCGGCGCGGAAACGCCGGTGAATCTTTCAAACTGCAGCACCGCCTGGTTGACAAACATTTCCACCCCTGAAATGGTTTTAAGCCCTTTTGATTTTGCATCCTTTAATAATTTGGTTTCAAGGGGCGTATAGACAATATCAAAAACCGCCTGGCCCGTCCGGAAAAGATCAGCCGGAATCAAAGAAGCATCAGATTTTGGATGCATGCCTATCGGCGTGCAGTGAATGATGATATCAGCCGCCGGCATGGCGGCGGCAAGCGTTGCATCCGACATTGTCCGCGGCTGAATAAGGGTTTGGGTGGATGCAGATAGATCCCCGGCCAGCGTGTGAAGCATTTTTTGATCAATGTCTAAAATCGTGATTTGATGTAAGTTGCAATTTTGGGCAAGCGTAAAGGCAATGGCGCGCGCCGCGCCGCCCGCGCCCAGCATCAGGACATGTTTCCCGTCCAATTCAACCCTTGCGTCCGTCAATGCTTTCAGCGCGCCCGGCCCGTCCGTGCCGAACCCGATCAAACGGTCGTTTTCATGGATTACCGTGTTGATGGAGCCGATGCTCTGATCCACATCGGCGATCTCGTCCACATGTTTCATGGCCGAAATCTTGTGGGGTATCGTGATGCTCATTCCCCGGAAATTCTCCATGGCCCGCATGCCGGTTAACGCTGCGCCGATATCTTCCACCCGGAAGGCCACATATACAAAATCCAGCCCCAGCTCCGCATATGCGGCGTTGTGAATCACCGGCGACATGCTGTGGCCGATGGGGTTTCCCGCCACCGCGCAGAGCCTGGTGCGGGGTGAGATCATCATGGATTTATCCATTTAATCCTCTCTCATCATTTGTTTGTAAAAATCAGACAAGTACGGCGAAAACCAGTCGCGAATTTTTTCAAGTTGGTCCTCTATGACGATGGGAACCGCATGGGTGAACATGTCCAGAAGTATAACCGCGTTAATGGAGGAATCGGTGATGCTGGCGCTCCGCAGCCGCTCGGTAATGTGTTTATTGACCTGATGCATATTGTTGTAGAGTGTGCGAAGCCCGGTGAGCTTGAAATCAACGGAATTGCCTTCCTGCTTTAAAAAATACTGGGCAATGAGATACATGCCGGTCACCCGGAAAATCGTGTCTTCTCTGGTGGAAAGCGGCAGGTGAAACCGCACCATGGGCTTGAAGAATGCGGTATGCGGACAGCCGCTGGTGGGAAACAACAACCCCAGCAATGAGCTGATTCCTCGCTGGGCGGTTGTTCGCTGGGAAACCCGGCGTTCCACTGTGATCACTTCAAGGTCAACTTCATCATAGGAAATGACCCGTTCAAATCGCTTCACCACATCCACCAGGCTGACTGCGACCGGGCATAACTTATGATCCGCGGGCTTAAGAGGGCAATGGGGGCATTGAAAGAAATCAAGACGGGTCCAGTCCGGCAGGCCCTGAGTCGGCTTGTTGATCAGATCCAGGCTCCACGCATCAAACTTCAGCTCAAAAATCTCCTGCCGGCCTTCGCCCACTTTAAAGCAGTATTGGATTTCGATGATATTCATTTTAAATTTCCCAAAAAGATTAATTGCTTTCGCGGATAACAGGGAAAGGCTTCATCCGCCCCCCAGAATTTTTTTCATAACAATCTATCTTTAACTACATCTAATTAAATATCAAGGGATTAAAGCAAATCAAAATTTTTTCTTGACAGGCGCGAGCATTTTAAATAAAAATCAAAGTCGACGGTCGACGGTCGACCAAACGAACAGTGTTTACATCAAACCACGTTGTTTGGTATTTATTAAATATAAATTTTCACTTCTGGTAATTTTTGATTCCGCGTATGAGCCGTTGTAAGAAAAAATCACGCCACTGGGGAGATCGGGCATTTATCCATAAAAATAAAACGCCATAATTATTAGGAGGAATCCATCATGAAATCACCAAGAACTGATTTTGACGCCATTGTCGTCGGGACCGGCCC